>DASZLQ010000020.1:0-62936 GCA_035552295.1 Mycobacterium sp. | reverse complement strand
ACGCCCAAGAAGTGTTCGAGGGCCTCAAGGCCTACCGCTGGGCCGACGGCTCGATCGTGTCTTTTCGCCCGGACGCCAACGCCGCCCGAATGCGTGCGTCGGCCCGGCGACTGGCGATTCCTGAACTGCCCGACGAGGTTTTCATCCACTCGCTGTGTCAGCTCATCGCCGTCGACGACGCCTGGGTGCCCGCCGCCGGCGGGGAAGACGCCCTGTATCTGCGGCCGTTCATCTTCGCTACCGAGCCGGGGCTGGGGGTGCGCCCGTCCAAGCAGTACCGGTACCTGCTGATCGCCTCGCCGGCCGGCGCGTACTTCAGGGGCGGCATCAATCCCGTCAACGTGTGGGTCTCGACGGAGTACGTGCGGGCCTGCCCGGGCGGCACCGGCGCGGCCAAGTTCGGCGGCAACTACGCCGCATCGCTGCTGGCTCAGGCCGAAGCGGCGGAAAACGGTTGCGAGCAAGTGGTGTGGCTGGACGCTGTGGAGCGTCGCTTCGTCGAAGAGATGGGCGGGATGAACCTGTTCTTCGTGCTCGGCAGCGGCGGGTCGGCGCGGCTGGTCACCCCGGAACTGTCCGGGTCGCTCCTGCCCGGGATCACGCGGGACTCGTTGCTGCAGTTGGCCATTGATGCCGGATTCGCAGTCGAGGAACGCAAGATCGATATCGACGAGTGGCAGAAGAAGGCCGCCGCAGGGGAGATCACAGAGGTGTTCGCCTGCGGCACCGCGGCCGTCATCACCCCGGTCTCACAGGTGAAGTACGGCGATTCCGAGTTCACCATCGCCGGCGGTCAACCCGGTGAAGTGACGATGGCGCTGCGCGACACGCTGACCGGAATTCAGCGCGGCACCTTCGCCGACACCCACGGCTGGATGTCCCGGCTGGGCTAGGGCTTGCGCACTAAAAGGCCGCCAGCGCCACGGCGCTGGTCGTCGTGGTCAGTTCGATGGCCGCGCCCAGCACATCACCGGTGATGCCGCCGAAGCGGCGCACGCAGTGTGCCACCAGCGCCGCGCCGCAGCAAACCGCCAGCAACACCGCGACCGGCCCCTGCCACGGTCGCGGACCCGCCGCCAGCGAAGCGCCGATCAGCACCGCGAGCCAGGCCGCCACCACCGGCGCGGGCTGAGTGCCGGCAACCCGCGCACCCAGCGCGCTGCCGTCGGCCGCCGGCACCGATCGGCGACAGGCCAGCACCGCGGTGACTCGACCGGCAGCGACCGATACGACGATCGCGGCGGCACCGAGGGCCGAAAAGGCCAGTCCCTGCAACGTGATCACCAGTACGACAGCCGCCACACCGAACGGTCCGGTCGATCCGTCGCGCATCACCTCCAGTGCACGCTGCGGTGGCCCGTAGCAGCCCAGCCCGTCTGCCGTATCGGCAACGCCGTCGATGTGCAGGCCGCGGGTGGCAAGCAGCAGCGCCGCCACCCCGAGCAGTCCGGGCAGCGGGCTGGACGGGCCGAAGGCCTGCGCGCCGCCCCACGTGACGCCCGCGGCCAATGCGCCCAGCGCGGCGCCGACCACCGGCAGCGCGGTCATGGCGCCCCGACCCATCGGCGAACTCCCGGCACGCGGCACTGGCGTCACCGTGCCGAACGCGAAAGCCGTTGCCAGTGAACGCATCACGATGGTGGAGCACCATCAGACCGGGTGGAGACACCGGCGTCGGTGAACGTCGCCATCGACGACAGCGCGGCCACCGCGGAGCGCAGCACCGGCAGCGCCGCGGTGGCACCGGTTCCCTCGCCCAGCCGCATGCGCAGGTCCAAAATCGGGTCCAGTTCGAGAGCCGCCAAGGCCAGTCCGTGGCCCGGCTCGGTGGACCGGTGACCGGCTTGCCACCACTGCCTGGCGCCCGGCGCCAAGCGCTCGGCGACCAACGCCGCAGCCGTCACCGTCATCCCGTCGAGAAGCAGCGGGGTGCGCCGCACCGCGGCCTGCGCGCAAAAGCCCGCCATCGCGGCCAAGTCCGCACCGCCGCAGCAGCGCAGTAAGCCGACCGGGTCGGGCACTACCAGCCGTGTCCGAAACAGGGCATCGCGGACCGCGGCGGTCTTGCGTGACCACCCGGCGTCATCGATCCCGGTCCCGAGGCCGATCACCGCAACCGGCTCTGCATTCGTCAGCGCCGCCACCAAAACCGCTGCCGCAGTGGTGTTTCCGATTCCCATGTCACCGGCGATCAGCAAGTCGGCACCGCCGTCGACCTCCTCGTCGGCGATGCGCTGGCCGGCCGCGATCGCGCGGGCGGTCTCCTCGTCGGTCAGCGCGTCCTCGATGGCGATATCGCCGCTGCCGCGCCGCACTTTGTGGGCGCCGATCTGCTGAGAGGCCGCGTCGGCGTCCACTGCCAGGTCCGCGACCCGCACCGTCGCGCCGGCGACACCGGCCAGTACGTTGATCGCCGCCCCACCGGCGTCGATGTTGGCAACCATCTGGGCCGTCACTTCCGGGGGGTACGCCGACACCCCGGACCGGGCGACACCGTGGTCGCCGGCGAACACCACCACCCGGGCGCGCTCGAACTGTCGGGGCGGGCACTGCCCCTGACACGACGCGACCCAGACCGACAGGTCCTCGAGCTGGCCCAGCGCGCCCCGCGGCTTGGTCAGCGTGTCCTGACGGGCGAGGGCGGCGGCCGCGGCTGCGGCGTCGGGCGGCGAGATCGGCGTGAATTCGATCACGTTCGGCACGGCTTGATCGGTACCGCCTGGCCGGCCACCACCAGCACCACCTGATCGCACAACGCGGCGATGCGCTGGTTGAGGCTGCCCAGTTCGTCGGCGAATCGGCGGCCGGATGCGGTAGCCGGCACCACGGTCAGCCCGACTTCCGGGCTGACAAGCACCAGCGTGGATCCAAACGCGCTGACCGCGGCGACCATGTCCGCGATCGTTGCTTGGACCGCGGCCGCCACCGACCCGTTCGCCCACGCGTCGTGGCGGTCCAGCGTGCTGGTCAACCAGGCGCCGAGGTCGTCGACGAGCGTCGGGGTGTCGGGTGACTGCCGCAATTGGGTTGTGATGTCGTCGGTTTCGACCGTTGACCAATGCGCGGGCCGACGGTCGCGGTGCTGCGCGACCCGGCATTCCCACGCCTCATCGGAGAGGCCGCCCAGCCCGGAGGCCAGGTAGCGCACCGGCTGACCGGGTGCCAGTGACTTGGCGATGGCTTCTTCCGCCCACCGGGATTTGCCCGACCTGATCCCGCCGAGCACCAGGGTGCGCACTGGGGTCAGACGGCTTTCAGGCGAGGTTCAACCGACACTGCTGCCGTGCTTGACTTGAGGCCGGGGCGTTCGCATCCGGCGCATTTGGGAGGCCCGGCTGGCGGCGTAAAGGCCCAGCTTCCAACGGCTTTCGGTGTTGCTCGGGAACTTTGCGTCGACGAGCTTGTTGACTTTGCGGCCCAAAATGAACCCGTCGATGCTCATGACGGCCATCAGAACCAGCATCGCCGGAGAGATGTAAAGCTGCAGCTGCGGAACGCCGAACATGATGAACAGCAGCGCCAGCGTGGACGGCATGAACAGGCCGAGCACGTTGCGCCGGGAATCCACCACATCGCGCACGTAACGGCGCACCGGCCCCTGATCCCGCGGCAGCAGGTATGCCTCTTCGCCGGCCATCATGCGCTCCCGGCGATCCGACATCCGGGCCCGGCTGACGGTTCGTTCGGCCCTGCGCTCCTCGCGGCTGAGTTTCGGGCGGGCCAGCGATTTGCGCCGGGCCCGCGCCTCGGCGGCAGTCATCGGCGCCGGGGCGACCGGGCCCTTCCGGGTACTGCGTCGGGCATTGTCGCGCTTGGGCGTGGGCCGGCCCTTGGGATCGGTCTTGCGCGGTCGGGATGCCGTGTCGGTGGGACTGCCCAGGTCGGGTTCAGCCAGCACCGCTGAACCCCCTTCGAGGGCCTCGTCATGGGTTTTCTTGCGGCCCAGCAGCTTCACAGTCGCCAGGTTACTTCGCGGGCGGGTCCGCGCCGAAATGGCCCCGGACTGCGTCGTCAATAGTCCTGCTCCAGCACGTCGATACACCTACGCTTACCTCTGATGAACGGCTGCATGTAATGGATGACGGCTCGATGGCCTCGGATGATGCCGCTGGCCTCGCGCCAGGTCATCTCCAGCTGCCGGCCATGCTGGTCCTGGTGGCCCCGGATTGCTACGGTGACAGCCTCTCGGCCGTCGAGGCCGCCGCCGCCATCGCAACAGGCTGGACCCGGTCACGTCCGGGTGATCGTTTCATCGTCGCCCCACAGTCCGACGGCGGCCCGGGTTTCATCGAGGTCCTGGCCAGCCGACTGGGCCAGAAGCGGCGACTGCGGGTATCCGGGCCGCTGAACTCCATGGTCGACGCCGAGTGGGTGTTCGATCGCGGCCCGGCAACCGCGTATCTGGAGTGCGCGCAGGCGTGTGGTCTGGCATTGCTGGGCGGTCCACCCACCCCGGAGACCGCGATGGCAGCCCACAGCAGGGGAGTCGGACAACTCATCGCCGAGGCCCTGCGCGCCGGGGCGAAGCGGATCGTGGTCGGGTTGGGCGGCAGCGCGTCCACCGACGGCGGGCAAGGGCTCATTGCCGAGCTGGGTGGCCTGGAAGTCGCTCGACAACAACTCGCCGACGTGGAGCTGATCGCCGCCTCGGACACCGAATATCCGCTGTTGGGGCCATGGGGAGCAGCCAGAATGTTCGGGCCGCAGAAGGGCGCGGACACGGCAACCGTCGCAGCGCTCGAAGTCCGCCTCGAGGCGTGGGCCCTGGAACTGGAAGCGGTGGCCGGACGGGATGTGAGCTCCGAGCCGGGCGCAGCCGCGGCCGGCGGTATCGGCGCGGGGCTGCTTGCGCTCGGTGCCCGGTCCGCGTCCGGCGCGGACATCATCGCCGAGCACACCAACCTGGCCGACGACCTTGAGGCCGCGGAGCTGATCGTCACCGGTGAAGGCCGGTTCGACGAGCAATCCCTGCACGGAAAGGTGGTTGGGTGGCTCGCCGGTAAAGCCCGTCCGCTGGGTATTCCGGTGATCGTGCTGGCAGGTCAGGTCGATTTGGAAAAATCCACGGTGCGATCGGCGGGCATCATGGCTGCCTTATCGATCGCCGATCACGCCGGATCGGTGCGGCTGGCGCTGGCCGACGCGGCCAATCAGCTAATCGGGTTGGCATCTGTGGTAGCGGAGCGACTCGGGAATAGCGGTCCCGCAAGGTACCGTTGAGGGAGTGGGTTTTCCCGACTGGTCAGGCGCCGCGGGCGACCCATCCGACAATGAGCCATGTAGGAGAAGCAATGACGGTGCAAAACGAGTCGAGCGCCAAAACCCACGGCGTGATCCTGACCGAGGCCGCCGCCACCAAGGCGAAGTCGCTGCTGGACCAAGAGGGACGTGATGACCTGGCGCTGCGTATCGCAGTTCAGCCGGGCGGATGCGCCGGGCTGCGCTACAACCTCTTCTTCGACGACCGCACGCTGGATGGTGATCTGACCGTCGAGTTCGGTGGTGTGACCTTGACCGTGGACCGGATGAGCGCGCCGTACGTGGAAGGCGCGTCCATCGACTTCGTGGACACCATCGAGAAGCAGGGCTTCACCATCGACAACCCCAACGCCGGCGGTTCGTGCGCCTGCGGGGACTCGTTCAACTGATCGGCTAGCCGGCTCGAAACGGGGTTAGTACGATCCCCCGGTGCGAAGCACGTACGAGCACACCAAGGTGTCGCCGCGCTGGAAAAGCAACTGTGCGACGCCTTGCACGTCCCCGCGCCTCGGGCCGCCGGTCGCAGGTGATACCCGCATCGTGAACAGTGCCTGGGCCTGATACTGCGACAGGTACACGATCTTGTCGACCGAGGTCACCTCGACATCGGAGAACTGCTTGCGGAACGCGTCGCTGCTCAGCTTGGCCAGCGCCTGATCGGACCGCTTGTCGCGCACGGCGTCGTACAGGCCGCACAGCGCGTTGCGGACGATGTTGTCGGTGTCGCGGTGCTCGAGGGCGTCGAGATACCCCTGAATCGCCGATTTGGCCGATGCGTCGGAGAACGCGGCGCTGGTATTGGCCCCATTGGTCCGAACCCCGTAGACGATCGCCACTGTCATCGCGGCGACCAGCGCGACCGCCAGCAAAACGCCGATGATCAACCGCCGCTTGGACCGTCGCTTCGGGTACCCCGGGGGCGGCACTTGCCCGGGATATGTGGCCGACGAGGGGGGCGCCGCTTCACCGGCCGGTGGGGGCGCGAAGGCCGGATCACCGGCATTGGGCTCATGCGGGAATTCGACGGGCTGGGACTCGGCGTAGGGCGCGGGTCCGTCGGCGCCGACAGGGTGGTTCGGCGGGTGCGGACCGCCCATGTGGTTCTCCTAGGGTGGTAGACGGGACACGAACTGATACCGCCCGAGTATTCGGGTCCCGGCGACTTGAGTGAGCTCCCTAGGCAGGCTAGCGCACGACCGCGCGCACCGACCGCGGACGCAACGGCAGTCGAGACGCCTGAGTAAGCTAGATGACCTTACTAACGAAGGATGGAGATTTCGTGACGATCGCGGTGACTGGTTCGATTGCGACCGACAACCTGATGCGGTTTCCCGGCCGCTTTTCCGAGCAGCTGCTGGCTGATCATCTGCAGAAGGTATCGCTCAGCTTTCTTGTCGACGACCTGGTGATTCATCGCGGCGGAGTGGCCGGAAACATTGCCTACGCCATCGGTGTGCTGGGCGGTGACGTCGCATTGATCGGTGCCGCAGGCGACGACTTCGGCGACTACCGCGAATGGCTGCAGGCCCATGGCGTCAACTGCGACCACGTGCTGATCTCCGAGACCGCGCACACGGCACGTTTCGTGTGCACCACCGATCTCGACATGGCCCAGATCGCCTCGTTCTACCCGGGCGCGATGTCGGAGGCCCGCAATATCAAGCTCGCTGACGTGGCGTCGGGAATCGGTACGCCGGACTTGGTGATCATCGGCGCCAACGACCCGGAGGCGATGGTGGTGCACACCGGGGAGTGCCGCGAGCTGGGGCTGGCCTTCGCCGCTGACCCGTCCCAGCAGCTGGCCCGGCTGTCCGGAGCCGAGATCAGCAAGCTCATCGACGGCGCCGCCTACCTGTTCACCAACGACTACGAATGGGACCTGATGCGGTCCAAGACCGGCTGGTCGGAGGAAGACGTGATGGCGCAGGTCGACCTGCGGGTGACCACGCTGGGTGCCAAAGGTGTGGACGTGGTTGACCGCGACGGCACGACCATCCACGTCGACGTGGTGCCCGAAACGGCCCAGGTCGACCCCACCGGTGTCGGCGACGCGTTCCGCGCCGGGTTCCTCACTGGGCGCAGCGCGGGTCTGAGCCTGGAGCGGGCGGCGCAGCTGGGCTCGTTGGTCGCCGTGCTGGTGCTGGAATCGACTGGAACCCAGGAGTGGACCTGGGACCACGAGGTCGCGAAGACGCGGTTAGCCGGCGCCTACGGCGAGGACGCGGCCGCCGAGATCGCCGCCGTGCTGGCCTAATTCCCGGCTCGCCGTGAGTCGTCACGCCTCCGCGTGTGTCGAATCGCATCGGAATCGCATCGGCTGTGCGGTGAGGGCTTCGACCGTGCGTACAGGGTGGGAAAATCGCCCAAATTCCGCCCTGAGCTCACACTGAAGGCCCACAGCGCACACTCGGCGTAGGACGTCGCCGTCAGAGCTGCACCGGGTACTGCGGCTCGCCGATCTGGGGCACCACGCTGTGCTCGACGAAGATGGCGTGCCAGAGCATGAAGATCAGCACCGTCCATAGCCGGCGGCTGTGATCGCTGCTGCCGCTTCGGTGTTCGTCGAGCATCCGGCGCACGGCGGCCGCGTCGACCAGGTGATCGGCCTGCGATGCGGCCACCATCGCGTAGGCCCACTCCAGCAGCTCGCCGGCGCGCAGCCAGTGCCGGATCGGGACCGGGAACCCGAGCTTGGGCCGGTGCAGCACATGCGCCGGGACGATGGGTTCCAGCGCTCGCCGCAGTGCGTACTTGGTCGTCGTCCGGGTGATTTTCGCCTCTACCGGCAGCCGGGAGGCGACGGCGAACACCTCGGGATCCAGAAACGGCACCCGTAGCTCCAGCGAGTTGGCCATCGTCATCTTGTCGGCCTTGACCAGGATGTCGCCGCGCAGCCAGGTGAACAGGTCGATGTGCTGCATACGCGCCACCGGGTCCCAGCCGGTCGATTCGGCGTACACCGATGCCGTCACGTCCGTATGAGTCCAGTCGTCGCGGAATCCGGGCAGCACGTCTCGCAACTGCGCGTCAGAGAAACTGCGGGCATTGCCGTAGTAGCGCTCCTCGAGTGTCAGCGATCCGCGGTGCAGCAGGCTCTTGCCGCGCATGCCATCCGGCAGCGGTTTGGACACCTTGCCCATCGAACGCCGCAGCGGCCGCGGCAGATAGTCAAAGGGCTTCAGCGACAACGGCTCTCGGTAGATCGTGTAGCCACCGAACAGCTCGTCGGCGCCTTCACCGGACAGCACCACCTTGACGTGCTTGCGGGCCTCGCGGGCGACGAAGAACAGCGGCACCAGCGCAGGGTCGGCGACCGGTTCGTCGAGGTACCAGACGATCTCGGGTAGGGCCGCGACGAACTCGTCGGCGCTGACCACCTTGGCTATGTGGCGGGCCCCGATGGCCTCGGCCGAGGCCACCGCGACGTCGATCTCGGAGAACCCCTCACGCTCGAAACCGGTGGTGAACGTGATCAGCCGGGGATTGTGCCGGATCGCCAGCGCGGCGATGGCCGTGGAGTCGATACCGCCGGACAGAAACGCACCGACGGTGACGTCCGCGCGCATGTGCTTGGCCACCGAGTCCTCGAGCACCGCGGTGATGTCGTCGTAGCGGGCCTGTTCGGTATCTCGAGCGACGGGCGTGGCGACAAACCGCGGCACGAAGTAGCGGGTGACTTCAGGCTCGAGATGCCCGGGACGGATCCTGGCATAGCAACCCGATTCGAGGCGCCGCACCCCGCGGTGCAGCGTTTCTGGCTCCGGCACGTACTGCAGGACCGTGTAGTGCTGCACCGCGCGATGGTCGATCCGGGTGTCGAACCCGATCAACTCGGCCAGATCGAGCAGGCATTTCTTCTCGCTGGCCACCGCGGTACCGCCGGAGCCGGTAGCCATGAATAGTGGCTTGATGCCGAAAGGGTCACGGGCGCAGAGCAATTCGCGGGTGACGGTGTCCCACAAGGCGAAGGCGAACATGCCGCGCAGCCGCGTCAGCACGTCGATGCCCCAGTAGTGGAAGCCGGCGACGATGGCTTCGCCGTCACCCTCGGTGGCGAAAACGGCGCCGTGCGTTCTGGCCAGTTCGTCGCGCAGCTCCAGGTAGTTGTAGATCTCGCCGTTAAACACCAGCACGTAGCGATCGGGCGTCTGCGGCGGGCCCCAGCGCAGCGGCTGATGGGAATGCGCGATGTCGATGAAGGACAGCCGGTTGAAGCCGAACACGACGGCCCCGTCCGCGTCTGGGTCGAAACAATTGCCGGGCTCGTCGGGGCCGCGATGACGCATCAAATGCAAGGCGCGAGCAATGGCGCCGTCGGCTCGGGCCGCGTCGTCGCCGGGGCCGTCGGCGGCCTTGTCCGAGCCGGCCGGGGCCGCTACAAACGCCAACAGTCCACACACGGCGCCTCAGTATGCCGCACTCGGGCGGCATGTGGCCGCTTGGCCGGTCGGGGTTTCGTCGCCGCCCTGAGCGGCGTGGTCTACGCTGCGTAGTATTCGATATCCGAGCAGGAGGCGCCCAACGTGACACCTCGCGACCAGGCCCGTTCGCAACGTTTGTCGCAGCGCAGGTTTCACCGCCCTTCCCGAGGTGCTAAGCGGGGGCGGTCGCGTCGTCTTCGGCCGCTGGCGCTGGCCGCGACGCTGGGGGTGCTGGCGGTAGGCCTGAGCGGATGCAGCTGGTCGGAGGCGCTGGCCATGGGCTGGCCGGAGGGCATCACACCGGAGGCCCACCTCAACCGGGAGCTGTGGATCGGCGCGGTGATCGCCTCGCTGGTCGTCGGCGTCATCGTGTGGGGCCTGATCTTCTGGACTGCGGCCTTCCACCGCAGGAAGGCGACCGACACCGAGCTGCCTCGCCAATTCGGCTACAACATGCCGCTGGAACTTGTGCTCACCGTGACGCCGTTCCTGATCATCTCGGTGCTGTTTTATTTCACGGTCGTGGTTCAGGAGAAGATGCTGCACCTGGCCAAGGACCCCGAGGTGGTGATCGACATCACCTCCTTCCAGTGGAACTGGAAGTTCGGGTACCAGCGCGTCAACTTCAAAGACGGCACATTGACTTACGAAGGCGCCGATGAGGCCCTCAAGAAGGCCATGGTGTCCAAGCCCGAGGGCAAGGACAAGCGCGGCGAGGAGCTTGTCGGCCCGGTGCGCGGCCTCAACACCGAGGACCGGACCTACCTGAATTTCGACAAGGTCGAAACCCTGGGAACCAGCACCGAAATTCCGGTGCTGGTGTTGCCCGCCGGCAAGCGCATCGAATTCCAGATGGCATCGGCCGACGTCGTCCACGCATTCTGGGTGCCCGAATTCCTGTTCAAACGCGACGTCATGCCCAACCCCGTGGCGAACAACTCCGTCAACGTGTTCCAGGTCGAAGAGATCACCAAGACCGGGGCTTTCGTCGGCCACTGCGCTGAAATGTGCGGCACGTATCACTCGATGATGAACTTTGAGGTTCGAGTGGTCCAACCCAACGATTTCAAGGCCTATTTGCGGCAGCGGATCGATGGAAAGACCAACGCCCAGGCGTTGCAGGCGATCAACCAGTCTCCGGTAGCGGTGACCACCCACCCGTTCGAAACCCGCCGCGGCGAAATGACGGCAAGCCAGTAGGTTAGGACACTCAATGCACATCGAAGCGAGGCTGTTCGAGTTCGTCGCCGCGTTCTTTCTAGTCACGGCGGTGCTGTATGGGGTGCTCACCGCGATGTTTGCTACCGGCGGCGAGGAGTGGGCGGGAACCACCGCGCTGGCGCTGACTGGCGGCCTGGCGCTGATCGTGGCCACCTTCTTTCGCTTCGTCGCCCGCCGCCTCGATACCCGGCCCGAGGACTACGAGGGCGCTGAGATCAGTGACGGCGCAGGGGAATTGGGGTTCTTCGCCCCGCACAGTTGGTGGCCGATCCTGGTCGCGCTGGCCGGCTCGGTGACCGCCGTCGGTATCGCGCTGTGGCTGCCGTGGCTGATCGTTGCCGGAGTGGTGTTCATCCTTGCTACGGCAGCGGGTCTGGTGTTCGAGTACTACCTCGGTCCGGAGAAGCACTGATTTGCGACTCGAAGGTCACAATCCGGGCATCAGTTGACGAGTGGCCCCGTCGCCAAACTTCTTTGCTCCACTCGGTTCGGTAGGGTTTGCCCAGGCACAATGACAATTTCCCGAGCGCGCGCACAACGGCTTGACCGCCGAGCCGCGCGCGCTGGTGAGGCAGTTGGACAGGGCAGGCAGACATGAACGGGCCGAAACCCCCGGGACGGGAACCTGAGGAACCCGAATCCGCCGGCGAGCTCAGCCACGAACCCGATGCTCCCAGCGCGCCCGGCGACGAGGAGGGACGGTTCGACGACAGCGCCGAGTTGGCCGCAGCGGACGACACAGGCCAGACCGACGCGTACTCGCGGGCCTACTCCGCGCCGGAGTCCGAGCACTTCATGACCGGCCCTTATGTGCCCGCCGATACGGCGCTCTACGACTACGACGGCTACGACGATTCATCCGACCACGACGACGACCACGCCGCTGCGCGTTGGCCGTGGGTCGTGGGCGTCGCCGCCATCGTCGCCGCGATTGCGCTGGTGGTCTCGGTGTCGCTGCTGGTCACGCGCACCGACACCAACAAACTTGCCAACCCCGGCACCACCACCACGCCGTCCACGCCGCCAATGCAGGACGAAATAACGACCACCAAGCCGCCGCCCCCGCCGCCTCCGCCGCCACCCACCACCGAACCGCCGCCGCCCCCGACAGCCACGGAGACACAGACCGTGACGGTGACGCCCGCCCCTCCGCCACCGGCGCCCCCGCCGGCGCCGGCTCCGGCACCGCCCCCGGCCACCCCAACGGCGGCGGCGCCTCCGCCGCCTCCGCCGGCACCGGCCGGGCCGCGGCAAGTCACCTACTCGGTGACCGGCACGAAAGCGCCGGGCGACATCATCTCGGTGACCTACGTCGACGCCTCCGGTCGGTCACGCACCCAGCACAACGTGTACATCCCGTGGTCGATGACCGTTACACCGATCTCGACGTCCGACGTCGGATCGGTGCAGGCTTCCAGCCTTTTCCGGGTCAGCAGGCTCAACTGCGCGATCACCACCAGCGACGGAGCTGTGCTGTCGTCGAACAACAGCGACACAGCGCAGACGAGCTGCTGATGGTCAGCAGATATTCCGCATACCGGCGTGGGTCGGACGCCATTCCGCCGGAGGTCATCGACCGCATCCTGGTGGGGGCGTGCGCAGCGATCTGGCTGGTGTTGTTGGGCGTCAGCGTGGCCGCCGCCGTCGCGCTGGCCGATTTGGGCCGGGGCTTCCACAGAATGGCCGGGAGCTCGCACACAACATGGGTGCTGTACGCCGTCATCGTCGTTTCCGCGCTGATCATCGCCGGGGCGATCCCGATGCTGTTGCGGGCTCGGCGCACGGCTCAGGCCGATCCGGCCGTCCGGGCGGCGACCGCGCCGCCACGCGTGCCGGGCAGGCCCCCGGTAAGGCCGGGTGCCCCAACAGCACGCACCTTGGCCGAGCGCGCTCGCGCGCGCACGGTGCAAGCCGCGGAGCCGGCCGCAGAATGGTCCGGCGCGGCGGTGGACCGGGTTTGGTTGCGCGGCACCGTCATACTGGCGGGCACGATGGGTGCCGCGCTGACTGCGGTCGCGGCGGCGACCTACCTGATGGCCGTCGGTCACGACGGCCCGTCGTGGTTCGGCTACGGCCTGGCCGGGCTCGTCACCGCGGCGATGCCGGTGGTCGAGTGGCTACATGTCCGGCAACTGCGCAGCCTGATCGCCGAGCACTAGCCAAACCCGGTTGGACGGGTTGGGCGACGCATTTGCGGTCGCGTCATGATGCTTTGGCGTACCTGCGAACTAACTTGTCTTCCCGGAACGTGCTCGTGTGCTGTAGGCCGTCGGCGTCGCGGCAGAAAAACGTCCATTGTCGCGGACTTGTCTGCGGCCCGCCGATCAGTTTGACCGTATAGCGCAGTCGGGTTGGGTCGATCGTGCCGATGACGTCACCGACCCGGATCTCCGATGGATGAATCTCTTGCGCGTCCCACCAGCTCTGTGTGGCCATGCCCACCCATTCTCATCTCAGTTACCGCCACACTACCCTCGATCCGGGTCCCGAACCGACACGGCGGCAGACCGGCAAGTGCCTCTTCGTTAAGCGTCGCCGCGCCGCCCTAAGGTCCGCTTCGCCCCTGTCGGGCCGCCGAATCGCTTGGTGGCGTAGCGTCAAACCTGAGCCGTTTCGTTGTCAGCGGTGGTCCACCGCGATCGTGCGGATGACACCCACGGGCAATGTATTCCTCTGTCCGCCCCGCGCCCGTGAGGCGGACGATGCCGACCGTGAGGGAACCGTCCGTGGATTATTCAGCCGTAGTTGTCCGCGACAACCAGACACCCCACGTCCGGCTTGCGCGCGCAACATGGGTGCCGTCGTGATCATCGGGGGCACCCGGTGCCAACAGCGAAACGTCCGATGACCTATCCGTTCGGAGGTCGAGGTCGCGCAGATCCCATCCGGCTATCGGTGGCTCGCGAACTCGGCCGCGACATCGACGGCGCGTGGTGGCCGCGCGCGGACCGCATCACCAATGAATTGCCTCACCTCGTAGCGGTCTTGACTCCCTTGCTCGGAGACATCACGTCCATCAACGTCAACTGGCCAGCGCTGCAACGACCACCCGATTTCAACTGGCCGGGATGGGAACACAAACGCCAGCACGTGATGACCGTCAGCGGCGGGGATGCGTGCGCTAACCTGCTGATCATCCCGTATGCGACCTACAGCGGTCTGGCCCTGATGCTGCTGCGCTGCGCCGCCGACCTGCCCGTCAAGCCCGCGGACCGCGACAAACCCGCATTCGTTACCGCCGGCTCGATCCTGCGGGCCGCCGAGCAACAGCGCGCCACCAGCTGCTACTGATCCAGCGGGAGGGCCGACGTATGCTCGCCGGGCTACTGGTCGCCGTGCTCGCCGTTCGGCGAACCCACGATGCTTTCCTGGTGCTCCCGTAGCGAGGTCAGGGCACGTTGTTCGGCCGCGTGTGTGGCCTCGCGCAGTGCCGCATCCTCGGACGGCGGATCGGCGGACAAGAAGCTGCCGCTACCCGGTGTTCCGCCCGACCCCAGCCGGTTCATCTTGTTGGGCACGGGCGCGCCCTGGTACTCCAGCGGTAGCGGGTGGCCGTGGGCGTCGACCGGGCCGAGCGGCTGGTGCAGCTCGATGTAGGCACCGTGCGGCAGCCGCTTGATGATGCCGGTCTCGACGCCGTGCTCGAGCAACGCGCGGTCGCTGCGCTGCAGCCCGATGCACCACCGATAGGTGATGAAGAAGATGAACGGCGGCAGGATCACCATCCCGATGCGCCCGATCCACGTCGTCGCGTTCAGCGAGATGTGGAACTTGAACGCGATGATGTCGTTCATCGCCGCCAGGGTCAGCACCATGTAGAAGGAGATCGCCATGGCGCCGATCGCGGTGCGCACCGGGACGTCCCGCGGCCGTTGCAGCAGGTTGTGGTGCGCGTAGTCGCCGGTAAACCGCTTTTCCAGGAACGGGTAGATGGTCAGCAGCACGAAAACCAGGCCCATGATCAGCGCAACCCAGACCGCGGCGGGAATGGTGTGATGCCAGAAGTAGAACTCCCACGGAGGCCAGATACGGGCCAAGCCCTCGGTCCACATCATGTAAAAGTCCGGCTGCGAGCCGGCCGACACCTGAGATGGCTTGTAGGGCCCCAGGTTCCAGATCGGGTTGATCTGCAGCAGGCCACCCATCAGACCCAGCACGCCGACGATAGCGGCGAAAAACGCGCCGGACTTGACCGCGAACACCGGCATCACCCGCACGCCGATGACGTTGCGCTCGGTGCGGCCCGGGCCGGGGAACTGGGTGTGCTTTTGGAACCAGACCAAGGCCAGATGTAATCCAATGAGCGCCAGGATGATTCCCGGGAAGAGCAGGATATGAATGGCGTACAGCCGCGGGATAAGGATGTCGCCGGGGAAATCTCCGCCGAACAACGCCCAGTGCAGCCAAGTCCCGATCACCGGCAAGCCCAGCGCGATCGACGAGAGCGCGGCGCGCAACCCGAGACCCGACAGCAGGTCGTCGGGCAGCGAGTAACCGAAGTAGCCCTCGAACATGGACAGGATCAGCAGCAGTGAACCGATCAGCCAGTTGGCCTCGCGGGGCCGCCGGAACGCTCCGGTGAAGAAGATGCGCGCCAGGTGCACCATGATCGCCGCGGAGAACATCAACGCAGCCCAGTGGTGGACCTGGCGGACGAACAGGCCACCCCGGATTTCGAAGGAGATGTTCAGCGCTGTTTCGTAGGCACGCGACATCTCGACTCCACGCAACGGTTGATAGACACCGTTGTAGGTGACCTCGGTCATGGACGGATCGAAGAACAGCGTCAGGTATACGCCGGTGAGCAGCAGCACGATGAAGCTGTAGAGCGCGATCTCGCCGAGCAGGAACGACCAGTGCGTCGGAAAGACCTTGTTGAGCTGTCTGCGCACTGCCGCCGAGGGGTGATACCGCGTGTCGATGTCCTCGCCTTGCTTGGCTAGGACGTCACCGACCCGGGGAATTTTACCCAGCGGGGGACTCAGTTTTGGACTCATGTTGTTGTGCGCTCCCAGAATGCCGGTCCGACGGGCTCAATAAAGTCACCGTTGGCGACCAGATACCCGTTGGTGTCGATCGTGATCGGCAGTTGCGCCAATGCACGCGCGGCCGGACCGAAAATCGGCTTGGCGAAATGCAATGCGTCGAACTGCGACTGGTGACACGGACACAAGATTCGGTAGGACTGCTGTTCGTAGAGCGATGACGGGCAACCCAAATGCGAGCAGACCTTGCTAAAGGCGAAGAACTCGCCGAAGTTGAAGCTCTCCTGACCCTGGCGTTTGACCACGCGAGGCATGTCGCTGGGCTTGATACGGATGAGCATCACGGGATTACGGACACCCATCTTGATCGCGCTCAGCTTTTCGTGTGATTCCACGGTGGTGCCGTCGCCGTCGGACTCCCGCCACGGGAACACGGTCTCCATCGCCCCGGCGTCCATGTCTTCCGGGCGCATTTTGACGAACGGCGCCCCTTCGCTGGCGCCGGTGGCCCGCGCCAGGTAGATGGTTTCGCCGTGGTAGCGCGGGGTCCAGCCGGACGTCCACAGCACCGCCTTCATGCCGTCGGCGGTCGGCACGACCGGCTTCCACGGATTTTTGATCAGCCCGCCAGCAAACGCCACCAGGGTGCCGAGGCCGAATGCGCCCAGTCCCATGCCGAGTGACAGCCCGATCAGCTTGCGGCGTCCGATCGTCGAACCCTGGTAGGCGTCGGCCAGGTTTGCCACGACCGTCTTGCGGTCGATGTCGCGAGAGGCGCCGTCGTGTCGTTCCTGGATCGAAATCTCTTCCGGGATAAATCTTTTCTGGAACAGTACCGCGCCAATAGCGATCGCCAGGATGGACAGCCCGAAGGTCAGGCCGTACAGCGGAGTGGTCAGCGAATACCAGAAGCTTCCCGCGGCTTCCTTCGGTTTGTACTCCCACGGCCAGAACAAGAAAATCAGCAACAGCGCGAGGCCGAAGAAACCGCCCAGCAAAAGCCAGACTGCTACCCCGCGCTCGGCGCGCTTTTCGGCCCTGGTGCCCTGGACCGGCCAGCGAGGTTCCTTAAAGACGGTATCGACACCATCGAGCTTGCCGCCCAGCGCTACCAGTTCGTCTTGCGACATTGCAGCCAACGCCGCCTCGTCAGGCTCGCGGGCGGGCCCGGCGGCTTTGTCGGTGTCAGAGCCGCGGACGTCTTCGACGTCGCTCATGATCGCGCCCCAATCCACAGTGCCAGTCCGATGGCGGCGACCATCCCGATGATCCAGAAGGCCATGCCCTCGGGTGCGGGTCCGAATCCGCCGAGGCCATAGCCACCAGGCTGGCGCTCTTCGGCGACGGTCCTGACATAGCCGATGATGTCCTTCTTGGCCTCGAAGGAAAGCTGGCGGTCGGAGAACTTCGGCATGTTCTGCGGACCGGTCAGCATCGCCGTGAGGATTTGCTCTTCATTCGCGGGCCCCAGGTCGGGCGCGAACTTGCCGGACGACAGCGCCCCGCCCTTTCCGGTGAAGTTGTGGCACGAGGCGCAATTGAGCCGGAACAGGTCACCGCCGCGGCCCACGTCGGTCCCGCGCAGCGACTGCATCGCGATGCTGCCGTCGGGGTTGCGCATTACCGTGGGGCCACCACCGTTGGCCTGCACGTAGGCACCGATCGCGTCGACCTGTGACTCGTCGAAGATCGGGTCTTTCCGGGGCGCCTGAGCCTCACCGCGCATGGCGGGCATCCGGCCGGTGGACACCTGGAAGTAGACGGCCGCCTCGCCGACCCCGATCAGGCTCGGCCCGTGGTCGGGCACGCCTTGCAGGTTGGCGCCGTGGCAGGACACACAGGTGGTGTCGAAAAGTTGTTTGCCGGTGCGCAATAGGGCCGAGGAGGACTCGTCGGCAACGGCCACCTGCGGGCTGGGGGTCAGTACCGCGGCCAGCCCGCCGGCAACGGTCAGCGCTATCAGCAGCAGCAGACCGCCCGACAATCGACGGCGAAGACGCCGCCGCGTGCGATCACTGTGCATTTTCCGCGGCCGACTGGGCCGCGTGCTGCCACCGGATCGGGTAGACCTCAGTTTCTTCAACCGAGCACTCCTGTTCATTCCTTTTTGAAAGCGCCGGCTCATCGGATGAAATAGATCACGGTGAACAGCGCGATCCACACGATGTCGACGAAATGCCAGTAATAGGAGACGACGATGCTGGCCGTCGCCTGCGCCGGGGTGAACTTGGTCATCGCGGTGCGGGCCAGCAGGAAAATGAAGGCGATCAGCCCGCCGGTGACGTGTAACCCGTGGAAGCCGGTGGCGAGGTAGAACACGCTGCCGTAGGCGCTGCTGGGAATCGTGGTGCCGTGCGTCATCAGGTGGAAGTACTCGTAGGCCTGGCCGAGCACGAAGAACAGGCCCATCAGGAAGGTGAGTGCGTACCAGCGGCGCAACCCGAACACGTCGCCGCGTTCGGCGGCGAACACGCCCATCTGACAGGTGAATGACGAGGCGATCAGGACCAGCGTCACCGGGACGGCTTGGTACAGATTCAGCTCGGTCGGTGGCGGCGGCCAGTTCCCGCCGGCCTGCGCTCTGGCCGTGAAGTAGAACGCGAACAGCCCAGCAAAGAACATCAGCTCGCTAGAAAGCCAAACTATGGTGCCGACACTGACCATGTTGGGGCGATTCAGCGAATGCACCCGTGAAGTGATCGCAGTACCCGAGGTCCCCACAGCGCTGGTCACATCCGCAAGTATGACG
This sequence comes from Mycobacterium sp., assembly GCA_035552295.1. Taxonomy (GTDB): domain Bacteria; phylum Actinomycetota; class Actinomycetes; order Mycobacteriales; family Mycobacteriaceae; genus Mycobacterium. Next base: position 44,301 of record DASZLQ010000020.1, on the reverse strand, counting down.
CTTTGTAGTTGTCGAACTCTACCCGGGGCAGAAATTTCCGTAATTGGCCCGTAATTGGCGTTTGTGCGCGTCGCGCCCGCGCCGGTACCGGTGTGCTTTCGGCGAGGCTTGGGAGCCGCTTGGTACTCGTGGGACCATCGGCGCGTGGCTCTGTCATCTGAGGCTTCTTCTCCCGGGGGTTCTCCCGGGGGTTCTCCCCGGGGGTCTTTCACGGGCGCCGCCGGGTCGGCACCGTCATGGCCGCAGGTCCTGGCTTGTTTGACGGACGGGCGGGAACTGGCTCGGGGTCAGGCCGCCTGGGCGATGGACCAGATCATGACGGGCAACGCGAGGCCGGCCCAGATCGCCGCCTTCGCAGTGGCGATGAAGATGAAGGGTCCGACCGCCTCCGAAGTCAGTGAGCTGGCCGACGTCATGCTCAGCCACGCGCGGCGGATGCCTGCCGACGCGATCCGCGACGACACCGTCGACATCGTCGGTACCGGCGGCGACGCCGTCAACACCGTCAATCTGTCCACCATGGCGGCCATCGTGGTCGCGGCCGCGGGCGTGCCGGTCGTCAAGCACGGCAACCGGGCGGCCTCATCGCTGTCCGGCGGCGCCGACACGCTGGAGGCACTCGGGGTGCGCATCGACCTCGGGCCCGAGCAGGTCGCGCGCAGTCTCGCCGAGGTCGGGATCGGGTTCTGCTTCGCGCCGCTGTTCCACCCGTCGTACCGGCATGCGTCCGCGGTGCGCCGCGAGATCGGGGTACCCACGGTGTTCAATCTCCTTGGGCCCCTTACTAATCCGGCGTGGCCGCGGGCCGGGTTGATCGGCTGCGCGTTCGCCGAACTGGCCGAGGTGATGGCTGGGGTGTTCGCCGCGCGCGGCTCCAGTGTGCTGGTGGTGCACGGCGACGACGGGCTTGACGAGCTGACTACCACCACCACGAGCACGATCTGGCGAGTGCAGGCGGGCACGGTGGATAGGCTGACCTTCGATCCTGCCGGATTCGGTTTCGCCCGCGCCGAACTCGACGAGCTGCTGGGCGGCGACGCGCAAGCCAATGCGGCGGAGGTGCGTGCGGTGCTCGCCGGTGCCAAGGGACCGGTCCGGGACGCCGTCGTACTCAACGCCGCCGGGGCCATCGTCGCCCATGCCGGGCTATCCAGCCGCGCTGAATGGTTGCCGGCGTGGGAGGACGGGCTGGCCCGTGCCCGCGCCGCCATCGACTCCGGTGCGGCCGAACAGCTGCTCGCGCGATGGGTGCGGTTCGGCCAGCAGGTCTGAGTCCCAATCCCGACTGGCCTGCTCGCAGGCCAGTCGGGCCGAGCGCGCCGACGCCGCCCACGCCGCCCAGGGTCCGGCTGACCGTAGCGGTGAGGCCCACCCGTCGTCCTGGGCTAGCCGGACGATGCGCACGCCCGGGGTCGCCAACCAGCGCGCGATGAGAGCGGTCTCTTCGACCAGCGCGCCGCCCAGCGGGGCCGGCGCTCGCAGAATCGCCTGTGCGCCAGCCGCAATGGCGTCGACCACCGGCATCGGCGGCACCCCACGTCTGGCGGTGCCGGCCGCGGCGAGTTGGCCGTAGCGGATGACGGCGAGATGGTAGCCGCCATTGCCGTCCGGTGCGGCGGCGATCAGCTCGGGCAGCGCGGCCACGGCGCGCAGCCGCTGGCCGCGCCACAGGGTTTCGACGGCGGTGGCGGTGCGGTCGCGCAATCGCGCGGCGCTCTCGTAGTGGCGATGCTCGGCAAGCACGGTGACCTGACGCACGGCCGCGTCCAGCGCGGTGTTGTCCAGGCCGTCGATCAAGTCCGCGGCGCGCCGCGGCGCCTCGGCGTATTGCGCCGCCGTCACGTCGCGAGCGGCGGGGCACGGCGACACCTCGGCCTCAGGGCAGGCCCGCCCGTGCAGCGCACCGCGTGCCAGCCGCGCGGTGCATGTTCGAATTCCGGTGAACCGCGCGAGCAGCCCGGCGGTGTCGGCGGCATCGGCGCGCGACCGAAACGGGCCGACGGCACGGTCGTGGCGCGGTGACCGCACCACCGACAGGCGCGGAAACGCCTCTTCGGTCAGCACCACCCACCACCACCGGTGCGGGAACCTCGAACGGCGGTTGTACGGCGGGGCGTGGGCGGCCAGCATCCGCAGTTCGCGCACACCGGCCTCGAGCGAGTGCGCGCACTCGACATGGTCGACCGCGCCCGCCAGCGTGACCATCTCCTTCATCCGGCCGCGGGGGTCGGCGCCGTTGAAGTACTGAGTCACCCGGCGGCGCAGGTCGACGGCCGTCCCGACATAAAGCACCTCGCCCGACGGACCGCGGAACAGATACACGCCCGGCCGGTGCGGCAGGCCGTCGGCGAGCACCCGCTTACGGCGCTGGGCCGGCGTCACATTCGGCAGATACGAGCGCAGGTCGGCGTAGGTGTGCACGCCCTGGTTGCCCACTCGCTCGATCAGAGCGTGCAACACATCGACGGTGGCGCGGGCGTCGTCGAGGGCGCGGTGGGTCGGCTGTGCGGCGACGGCGAACAGGCGCGCCAGTGCGGCCAGCCGCACGCTGGGGGCTTCCTCACGGCTCAGTACCCGCCGGGCCAGCCGGACCGTGCACAGCACCTGCGGTCGGGGCCAAGGGATTTCGCAGCGCTGTGCGGCGGCCCGTAGGAAACCGATGTCGAACCCGGCGTTGTGGGCGACCAACACCGAACCGCCGGCGAATTCCAGAAACATTGGAAGCACGGTGTCGATGGTCGGGGCGTCACACACCATTGCCGTGGTGATGCCGGTGAGCCGCACGATCTGGGGCGGGATGCTGCGCTGCGGGTCAACCAGGGTGGCGAACTCTCCCAGCAGCACGCCGCCGCGGACCTTGACCGCCCCGATTTCGGTGATGCTGTCGGGCGGTGTTCCGTCGCTACTCCGAGTGCGTCCGCCGGTGGTCTCCAGGTCCACCACGACAAACGTGGTTTCGCGCAAAGGGACTTCTTCGGCCACCACGGCGGCGGGGGCCCAGGCTGGTCCCAGGTCGGCGAAACTGAGCTGAGTCGTACCGGTCGCACCCATGGCCGCGACGTTAAGCATGGCTACCGACACCCGCGGGGTTCCCACGCCGGACGGGCCCGTTTGAGTCGGGCGCGAAATGGGCGGCGGATAGGTGTCGGTGCCCGCGGTTAACGTTTGGATAGCTCGACCGGAGCGCAAGCGAGAGGACCGATCCCGATGGCACATAGCAGCGGACCCGACAGCAAAGGCGTCGCGACGCCCGGGCCTGGCGAACCGGTGGTTATCGACTGCGACGACTGCGCGGTGCGCGGCCCGGGGTGCCGCGACTGTGTGGTCAGCGTGCTACTCGGGGTACCGGAAACTTTGTTGCAGGATGAACGTGCCGCACTCGAAGTGCTCGCCGAAGTCGGATTGGCGCCTCGATTGCGGTTGGTGCCGATCCATCGCGATCGCGGCTCCGGTGTCGCCTAAATGCTCTCCGCGCCAAAACCCCTGGATCGTCGCGGTGTACGGGCTGTCATTCACAAAGAAATGACAGAATTCTTCCTAATTTCTTAACGCTCTGGTTTGGACAAACGCCGATATCGTTTCGTAACCTGTTTGAGACCTAAACCAGCTCGACCGCGGTGCGTCGATGGCCGTTTAAGGAAGCAAATCTTGAGTTTCGGCTCTGAGTATCCGGTTGCGCGTGTCCTCACACGTTCGGTCGTCGGGATGCTGGCGGGCTTGACGGTTTTATCGGGTGCTCTTGCCGCGAGTGCGGCGGCAGATCCAGCCGACGACGCGATGGCAAAACTCAACGAGCTATCTCGCCAGGCTGAGCAGACCACCGAGGCGATGCACAGCGCGCAGCTCGATCTGAACGATAAGTTGGCGGCGCAGCGGGCAGCAGAGAAGAAGCACACCGATGACCAGGCCGCGGTGGATGGGGCCAAGGCCAAGCTGGCCACATTCCAGACCGCAGTCAACAAACTTGCCGCCGCGACGTACATGGGCGGCCGCGTCGATGGCATGGAGGCCATGCTGACCGCGGGATCACCGCAGGGTCTGATCGACAAGATGGCTGTGCAGCGGCTGATGGCCACCCAAATGCGCACCCAGATGGCGGGTTACCGGGTTGCCGGCGAGCAGGCCGCCAAGGCCGAGCAGGCATCCGCCAAGTCCGCCGCTGACGCCAAGACCGCGGCCGAGCAGGCGGCCGCAGTACGGGCCAGCCTGCAGTCGAAGCAGAGCCAGTTGCAGGTGCAGGTCGCCGTCGTCAAGTCGCAGTACATGTCCTTGTCGCCAGGCGAGCGGACCGCGCTGGCCGACCCCGGGCCGGTCCCGGCGGCGGCTCCGGCACCCGGCGCCCCTGCGCCGGACGCCTTGCCGCCCGGTACGCCACCGCCCGGCGGTCAAGCACCAGGTGAGGCTCCGCCTCCCGGCGGAATGCCCGGACCGCAGCCCGGCGGCGTGGGCGGCGGTGACCGCGCGTCCGTCGTACAGGCGGCGTTGACGCAGGTCGGATCCGCCTATGTGTGGGGCGGCGCGACACCCGGCGGATTCGACTGCTCCGGATTGGTGATGTGGGCATACCAGCAGGCCGGTGTCTCGCTGCCGCACTCCAGCCAGGCGATGGCCCACGGCGGTGAGCCGGTGGCGCTGTCGGATCTACAGCCCGGCGACGTGTTGACCTTCTACTCCGATGCGTCACACGCCGGCCTCTACATCGGTGACGGCATGATGATTCACTCCTCCACCTACGGCGTGCCGGTGCGGGTGGTTCCGATGAACTCCTCTGGCCCGATCTACGACGCCCGTCGCTACTGAACGCCTGGGCTGGCGGCGGCTGAGCCAGCGCCGAGGCTTGAAGATTCTGCTGGCCTGTCTCTTTGTCGGTGAGTTGATCGCGGCCGCCGCACTGCATGCGGCGCCCGATACTCCGGCCAGACCCGCACCGCTGGTCGCGCCCGCTCCTTTTAGCCACCCGAGCGCCGCGCCGGCGCTCCTGGTCGTCCGCGACCGCGCGGTCCATCTGCTCGGCCTCGGCGGTCCGGCCACCGATCGCCTGCTGTCTCGTATCGCGTCGAACATCGGCGCCGCGGTCGACCACGTGGAGGCCTTCTGGGGAGTCGATTGGCCGCGCGATATCTCGGTGGTCGCCACCGGCTCCGACGACGAGTTTCGCGCCGCCGCCGGCGGCGGGCCGGCCTCCCAATGGGCCGACATCGCGGCGGTGACGGTTGTCGACCGCGTCGATCTCGCTCACCGGGTGGCGGTCGGCCAACGGATCCTGTTCGCGCCGGGCGCGGCCAACATGACCGAACCGGCACTCCGAATAGTGTTGACCCACGAGCTTTTTCATTACGCGGCACGCGTCGACACCGCCCTGGACGCGCCCCGGTGGCTGACCGAAGGGGTAGCCGATTTCGTGGCCCGGCCGACCAGCCCGGTGCCCGCCGACGCGCAGTCTGCCGTTGTGACCCTGCCGTCGGACGCCGACCTGGACACACCCGGGCCGCAGCGCGCGTCGGCATATGACCGCGCATGGTGGTTTGCTCGCTTCGTCGCCGATACCTACGGGAGCGCGAAGCTGCGGGGGTTCTACCTGGCCGCGTGCGGCGTCGGGCACGCCGACCTGCCCACCGCCGGGCACGATGTCCTCGGCGCTGACCCGGCTGCATTGCTCGCCCGCTGGAAGCAGTGGATGGCCGGCGGGGCCTGATTGCCTGGCTCGCCCCCTTCGCCGCTGCGCGGCAGGGGGTGCCGCCACTTCAGACCGTCCCCCGCAAGCGGGTGATGCCCCCAGCGCGGTCCGCATCGGCGCCCGGCTAACCTGACGCAGGTGAGCCGGGTCCTGCTGGTAACCAACGACTTTCCGCCCCGACGCGGCGGCATTCAGTCCTACCTGGGGGAGTTCGTCGGTCGACTGGTTGACGCCGGGTCGCATTCCGTGACGGTGTATGCACCGCAATGGAAGGGCGCCGACACGTTTGACGACTCCGCTCGCGCCGCCGGTTATCGAGTCGTGCGCCACCCGGGCACCCTGATGCTGCCCGGCCCTGCGGTCGATGCACGGATGCGCCGGCTGATCGCAGACCACGGCATCGACACCGTTTGGTTCGGTGCGGCCGCACCGTTGGCCCTGCTGGCGTCGCGTGCCCGGCAGGCGGGCGCGACCCGGGTGCTGGCCAGCACGCACGGCCACGAAGTGGGCTGGTCGATGCTTCCGGTTGCCCGATCGGTGCTGCGTCGCATCGGCGACGGCACCGATGTCGTGACCTTCGTCAGCCGCTACGCCCGATCCCGGTTCGCGACGGCCTTCGGGCCCGCGGCTTCGTTGGAATACCTGCCGTCGGGGGTGGACACCGACCGGTTCCGGCCCGATCCGGCCAGCCGCGCCGAGCTGCGCAAGCGCTACCGGCTGGGCGAGCGGCCCACCGTGGCGTGCCTGTCCCGCCTGGTCCCGCGTAAAGGCCAGGACATGCTGATCAGGGCATTGCCGTCGATCCGGCAACGCGTCGACGGAGCCGCGCTGGTGATCGTCGGCGGTGGTCCGTATCTGGAGGCGTTGCAGCAGCTGGCCGGGGGTTGCGGTGTGGCCGACCACGTGACATTCACCGGCGGTGTGCCGGCTGCCGAACTGGCCGCCCACCACGCGGTGGCCGACGTGTTCGCGATGCCATGCCGCACCCGCGGCGCGGGAATGGATATCGAGGGCTTGGGCATCGTATTCCTGGAGGCGTCGGCAACCGGCGTGCCGGTAATCGCCGGACAATCGGGTGGAGCCCCAGAAGCGGTGCAGCACAACAAGACTGGGCTAGTGGTCGATGGCCGTTCGGTGGATAAGGTAGCCGACGCCGTCACCGAGTTGCTGACCGATCGCGATCTGGCCGCCGCGATGGGCGCAGCCGGGCGCGAGTGGGTGACGTCGCAATGGCGCTGGGACACGCTGGCGGCCCGCCTGGCCGACCTGCTGCGCGGCGAGCCCTAGTCCTTTTCGTAAATCGCCTCGATATCGGAAGCGAACTTCTCGGTCACCACGTTGCGCTTCACCTTCATCGTCGGTGTCAGTTCACCCGTGTCCTCGGTGAAATCGACCGGCAGGATGCGGAATTTGCGGATCGACTCGGCATGTGACACCGACAGGTTGGCCTTCTTGACGGCCGCGTCCACCTCGGCGACCAGGTCGGGATCGTTCGCGAGATCGCCCACCGAAGCGCCGTCCGACTTGCTGTTGCGCTGTTTCCAGCCGTCGAACGCTTCGGGGTCGATGGTGATCAGCGCGCCGATGAACGGCTTGGCATCCCCGACGACCATGGCCTGGCTGATCAGCGGGTGCGCCCGCAGCTGGTCTTCGAGCACCGCGGGGGCGACATTCTTCCCGCCCGCAGTGACGATGATTTCCTTCTTGCGGCCGGTGATCGTCAGGAAGCCGTCGTCGTCGACCGCGCCGAGATCGCCGGTCTTGAACCAGCCGTTGGCGAACGCCTCCTCGGTGGCCTGCTCGTTGCGCCAGTAGCCGCTGAACACCACGGGGCCGCGCACCAACAGTTCTTTGTCCTCAGCGATGCGCAGACTGTTGCCCGGCACCAGCTTTCCGACGGTCCCGACCTTCAGTCCCTCGATCTGGTTGACCGTGATGGCCGCGCTGGTCTCGGTCAGGCCGTAGCCCTCGTAAACGGTCAGGCCCACGCCGCGGTAGAAGTGGCCCAGTCGCGCGCCCAGCGGTGCACCACCCGAGACGGCGGCGTGGCAGTCGCCGCCCAGCGCGGCGCGCAGCTTGTGGTAGACCAGCCGGTCGAACACGCCGTGCTTGGCACGCAGCAGCGGCCCCGGACGGCCGTCGTCGAAGGCCTGGCTCCAGTCGACCGCGGTCTGCGCCGCATGCTTGAAGATCCAGCCCTTGCCGTCGTTGACGGCGTTCTGCTCGGCGGTGTTGTACACCTTTTCGAACACCCGCGGAACCGACACCACCACAGTCGGTTTGAACACCCCGAACAGCGGCACCAAATTCTTGATGTCGCTGGTGAATCCGACGGTGACCTTGCTGGCGAACGCGGACAGGGTGAGGGCCCGGGCCAACACGTGGGCAAGCGGCAGAAAAACCAGCAGTCGCTGACCTTTCTCGAGCAGCGTCGGCAGGCACTCCTGGGTGCCCCGGATCTCATGGAGCAGGTTGGAATGAGTGAGCTGGCAGCCCTTGGGCCGCCCGGTGGTGCCCGAGGTGTAGATGAGCGTCGCCGGGTCCTCGGCACGCAACGCTCCGACCCGGGCGGTCAGCTCAGCCGGGTCGACCGACGCGCCGGCCTCGACAAGCTGGTCGAGCGCCTTGGGACCCGAACCGTTGATGTGCAGCACCCGGCGCAGCGCCGGCAGCTCGCCGGTGAGCTCGGTGATTATCGCCGCGTGTTCATCTGTTTCGGCGAACGCCAGCACGGCCTCGGAATTCTGCAGCACCCAGCGCACCTGCTCGGCGGACGACGTCTCGTAGATCGGCACGGTGACCGCGCCCACGGACAAAATCGCCAGGTCGAGGATGGCCCACTCGTAGCAGGTGGCGGAAAAGATGGATACCCGGTCACCGGCCTGGACCCCCAGTGAGATCAAACCCAATGCCGCAGAACGAATCTGGTCGGCGGCCTCGGCACACGTGATGTCGGTCCAGACGCCGTCGATCTGACGTTGATAGATGACAAAGCTGGGGTCCTCCCGCTCATGCTCGAAGACCGCGGCCGCGACGTTGTCGTGCGCGCCGACAGAAAAGCGGGCGGGGACACTGTACTCACGCACTCTCTTGACCTCATTTGACCTAGTGACGATTTGACCTAGTGACGTTGCCGGGGGCCGGCTTGCTGTCGCCCAGCCTAATCCGAGTATTCGCCCAGCACGGCGGGGGTCGGTTGGGGCACCGTCACGATTGCGACGGTCGTATCCGCGTGCCGGAGTTGCCGGGGCGTGCGCCCGCCGTGAGGTCGTTGATGGGCACCTCAGGGTGGTATGTGAAGCTGAGGCGATGTACAGCGTCCAGATCGCCGACCAGACGTTCGTCGCCGCCGACGGTGCACGGGTCGGCGCCGCGGTAGCCGACCGGTCCAACTGGCGCCGATGGTGGCCCGACCTGCGGCTTCAGGTCGTCGAGAATCGTGCCGAAAAGGGTATCCGCTGGGCGGTGACCGGTGCATTGACCGGCACCATGGAGATCTGGCTGGAACCGTCACTGGATGGAGTGGTGCTGCATTACTTCCTGCACGCAGAGCCAACCGGCGTCGCCGCCTGGCAGCTGGCCAAGCTGAACTTGGCGAAAATGACGCACCGCCGGAGGGTGGCGGGTAAGAAAATGGCCTTTGAGGTCAAGGCGACACTGGAACGGTCACGTCCGGTCGGTGTTTCTCCGGTAGTTTAACTCCGGTCGGGTTTCGCCGATCGCCGGTCGACCCGCGTGCGGGAGAGAGGGCAGCAGCCAGGTGGCGGAGAAGACGACGCAAACCATTCACATCGAAGCCGACCCCGGCACGGTGCTGGAGGTGATCGCCGACATCGATTCCTACCCCGAGTGGATCTCGGAGTACAAGGAAGCCGAGGTGCAGGAAAGAGGCGCCGACGGCTACCCGAAAGTCGTGCGCTTCGTGATGGACGCCGGCATCATAAAAGACACCATGGTCATGTCCTACAAGTGGCCGGCCGACCGACACTCGCTGAGCTGGACCCTGGTTTCCAGCTCGCTGCTGCGTTCCCTCGAAGGCTCATATCGCTTGGCGCCCAAGGGTTCTGGCACCGATGTCACCTACGAGCTCTCGGTGGATCTTGCCCTCCCGATGATCGGGTTGCTCAAGCGTAAGGCCGAGCGCAGGCTGACCGACACCGCTTTGAAGGATCTGAAGAAACGAGTCGAGGCTGAGTGAGTCTGCTGCGCCCACCCCGGCCCGGATCAGTCTCTTCGTTGGGAAGGGTGGGGTAGGCAAATCCACCCTGGCATCTGCTACCGCGGTCTGTGATGCGAGCGAGGGTCAGCGGGTGCTGGTGGTATCCACCGACCAGGCGCACTCGCTGGGCGACGTGCTGGGTGTCCCGGTGCCGCCGAGCGGTCGCGACGATCCGGTTCGGGTGCTCGCCGACCTCGATCCCGGGGGAGCCGAGGCGGGCGGCGGCTTTCTCGACGCGCTGGCATTGGACACCCTGGCGCTACTCGAGTCGCGGTGGCATGACGTGGTCAGTGCGCTGGATCGGCGGTTCCCCAACTCCGAGTTGAGCACCATTGCCCCCGAAGAACTCTCGGCGCTGCCGGGCATCCAGGAGGTGCTCGGTCTGCACGCGGTCGGCGAGCTCGCGGCCTCCGGGCGATGGGACCGCATCGTCGTCGACTGCGCCTCGACGGCGGACGCGCTGCGAATGTTGACGTTGCCCGCCACCGTCGGGCTGTACGCGGAGCGCGCGTGGCCGCGCCATCGCCGGCTGTCCATCACCGCCGACGACGCCCGATCGGCGGCGGTGGTGGAACTGCTGGAGCGCGTCAGCGCCAGCGTGGAGGCGCTCAGCGCGTTGCTGACCGACGGTGAGCTCGTCAGTGCGCACCTGGTGCTGACTCCCGAACGGGTGGTCGCGGCCGAGGCGGTCCGGACGCTCGGTTCACTGGCGCTGATGGGCGTCCGCGTCGAGGAGCTGATCGTCAATCAGGTTCTGTCCGAAGACGAGTCCTACGAGTACCACAACCTGCCCGACCACCCGGCGTTCTACTGGTACGCCGAACGCATCTCCGAACAACATGCCGTGCTCGACGAACTCGACGCCACCATCGGCGATGTGGCAATGGTGCTGACCCCGCACCTGTCCGGCGAACCGATCGGTCCCAAGGCGCTGGGCGGACTGCTCGACAGCGCCCGGCGTCGGCATGGGTCGCCGCCCCCCGGGCCGTTGCGCCCTATTGTGGACCTGGAATCCGGGTCGGGACTTGGGTCGATATACCGAATGCGGCTAGCGTTACTCCAGCTCGATCCCGGTGCGCTGTCGCTGGGGCGGGTCGACGACGACCTGATCATCAGCGCCGGCGGGCTGCGGCGCAGGGTTCGGTTGGCGTCGGTACTGCGGCGGTGCACGGTGCTGGACGCACATCTGCGGGGCAGTGAGCTGACAGTTCGATTTCAACCAGATCCGGAGGTGTGGCCTAAGTGAGTGGGGCTCATCCCGACATTGGTCCCGAGCTGCGCAAGCTTGCCCAGGCAATCCTGGATGGAATCGACCCTGCGGTGCGGACCGCAGCTGCGTTGACGGCCGGCGCCGGGGTCGGCACCGGCAAGTGCCAGCAAGTGTGGTGTCCGGTGTGCGCACTGGCCGCGCTGGCCACCGGCGATCAGCACCCGCTGCTCACCGTCATTGCGGACCACAGCATCGCCTTGCTCGAGGTGATCCGCGCCATTGTCGACGACATCGACCGGTCGGCGAAGCCGCCACCGGACGGCCCGCCCGGCGGCGGCGTCACGACCGAGCCGGACGACGGGACCACCGCGGGCAGGGCTCCTGGGGACGCCGCCGTGAAGACCCGTTACCAGCCCATCCCGGTCACCGTCGAGGAGTGATCCGCTCGCAGCGAAGCTGGTCCCTTCCGCTGTGGATCGGTACAGTAAGCGCCAACACCATCATCGATCCGGGCGAGAGGGAGGGCCATGTGGTACTGGCTGTTGAAGTACGTCTTTCTGGGCCCGTTATTGTCCCTCCTCGGTCGGCCGAAAGTCGAAGGCCTGGAACACGTTCCGAGTTCGGGGCCGGTGATCCTGGCCAGTAACCACTTGGCGGTGATGGACAGCTTCTTCCTGCCGCTGGTGGTGCGCCGCCGCATCACCTTCCTCGCGAAGTCCGAATATTTCACCGGCACCGGCCTGAAAGGCTGGTTCAGCCGTTGGTTCTTCACCGCCGCCGGCCAGGTGCCCATCGACCGTTCCAGCGCCGACGCCGCGGAGGCCGCACTCAACACCGCCGAGCAGGTGCTGGGCCAGGGCAAGCTACTGGGGATGTACCCCGAGGGCACCCGGTCGCCCGACGGCCGGCTGTACAAGGGCAAGACCGGCCTGGCCCGGCTGGCGTTGCAAACCGGGGTCCCGGTGATCCCGGTGGCGATGGTCGGCACCAATGTCGTCAACCCGCCCGGCACCACGAAGCTGCGATTCGGACGGGTCACCGTCCGTTTCGGCAAGCCGATGGACTTCTCGAGATTCGAAGGCTTGGCCGGCAATCGCTTCATCGAGCGTGCCGTCGCCGACGAGGTGATCTACGAGCTGATGGGGCTGTCCGGCCAGGAGTACGTCGACATCTACGCGGCCAGCGTCAAGGAACGCGGCGACGGGTCGACCCCTGAGGCCGCTCGGATCCCTGAGACCGCCGTCGGTTAGCCGGTCGCCGCTACCGGCGTCAGCGTGGCCGCCGCCGAATCCGGGCGGCTGGTGCGGGCGGTAACGGCGAGTCCCGCGGTGACGATGACCGCCAGCGCCCACCAGACGTAGGACGTCCCGACGAGTTGACGCCACCAGTTCGCGGTCGTCTCATGGTGCTTCGGAAGCAGATCGATCGGCGTCCACCTCATCAACGCCACGCCGGCGATGCTGACCACGGCCAGCGCGACGTTGCGGCGGCGCCAGGCCAATATCCCCGTCACCAGCACTGCCGGCAGCGCCCAGACCCAGTGGTGTGACCAGGACACCGGCGAAACCACCAAGCCGAACAGGGCTACGCAAATCAGCGCCAGCGCCGGCTCCCCGGCCCGCAGCACCCGCCGCATCGCCCATATGGTCAGCCCCAGCACGACCAGGCACGCGGCCACCCACAGCGGGAACCGTTCGTGTTCACCGAGTCCCAGCCGCGCAAGCGCACCCGCGATGTTCTGGTCGGTGTTCAACGCCGTCTCACCGATCCGGTCGGTGTGGTGCACGGTGTGGGTCCAGTACTCCCACGAATCACTCCACGCCAATACGAAACCGAACAGCGTCGCGACCGCGAACGACGCCACCGCCGTCCACGCCGCGCGGTTGTCGCGGCGCAGCACGAAATAGAGCAGAAACACCGCGGGCGTGAGTTTCAGCGCTATCCCCATGCCAAGTAGCAGCCCCCGGGGCCATGGTGTGCGGCGCGGCAGGCAATCAGCGAGCACCAACGTCATCAGCACGACGTTGATCTGGCCGAAGGCGAAGTTCGCGGTGATCGGTTCCAGCCAGATGGTCGCTGCGGCCGCGATGACCACGGCCAACCACAACCGGCGCAGCCAGGCCGGCCCGCCCACCACGGTTGAGCTGCTCCAGACGTCGAGGCTGGTCAGCACGACCGCCGTGGAGACAATCAGCAGCGCAGAAGTCAGCACCGTGATCGCGATGCCGGCGGCCGGCATGTGCAGCCAGGAGAACGGGCAGAACACGATGGCCGCCAGCGGGGGATAGGTGAACGGCAGATTCAGCCCGATGGGTGTGTGAAACAACACATCACCGCGGTACAGCGGACGCCCGTCCAACCAGGCCTGGCCACCCATCTGATAGATGTCGATATCGATGCGGTACGGCGTGTGCCCGAATAGGCGCCAGCCCACGTAATACAGCGCCGCGGCGGCCAGCAACCAGAACACGCACCACAGCAACGCCCGCCCGGGTCGACTGCCCACGCCGGGCGCCCGCCATTTACTCATGTCGCAGAACAGCGTAATCGGTGCGCGCGCCGCGACGTGTCGCAGCGCGGCTCCAACCTTGCCCGCAGCTGCAGGCGTAGGTTTCTAGAGTGCTCCATTGGTTCGTGTTCGGGGTGGCCCACTGGTTCGCGCATGACATCATCGACCGCGGCCGGCTGCCGTTGCTGTGCTGTCTGGTCGCCTTCATCCTGACCTTTTTCGTGACACGAACGTTCGTGCGCGTTATCCGCCACCGCGTCGAAGCCGGTCATCCGACCCGATGGTGGCAACCGCGCAATGTCCATATCGGGGGAGTGCACATCCACCACGTGACGTTCGGGGTGGTCCTGGTGATGCTCGCCGGGCTGATGTTGGTGACCCTTTCCGTCAACGGGCAAGAACCCGAATTCACCTTGGCCGCAACATTTTTCGGGATCGGGGCCGCATTGGTCCTCGACGAGTACGCGTTGATCCTGCATCTTTCCGATGTTTACTGGGAAGAAGACGGCCGCACGTCGGTGGACGCGGTCTTCGCCGCGGTGGCGGTGGCCGGGCTTTTGATCATGGGTCTGCACCCGCTGATGTTTTTCCTGCCGGTCTGGCATGACGCCGGTTCGGTGCCGCTGCGCGTCGCGGTGGCCAGCGGGATGGCGTTGACGTTGCCGCTGGCTGTGGTTGTGGTGCTCAAGGGCAAGGTGTGGACCGGTCTGCTCGGCATGTTCATCGTCATCCTGCTGGTCATCGGCGCGATCCGGTTGTCACGTCCGCATGCCCCGTGGGCCCGGTGGCGGTATACCGCCCAGCCGGACAAGATGCGACGTGCGCTGCAGCGGGAACGGAGACTGCGTCGCCCGGTTGTGCGCGCCAAGCTGTGGCTACAGCGCGCGATCGCCGGCACCCCGGGCCTGCCCGACGAGCGCACGGTCGACGCCCAGCTCGACCACGACGTGCACGCCGCGGCGGCGCCGACGGTGCCCATCCTGATCAGTCGATAGGCTGCCCATAGGCTTTCCAGGTGCGGTACTTCTACGACACCGAGTTCATCGAGGACGGCCGCACCATCGAGCTGATCTCGATCGGGGTCGTCGCCGAGGATGGCCGCGAGTACTACGCCGTGTCCACCGAATTCGATCCCGAGCGTGCCGGTAGCTGGGTGCGCGCCAATGTGCTGCCCAAGTTGCCGCCCCCGGCCTCGCCGTTATGGCGCTCGCGCAAGCAGATTCGCCTGGAGCTGGAGGAGTTCTTCGGTGTCTTCAGTGCCGGGGCCGCCGAGCCGATCGAGCTGTGGGCATGGGTGGGCGCCTACGATCACGTCGCCTTGTGTCAGTTGTGGGGCCCGATGCCAGGCCTGCCGCAGGCGGTGCCCCGGTTCACCCGGGAACTGCGGCAATTGTGGGAGGACCGCGGGTCCCCCCGGATGCCACCACGCCCGCGCGAGGTCCATAACGCCCTGGTCGACGCCCGCGATCAGCTGCGCCGATTCCGGCTGATCACGTCTGCAGACGATGCGGGCGGCCACGAGGAGAACCCAACAGGGGCCTGAGCCGGGCCCAAAACGGGTTCAAAACAGGTAGGGAACACCTGTTTGGGGCTCGTTGCATCGACGTTCGGCCTGATCAGCCGTCGGCCGTCCCCAGTTACCATGGACCGATGAACTGGACCGTCGACATCCCGATCGAGCAGCTGCCGCCGCTGCCGCCGCTGCCGTCTGACCTGCGCGCGCGACTGGACGCCGCGCTGGCCAAGCCGGCCGCTCAGCAGCCCAGCTGGCCCGCCGACCGGGCCAAGGCGATGCGCACGGTTTTGGAGAGTGTGCCGCCGGTGACAGTGCCGTCCGAGATCGTCCGGCTGCAAGAACAGCTGGCCCAGGTCGCGCGGGGTGAGGCGTTCCTGCTGCAGGGCGGCGACT
Source organism: Mycobacterium sp. (assembly GCA_035552295.1). Lineage (GTDB taxonomy): Bacteria > Actinomycetota > Actinomycetes > Mycobacteriales > Mycobacteriaceae > Mycobacterium. The sequence goes on along the minus strand of DASZLQ010000020.1, from coordinate 28,777 downwards.
GCGCCGAGACGTTCGTCGACAACACCGAACCCCACATCCGCGGCAATGTCCGCGCCCTGTTGCAGATGGCCGTGGTGCTGACCTACGGCGCCAGCCTGCCGGTGGTGAAGGTGGCCCGCATCGCGGGTCAGTATGCGAAGCCCCGATCCGCCGACATCGACGCGCTGGGCCTGAGGTCGTACCGGGGCGACATGATCAACGGCTTCGCCCCGGATGCCGCGGCGCGCGAACACGATCCGTCGCGACTGGTGCGCGCCTACGCCAACGCCAGCGCGGCGATGAACCTGGTGCGGGCGCTGACCTCGTCGGGGCTGGCGTCGCTGCACTTGGTGCACGACTGGAACCGCGAATTCGTCCGGACCTCCCCGGCCGGTGCGCGCTATGAGGCGTTGGCCACCGAGATCGATCGGGGCTTGAGGTTCATGAGCGCCTGCGGGGTGGCCGACCGCAATCTGCAAACCGCCGAAATCTACTCCAGCCACGAGGCTTTGGTGCTCGACTACGAGCGCGCCATGCTGCGGTTGTCGGATGTCGAAGACGGAACGCCGCAACTGTATGACCTGTCGGCACACACGGTGTGGATCGGCGAGCGGACCCGCCAGCTCGACGGCGCGCACATCGCGTTCGCCGAGGTGATCTCCAACCCGATCGGCGTCAAGCTGGGCCCGACGATGACCCCGGAACTGGCCGTCGAGTACGTGGAGCGGCTCGACCCGCACAACAAGCCTGGACGGCTGACGTTGGTGAGCAGGCTGGGCAACAACAAGGTGCGCGATCTGCTGCCGCCGATCGTCGAGAAAGTACAGGCCACCGGTCACCAGGTGATCTGGCAGTGCGACCCGATGCACGGCAACACCCACGAGTCGTCCAACGGGTACAAGACCCGGCACTTCGATCGCATTGTCGACGAAGTGCAAGGGTTCTTCGAGGTGCATCGGGCGCTGGGCACTCATCCAGGTGGCATCCACGTCGAGATCACCGGCGAGGACGTCACCGAATGTTTGGGCGGCGCGCAAGACATCTCGGACACCGACCTGTCCGGCCGCTATGAGACGGCGTGTGACCCGCGCCTTAACACCCAGCAGTCGCTGGAGTTGGCGTTCCTGGTCGCGGAGATGTTGCGCGACTAGATCTCTAGCGCGAGCTGGGGGCACCTCCTGTTAGCGCGAGCTGTTAGCGCGAGCGTGCGTGTCTGTACAGCGACACGCCGCATGCGGCGTACAACTATGCACGCTCGCGACACGCGAGGCGCGCGGCTACAGCAGGCCGCTCAGATTGCTGCCGATCGTCCATGCCGCGGTCGCGACCAGCCCGGTGAGCGCCAGCACCACTGCCACCCAGATCAGTACCATGCGCCGGGCGTGCTGGCGCGCGAATGCGAATTCGCGCATCGCGATGCCGGCGAATTCGCCTGAGACAGGCTCGTATTCGTAGTCATCGTCAGAGTCGTCGTCATCGAGTTCGGAGTCCGGCTGGGCCGGGGGTTGCGATTCACGCCAGTCCCCGGGTCCACGGGTCAACTGCCGGGTGGGGTGGCGAACCGCGGCCTTGACGGGCGGCTGCGGTTCCTGCCCGGTGGCTCGGCGCTCGCTCATCCGGCTCTGGTGTGCCGCCGCCGAGCGGTGTTGTGCGGAGTTACGCGGGGCCGGCACCCGGAAGTCTGGTAGCTCCAATTCGTCGGCGACCGCGTCGATGTCGGCAGCCATCCCGATCGCGTCTGCGTATCGGTCGGCGGGATCGCGGGCGGTCGCGCGCGCCACCAGCTCGTCGAATTGTGGTGGCACACCGTCGATCGCCGCGCCGGCCCGCGGCACGTCCGTATCCAGCCGCTGGTAAGCGATCGACAAGGCCGAGTCGCCGGTGAACGGCGTCCGCCCGGTCAGCAGCTCGTACGTGAGGATCCCGACCGAGTAGACATCGCTGCGCGGACTGCTGCTGCCATTGCGCACTTGCTCAGGAGACAGGTAGGCCGCGGTGCCCAGAATGACGCTGGCGGAGGTGATTCCAGCGGCGGCGACGGCACGCACCAGCCCGAAATCGGCGATTTTGACGTCGCCGTCGTCGGAGATCAGGACGTTCTCGGGCTTGACGTCACGATGTACCAGGCCAGCCAAATGCGCGGCGGCCAGCCCACCCAGCACCGGGCGAAGCACCGCCACCACCGCGTGCGGTGGCATCGGACCGCGTTCGGCCAGCAGCTCGCGCAGCGTGCCGCCCTCGATGAGCTCCATGACCAAAAACGGGTGCTCGGCGTCCAGGCCCTGGTCGTAGACCGCGACCAGCCCGGGATTCTTCAGGCGGGCCACCGTGCGGGCCTCGAGCTGGAAGCGGGTCAGGAATTGCTCGTCGCCGGCGTAGCGGGAATCCATCACCTTCAGCGCCACCGGCCGGTCGAGCCGGGTGTCGAGACCGCGATACACCGTTGACGTACCGCCGCTGGCGATCTTGGCCTGGACCAGATAGCGGCCATCCAGCAACGTGCTGTCCAACGGGTCGCCCGTCCCGGCTCCGCTCACGGGGCCATCGTAGGGGCGGTGCCGAGATTGGGGGCGGAACATTAGGTTCAACGCGGGCACTCTGTCGCCTAGCAGGGCCTACACTTGCGCCGTGGGCAGTTTTCCGGCCGGCGACGATGTTTTAGAACCCGACGAGCCAATCTACGACCTGCCGAGGGTCGCCGAGTTGCTCGGGGTGCGGGTGAGCAAGGTGCAACAGCAGCTGCGGGAAGGTCACCTGGTCGCGGTGCGGCGCGCCGGGGGCGTGGTGGTGCCACAGGTGTTCTTCACCAATTCCGGTGAGGTGGTCAAAAGCCTGCCGGGGCTGTTGACGATCCTGCACGACGGCGGTTATCACGAGACGGAGATCGTGCGCTGGCTGTTCACCCCCGACCCGTCGCTGACGGTCACGCGCGACGGCACCCGTGATGCCATCAACAACGCGCGTCCGGTCGACGCGCTGCACGCCCACCAGGCCCGGGAAGTTGTGCGCCGGGCACAAGCCATGGCCTACTGAGCCGCCGAACTAAGCGACGACGGCCGCTTCGGCCTGCTGCGCACGCGGCTGCGGTGCCCGGTACAGCGTGTACCAGGCAACCAGCGCGCACGCGATGGCCAGGAAAACGTGCGGCCAGGAATACATTCCGTGCGATCCATCGGGTTTGAAGATCACCATCACCCAGGTCGAGAACCCGGCGATGGCCGCCACCGCTCGTCGTGACTGGGCCAGCGGAGCCACGACCGCCAGCGGCCAGGAGTAGTACCACGGCAGGGCCGCGGGGACGAACAGCACCACGATCACCATCGACCAAGCGATGCCGGTGAGCGCGGCCCGGTCATCGCGCCGGAAGCGCCACCACAACACCGGCAGCGACACGGCGATGATCGCGATCCCGGCGTAGCGGGTGATTCGCAGCGTGGCGTAGAAATTGACCGGGAAAAATCCGCTGCCCAGCGCGTGGATCAGGTTCGCCGCCGCGGTCGGCACGGTGAGCCAATTGATGATCTTCACCGACCCGGCCAACGCGGTCAGCCACCCCAGCCCGACACCGGCCACCGCGGACAATATCCCGAAAACCACGGTGAAGATCAGCAGCGACAACGCGGTGGCCGCCAGGAACGCCCGCGCAGGCCGATATCCCCGTCGGTCGCGCAGATGCCGCATCCACACCCACACCAGAAACGGCAGCGAGATACCGGCGGTGGCCTTGACCGCGATCGCGACCGTGATCAGCGTGACGCCCAGCAGGTGCCGGCCTTGAAAGGTCAGCGCTATGCCGGCGGCCATCAGGCCCACCATCAGCATCTCGTTGTGTACCCCGCCCATCAGGTGGATCAGCACCAGTGGGTTGAGCACACAGATCCAGAGCGCGGTTGCGCCGCTGGTGCCCAGGTGGTGGGCCAGTCGGGGCGCGGCCCAGATCAGCAGCGCCAGGCCGGGCAGCATGCACAGGCGCAGCAGCATGGTGCCGGCGATCACGTGATTGCCGACCACCATCGTGACCACTTTGGCAACCAGAATGAACACCGGGCCATAGGGCGCCGTGGTGATGCTCCAAATGGGGCTTACGTTGTCCAGCAATGCATTCGGATTCGCCACCGGACCCACGGCATAGGGGTCGAATCCGTCGCGCAGGAGCGCGCCCTGGGCCAGATACGAGTAGGTGTCGCGACTGAAGACGGGTACCGATAGCAGCAACGGCGCTAACCAGAAGCCGGTGGTGGCTCTCATCGTGAACTCGGTTGCGGTGCCGGCAACCACGCGGCGGCCCAGTCCCAGCCACGCGATCAGCAGGAGACCCACACCGATCCACAACAGAATCGACGACAGCACCAGTCCGTGCCCAAAACGCAGCCAGGACATGTGCATCGATTCGAGCAGGGGATCGTGTGGTTTGGTGCTGCCGGCGCCCAGTCCGCCAATGATGATCAGCACCGAGCCCAAAGAGCCCAGCTTCGCCGGCCCGGCCTCCGGCGTGGCAACGAAGGCTCGCAACCGTGAAAAATATTGGGTGAGCGAATGTTTCGTCGCCGGCGCGCGATCGGCCGGGGTATGCGTCGGGGTCGTCATCGGTTCAGGCGGTCCGGTTCGTAGCCAGCTTGGCCAGTTCGGACAGCCCCGCTTTGGCCGCGGCGTTGATGGGTGCGGCCGCCAGCGTGGCCAGTGCCCGTTGGGTCAGCGCCGCGATACGTTGCTCAGCTGCGGCCAGGGCGCCCACCGACTCGATGACGTCGCGTAGTTCGCTCACTTGCGCGTCGGTCAGCTGCGCGCCGATCGAGCTCCGCAACACGTTGGCCGCCAGGGGATCTGACTTGTCCGCCAACTCCACCGCCTCGGCCAGCAGCACCGTGCGCTTGCCCGATCTCAAATCGTCACCGGACGGCTTGCCGGTCACCGCTGGATCCCCGAACACGCCCAGCACATCGTCACGTAGCTGGAACGCCACGCCGAGGTCGGTCCCGAACCGGTCGAAGGCGGCTTGCACATCGGGTCTGTCAGCGGCGGCGGCCACGCCGAGCTGCAGCGGTCGGGTCACGGTGTAGCACGCGGTCTTGAAGGTGTCGACGTTCATCGCCGACGCGATCGACTCCGCGGCGCTGGCTTCGGCGACGATGTCGAGGTATTGCCCGCCCAGCACCTCGGTCCGGATATCGGCCCATACGCGCTGCACGCGCTTCTGTGCCTCGGGCGGTATGCCCACCCCGAAGACGATGTCGTCGGCCCAGGCCAGCGCCAGGTCGCCAAGGAGGATGGCCGCCGATATCCCGAACCGGTCGGCCGAGCCCCGCCAGTTCCGGTCGCGGTGCAGCGCCGCGAAGTGGATGTGAGCCGTCGGCCTGCCGCGACGGGTGGAGGAGTTGTCGATCACGTCGTCGTGCACGAGCGCGCAGGCGTGCAGTAGCTCCAGCGCCGAAAACAGCAGCAGCACTTCAGGATCGGGCTCCCCGGTTGCCACCGCGCGCCAGCCCCAGTAGGCGAACGCCGGCCGCAGCCGCTTGCCCCCGCTGAGGACAAAATCTTCCAGGGCGGCAATCAGAACGCCGTAGTCGGTGCCGATGTAGGCGGTCTCGGTGCGCCGGTCGTGGAAGTACCGCCGAAGCCGGTCGGTAACGGAGCCGGTCAACTCGACGGTTGCCGCTGCTTCGACGCTCAGCGCGGCGCCCCCTTCCGCTCGGTGGTCAGTGCTCTATAGGCCCGACCAGTGTATTCGGCGCGAGGCGCCTGCCCCATTCCGACATCGTCGGTCGCCTTGTAGGCCCCAGTTGCTTCGACTGGCTCACTAACTCGCCCCTATGCTGGCGGGGTGCCTGGGCTTCGCGCGGCGCTGCGCGGCAAGGGAACGATCGGGGCATAGTCGTCTGGTGGCGTCGTCTCGTGGCGTCGTCTGGGGCGTCGACTGAGGGAGAGGAGCCGCGTGACCCTCAACACCATCGCGCTCGAGCTGGTGCCACCCAACGTGGAAGACGGTCGGGAGCGGGCCGAAGAAGATGCGCGAAAAGTGGTGCGGTACTCGGCTGAATCGGGTCTCGACGGCCGGATCCGGCACGTGATGATTCCGGGAATGATCGCCGAGGAGGACGACCGTCCCGTCGCGATGAAGCCCAAGCTGGACGTGCTGGACTTCTGGTCGATCATCAAGCCGGAGTTGTCAGGGTTCAACGGGCTGTGCACCCAGGTCACCGCGTTCTCCGACGAGCCATCCCTGCGTAAGCGGCTCACCGTGCTGTCCGACGCGGGCATGCAGGGCGTGGTGTTCGTCGGCGTACCGCGCACGATGAACGACGGTGAGGGCTCGGGGGTTGCACCGACCGACGCGCTGTCGCTCTACCGCGACCTGATCCCCAATCGAGGAGTGATCCTGATCCCCACCCGCGAAGGCGAACAGGGCCGGTTCAACTTCAAGTGCAACCAGGGCGCGACGTACGGCATGACGCAGTTGCTGTATTCCGACGCGATCGTGGGTTTTTTGACCGAGTTCGCCAAGGACACCGATCACCGGCCGGAAATCCTGCTGTCGTTCGGCTTCGTACCGAAGGTTGAGAGCCGCGTCGGCCTGATCAACTGGCTCATTCAGGATCCGGGCAATGCCGCGGTGGCTGACGAGCAGGCGTTCGTCAAACGCTTGGCGGCCAGCGAAACCGCTGAGAAGCGCCAGCTCATGGTCGACCTGTACAAGCGCGTGATAGACGGTGTCGGCGACCTCGGCTTTCCGCTCAGCATCCACCTCGAGGCCACCTACGGGGTCTCTGGCCCGGCGTTTGCGACCTTCGCGGAGATGCTTGCCTACTGGTCGCCTGCCCAGCACATCTAGCTGGGCGGTTGATCGCGAGGCGCGGTAAGCCGCTCGGAGCGGTCCCGGCTGACCCAGGCCAGCACCCCGACCACGGCAGCAGCCGCAAAGGACGCGATACCTAGCCAGACGCCCGCCCCGGTGAAGGAACGAGCGTTGGGATCGGTGTAGTGGGCTTGGGCAGTCATCGTGCTCACCACGCCCGGCTTGAGCTTCCACGACACGACGTCGGGCTCGATGCGATCACCGTTGGTTGAGGTCACCGCCCCGGGGAAGGCGACGGTCAATTCGATGTCGGCGTCGTTATCGGTCACCGACGTCAGATCCGCCCGGCCTTCCATCATCACCAGGTTGCCGCTTCTGCGCAGCGACAGATTCACGCCCTGGGCGTCGGAGTTCATGTGGGCCAGCTGCGGCACCTCAGCGAAGGTCAAATCGGAGAACACCGCCTGCGAGCCCACATAGCCGTCGCTGTCGTAATTCGAAACCGCCACTTTCTGGCTGAACGGCAAATCGCCGCCGAGCTGCGGGCCGGGGTCTTTAGGGCTCTTCGGCTTGGCTGCCGCGATGATCTCCCCGGACACCAGGTCGTCGGGTGAGATGGTCAGCGACGCCCTGACCCGCAGGCATCCGGTTGCCAGGGGGACGAGCAGTAGCAGCATCGCGATGACCAGCGCGCGGCGCCGCCGAGCGGTGAATCCTCGGACTCTCAGCGGTGAAGAGCTGGCGGGCACCAGGTCATCGTGCCAGATCCGGTGTGCCGCTTCGGCGAGTCGTCCGATCTGCGGCCGTGGCGCGCCGCCCCAGGGCAGGAGTCGCTACAGGGCAGGAGTCGCTACAGGGGCAGCGCGCGGCCCAGGATCGCGAACGCTCGTGGATCGCCGGCGAAGTGGTAGCGGCGGATGATGTCGGTGAATCCCAGCCGCCGGTACAACCGCCAAGCGCGGTTGGGCTCACCATTCGTTTCTGGCGTGGACAGCAGCACGTTGTGCTCACCGCGGCCGGCGAGCAGCCGGCGCGTCAACGCTTCGCCGAGGCCGTGGCCTTGGGCGCGAGGATGAATGTGCAATTCGGTCAGCTCGAAGTAGCTGGTCATCAGCCGGGCGATCTCCGGAGGTGCCAAGCCGCCGCGCTGCAGGCCCACAACGACCTGCTGTTGCCACCACTGACCGGGCGCCCCCGGGTAGCCGTAGGCCACGCCCAGCAGCGGTGCGTTGCTCAATTCCGCCGCCGGCGGTGCTTCGCCGCCCGGGCCCTGGGCGGCGTCGGCTTCGACGACGGCGACTCCCTGCCATCCCTGTCGCCGAATGTGTTCCAGCCACATTGCGGCGCGCTGGTTCTCGGTGCCCCTCGGGTACCGCATCGCGTCGACGTACACACCGAGGGCGTCGCGGAGGCGGCGCTCCATATCGTCCGGCGGCAGATCGATGAGGAATATCGCCAACTCGCGGTGTCCTCCTCGTCCAGTGATTCCTCGTCCAGTGATTCGGTGTCGTGCCGTGCTTGGGCGTCATAAGGCGCCCGGGCCATGCGCGCCTATCGCCATTATCGGACCCGACGCCGCGCGCCGGACGAGCGGTCGCCGCAACGAGGCGATGACTTGGCCGCTTCTGGAAGAGGGTTGTAGCGCACCGCCGTTGCGGCCCACATCATTGCCAGCATCATCGCCGGGATGTACCCGGGATAGAATCGCCGACGAACCAGTGGTACGCCACAGATTGACCTCGTATCATCTGATTAGTTGCCCCCACACCGGGCATCCGCGTGATATCGATAGTTACGTGCCAAGCTGTCGGCAAGGAGGGACGAATGCCACTCTCCGATCATGAGCAGCGGATGCTCGATCAGATCGAGAGCGCTCTCTACGCCGAGGACCCCAAATTCGCTTCGAGCGTACGTGGTGGGGGGTTCCGGGCGCCGACCGCGCGGCGGCGGCTGCAGGGCGCGGCGCTGTTCGTCATCGGTCTGGCGATGCTGGTTTCCGGTGTGGCGTTCAAGGCCACGATGATCGGGAATTTCCCGATTCTCAGCGTCTTTGGCTTCATCGTGATGTTCGGTGGCGTGGTGTTTGCCATCACGGGCCCGCGGTTGTCCGCCAGGTCGGGTCACTCGGGATCGACGCCAGGGTCGCCGCGCCAGCGCCGCGGCAAGGGCGGCGGAGGCTCGTTCACCAGTCGTATGGAGGACCGGTTCCGTCGCCGCTTTGACGAGTAGCCGGATCACCTGACACAGCGGGGTAGCCGATGGCTACCCCGTTTTCGTGCTCGAGCCCAATTTGAGCCCTAATCGAGCCCAAACTGAGCCCCACCTAGCCCCACTTCGGCTCCCCACTTGCCCCCACTTATCGACTTCGGCCTCTTGAAATGCGGTTTTTCGACGCCACAATCGGGTGGCCAGGCGGTCCCGTATGGCCATCGGGCGACCCAAGGTGGCGGATGACCCGGAAAACTCGGCCACGACACCCCGCTAATGGGGCGAAGTGGGGGATTGTGGGGTATGGTGGCCGAAGCGTTTGGGTGAGGCGAGAGCCGGGTCTCCATGGGAGGTGAGCTGGTGTTTCTCGGCACCTACACGCCCAAGCTCGACGACAAAGGGCGGCTGACGTTGCCCGCCAAGTTCCGCGACGCGCTGGCAGGGGGGTTGATGGTCACCAAGAGCCAAGATCACAGCCTGGCCGTCTACCCGCGGACGGAATTCGAGCAGCTGGCGCGCCGGGCGAGCAAGACTTCGCGAAGCAACCCGGAAGCCAGAGCGTTCCTGCGCAATCTCGCCGCCGGCACCGACGAGCAGCATCCCGACGCCCAGGGACGCATCACGTTGTCGCCGGACCATCGCCGCTACGCCAACCTTTCCAAGGACTGTGTGGTTATCGGAGCGGTCGATTACCTCGAGATCTGGGATGCGCAGGCCTGGAACGACTACCAGCAGTCCCACGAAGAGAACTTCTCCGCGGCCAGCGATGAAGCACTCGGCGACATCATCTGAGGCGCATGCCCGTGCATCGTGGCCTCTGCCCGAACCGACCCTGGCGTACTTCCCCAACGCCAGGTTCGTGCCTTCGGACAGGGACCTCGGTGCCTGGGCGTCTCGCCCGACCAGGGGAGGTGTTGCGGTGGTTGACGATCCAGGAAATTCCGGCCCAGGAAATTTCGGGCCAGGAAATTTCGGGCCAGGAGAATTCGGGCATGTGCCCGTCCTGGCGCAACGTTGCGTCGAGCTGCTCACCCCCGCACTGACCCGCTACCACTCAGACGGATCGAAGGCGGTCCTCGTCGACGCCACCATTGGCGCGGGCGGGCACGCAGAGCGATTCCTCACCGAATTTCCAGGCCTGCGGCTGATCGGACTCGACCGCGATCCCAGCGCCCTGGATATCGCCCGGAATCGGCTAACGCAATTCGAAGACCGGGTCACGCTGGTGCACACGCGGTATGACGGTCTTGCCGCAGCGCTGGCCGAATCCGGTTATGCCCCAGTCGAATCGGTTGATGCTGTGCTATTCGATCTCGGCGTTTCGTCCATGCAACTCGACCGCCCGGAGCGGGGCTTTGCGTACGCGCAGGACGCGCCGCTGGACATGCGTATGGACCCGGGCTCACCGCTTACCGCGGCCGACATCGTCAACACCTACGACGAGACCACGTTGACGGACATCCTGCGCCGCTATGGCGAGGAGCGGTTCGCGCGCCGCATCGCGGCGTATATCGTCCGGCAGCGTGCCCGGACCCCGTTCACTTCGACGTCGGAGCTGGTTGCCCTGCTCTACCAAGCGATTCCGGCTCCGGCCCGGCGCACCGGCGGGCACCCGGCGAAGCGCACGTTCCAGGCGCTGCGGATCGCGGTCAACGACGAGCTGGACTCGCTGCGCGGCGCCATTCCCGCCGCCCTGGACGCGCTCACCGTCGCGGGGCGCATCGTGGTGCTGGCCTACCAGTCCCTGGAAGACCGCATCGTCAAGCGCATATTCGCCGACGCGGTCGCCTCACGCACGCCGGTGGATCTACCGGTTGAGTTACCAGGCCACGGGCCGCGATTCCGGTCGTTGACCCAAGGTGCCGAACGCGCCGATGCCGCCGAGACCGAACGCAACCCGCGCAGCACCGCAGTGCGATTACGGGCCGTGCAACGGCTGGAGCACAACGTCGAAGCGCAGCAGACAACCGGGAAGGGCGACGCATGAAGGCAAAGCGCGACACGCAGAAACGCCGCGCTGTCAGTGACCGCCGGGATCGACGTGACGGTGCTGCCCGGAAAAGCAGGCGCACCGTGGCTGATTCGGGGTCGTCGCGCCGAACCCGACCGGCGAGGAGCTCGGCGCCCACCCGCGAAGCCCGGGCGCCCAGATCCGGTCCGCAGACCAGCCCGATTGCCCGGCCGGTCGAGCGGGCGGCCCGTCCCAAGAGCACAAGCCAAGCCAAGGCGCGCGCCAAGGCGCGGAAAGCCAAGGCGCCCAAGGTTGTCCGGCCTCGTCTGACCGAGCGTCTGGCCACCCGGCTGGCATCGATTGACCTGCGGCCCAGGACGCTGGCGAGCAAGGTTCCGTTTGTCGTGCTGGTCATCGGTGCCCTCGGTCTCGGGCTGGGCCTGACACTGTGGCTATCCACCGACTCCGCGGAGCGCTCCTACCAGTTGAGCCACGCCCGGGAGAAGAACCGGCTGCTGCAGCAGCAGAAGGAGTCGCTGGAACGCGATGTGCGCGAGGCGGAGTCCGCGCCGGCGCTGGCTGAGGCGGCCCGCAAACAGGGCATGATTCCGACGCGGGACACCGCTCACCTGGTCCAGGATCCGGCTGGCAACTGGGTGGTCGTCGGCACGCCCAAGCCGGCCGACGGCATTCCGCCGCCGCCGCTGAACACCAAGCTTCCCGAACCGGGCCCGTCGCCACCCCCGAAGCCGCCGGCGCTTCCGCCGGAGGTCCCGGTTCGGGTGCAACCAGGCTCCGGCGGTCCTCCCGCGCCGGCCAGGTCAGGACCGGAGGCGTTGCTGCGCGCGCCGGATGGCTCGACGACGGTTGGCGGCCAGCACTTGCCGCAGACCGTTCCGCAGCTGCCGGGTATGCCCGGCGGGCCGGGCACTGGTCAGGTTCCGGGTGTGATGCCGATGCCGGGTCTGCCGGCTCCCGCAGGTTCAGCGACCGCTCCGGCGCCGGCCGAAGTGCCAATTCCGTTGGGCGGGCTGCCCGTCCCGGTTCCGACCGGCGTGCCCGCGCCGCTACCCGCAGAAGTGCCGGTTCCCGCAGAAGTGCCGGTTCCGCAACCGGGGATGGGAGCGCAGGCCCCCCAGGCTGTGGTGCCGGTTGCTCCAGGGGCTTCGGCGCCGGCGCCGGCTAGCGGCGAACAGTTCGGGCCTCCCACCTTCACCACGCCGGGTGCGCCCAGGTGAGCCGCGGCGAGGCCAGGCGGACACGCCGGTCGCAGGCGACTCGAACGACCCGCGGTCCCGGTAACGCACCGGAAGCCAAAAAGGTGCGGAAACCGAGGCGGCCCCGCAAGCCGGAAAAAGCCAAGCAAGCCAAGGAAGCCAAGAAATCCCGCGCAGCCGGACGACCCCCTGCGGCGCCGGGTCACTCGGCACGGGAGCGGCGCACCCGTCAGCTGGTGGAAGTGGGCACGCGCGGTGCGTCGTTCGCTCTCCGCCATCGAGCCGGCAATGCGGTCATCTTGGTGTTGATGATCGTGGCAGTGGTCCAGTTGTTCATCCTGCAGGTGACGAATGCCCCGACGCTGCGGGCCCAGGCGGCCGGCCAGCTCAAGGTCACCGACGTCGAAAAGGCGGTCCGCGGCAGCATTGTCGACCGCAACAACGAGCGGCTCGCGTTCACCATCGAGTCCCGTGCGCTGACGTTTCAGCCGAAGCGGATTCGCCAGCAATTGGAAGAAGCCAAAAAGAAGAACTCCGCCGCCCCCGATCCGCAGCAGCGGCTGCGGGATCTTGCCAAGGAAGTCGCGGCGCGGCTGAACAACAAGCCGGACTACCAGACCGTGCTGAAGAAGGTGCAAAGCAACGACAACTTTGTCTATTTGGCGCGTGCCGTCGACCCCGCTGTCGCCACTGCGATCTCCGACAAGTATCCGGAGGTCGGTTCCGAGCGGCAGGATCTGCGCCAGTATCCGGGCGGATCGCTGGCGGCCAACATCGTCGGCGGCATCGACTGGGACGGTCACGGACTGCTCGGGCTGGAAGACTCCCTGGACGCCGTGCTTTCCGGAACCGATGGTTCGGTCACCTATGACCGCGGCTCCGACGGCGTGGTCATTCCCGGCAGTTACCGAAACCGACACAGGGCGGTCAACGGTTCGACCGTCCAGCTCACCATCGACGACGACATGCAGTTCTACGTTCAGCAGCAGGTCCAGCTGGCCAAGGACGCGTCTGGGGCGCACAACGTTTCGGCCGTCGTGCTGGACTCCAAGAACGGTGACGTGCTGGCCATGGCCAACGACAACACCTTCGACCCGTCGCAAGACATCGGGCGCCAGGGTGACAAGCAGCTGGGCAACCTGGTGGTGTCCTCGCCGTTCGAGCCGGGTTCGGTGAACAAAGTGATCACCGCGTCCTCGGTTATCGAATACGGCCTGACGAACCCCGACGAGGTGCTGCATGTACCCGGCTCGATCCAGATGGGCGGAGTGACCGTGCATGACGCCTGGGAACACGGCGTGATGCCCTACACCACCACCGGCGTATTCGGAAAGTCGTCGAACATCGGCACCCTGATGCTGGCGCAGCGCGTTGGCCCGGAACGCTTCTACGACATGGTCCGCAAGTTCGGGCTGGGTCAGCGCACCGGAGTCGGGCTGCCCGGTGAGAGCGCCGGGCTGGTGCCGCCCATTGACCAGTGGTCGGGCAGCACCTTCTCGAACCTGCCTATCGGCCAAGGCCTTTCGATGACCCTGCTGCAGATGACCGACATGTATCAGACCATCGCCAACGATGGCGTGCGGGTACTCCCGCGGATCATCAAGGCCACCATCGCGCCGGACGGCACTCGCACCGAAGAACCCCGCCCGGAGGGTATTCGGGTGGTGTCGCCGCAGACGGCGCAGACAGTGCGGCAGATGCTGCGCGCCGTCGTGCAACGCGACCCGATGGGTTACCAGCAGGGCACCGGGCCGGCGGCCGGAGTGCCCGGCTATCAGATTGCCGGTAAGACGGGTACCGCCCAGCAGATCAACCCCAGCTGCGGTTGCTACTTCGACGACGTCTACTGGATCACCTTCGCCGGGATGGCGCCCGCCGACAACCCCCGTTACGTCATCGGCATCATGATGGACAATCCGGAGCGCAACGCCGACGGCACGCCGGGCCACTCGGCGGCCCCGCTGTTCCACAACATCGCCGGCTGGCTGATGCAGCGAGAGAACGTCCCGCTGTCACCCGACCCGGGTCCGCCGCTGACACTGCAGGCCACTTAAGCGCTATCGGCTAGTCGACGAGTGTGCCGTGGCGGCTTTGGGTGTGCGCTCGGGGCGGAATCCGGGTCTCTACCCACGCCACCAGCGCACACTAAAAGCCCTCGACGCACACTCAACCGACGAGGCAACCGCGTTGGCCGGGACTCCTAGGTAGGGTGTCATGGCTGATCATCGGGATCACGCCGCGTCGGAGGGAGGTGACACACGTGGTGTCCACTGCGTTGCGTCCCCGCGACACCGCGGGCGTACGGCTGCCGGCACTGGCCGCCCAGGTGGGCGCGGTCGTCGCCGGCAGCCCAGATCGCCGCGCGGCGGTGCCGGACGTGCCGGTCACCGGTGTGACGCTGAGTGCGCAGGACGTGCGCCCCGGTGACTTGTTCGCCGCGTTGCCCGGCTCGACTACCCACGGTGCCCGGTTTGCCGACGAAGCGATCGAACGCGGCGCCGTCGCGGTACTCACCGACGCCGCCGGGGTCGCCGAGATGGCCGGCTTGTCCGATATCCCGGCCGTGCCGACGTTGGTGCATCCCGCGCCCCGCAGCGTGCTCGGTGGCCTGGCCGCCGCGGTGTACGGGAACCCGTCCGAGAAGATGACGATTGTCGGGATCACCGGAACGTCCGGCAAGACCACCACGACTTACATGGTCGAGTCCGGTCTGCGGGCCGGCGGGCGGACCCCCGGCCTTGTCGGCACCATCGGCATCCGCATCGACGGCACCGATATCCCCAGCACGCTAACCACCCCGGAGGCCCCCGCGCTGCAGGCGATGCTGGCGGCGATGGCCGAACGCGGGGTCGACACCGTGGTCATGGAGGTGTCCAGCCACGCGCTGACGCTGGGTCGGGTGGACGGCACCGGATTCGCGATCGGCGGCTTCACCAACCTGTCCCGTGATCACCTCGACTTTCACCCCACCATGGCCGACTACTTCGAGGCCAAGGCATTGCTGTTCGACCCGGACACGGCGCTGCGGGCACGCCGCGCCGTGGTGTGCATCGACGACGACGCCGGGCGCGCGATGGCCGCCCGGGCCGGTGACGCGATCACCGTCAGCGCCACCGACCGGCCCGCCGATTGGCGAGCCTTGGACGTGGCGCCGATGGGCGCCGGGGGACAGGAGTTCACCGTCGTGGACCCCGCCGGCGTGCGGCACCGGGTCGGCATCCGGCTACCCGGCCGCTACAACGTCGCCAATTGTCTTGTCGCGCTGGCCATTCTCGACATGGTCGGGGTCTCGGTGGAGCAGGCGTCGCGGGGACTACTTGAAACCCGGGTCCCCGGGCGACTGGAAGAAATCGACTGTGGCCAGGATTTTCTCGCGCTGGTCGACTACGCCCACAAGCCGGGCGCGTTGCGGGCAGTGCTGACCATGCTGCTGCAGTCGCATCGCCGGCTGGCGGTGGTGTTCGGTGCCGGTGGCGAGCGCGACCCGGGCAAGCGGAGGCCGATGGGTGAAATCGCCGCCGAGCTGGCCGATTTGGTTGTCGTCACCGACGACAACCCGCGCGGTGAAGACCCAGCGGCAATCCGCCGCGAGATCCTGGCCGGGACCGCCGAAGGCGGCGGCGCGGCACACGTGGTCGAGATCGCCGACCGGCGGGCGGCGATCAGGCACGCGGTCGCCTGGGCGGGCCCCGGCGACGTAGTGGTGATCGCCGGCAAGGGCCATGAAACCGGGCAGCGCGGCGCGGGCCAGACCCGCCCGTTCGACGACCGGGTGGAGCTGGCCCAGGCTCTGGAAGCTCGGGAAGCCGACGGATGATCGACCTGACCGTCGCCCAGATCGCCGAGATCGTCGGCGGAACCCTGGCCGACATATCACAAGAGGCCGCCGCGGAACTCCACGTCACCGGAACCGTCGAATTCGACTCGCGGGCCATCGGCCGCGGAGGGCTGTTCCTGGCGCTGCCCGGGGCGCGCTCGGATGGGCATGACCACGCTGCGTCGGCGGTCGCGGCCGGCGCGGTTGCGGTGCTGGCTGCCCGGCCGGTCGGGGTTCCCGCAATTGTGGTGACCCCGGAGCCGCGGGCGGCCGAAACCGACGCGGGGTTGGCGGGGGTGCTCGAGCATGACGCCGACGGGTCGGGCGCCGCGGTCCTGGCCGCGTTGGCCAAGCTGGCCAAGGCGGTGGCCGCGGAGCTGGTCGCGGGCGGGCTGACCATCATCGGGATCACCGGATCGTCGGGAAAGACCTCCACGAAAGACTTGGTGGCCGCCGTTCTCCAGCCGCTGGGTGAGGTGGTGGCCCCGCCGGGATCGTTCAACAACGAGCTGGGTCATCCCTGGACGGTGTTGCGTGCGACGCGGCGCACCGACTACTTGATTCTGGAGATGTCGGCACGCCGGCCCGGCAACATCGCCGAGCTGGCGCAGATCGCCCCGCCAGCGATCGGAGTGGTTCTCAACGTCGGCGCCGCGCATCTGGGTGAGTTCGGCTCGCATGAGGCCATCGCACGCACCAAAGCCGAACTGCCACAAGCTGTCCCAGAATCGGGCGTGGTCATACTCAACGTCGACGACCCGGCGGTGGCCGCGATGGCCCATGTCACCGCGGCCTGGGTGGTTCGGGTAAGCCGGGTCAACCACACCGACTCAGGACCCAGCGACGTCTGGGCCGAAGACGTGTCGTTGGACGAATTGGCCAGGCCGCGTTTTACCCTGCACGCGATGGACCCGCGAGGCGCTGTCGAAGTGGAGGTGCGGCTCGGTGTGTACGGCGATCATCAGGTCACCAACGCGCTATGCGCCGGCGCGGTCGCGCTGCAGTGCGGCGCCAGCGTCGAGCAGGTGGCCGCCGCGCTCGCCGAGGCGGGGCCGGTGTCGCGGCACCGCATGCAGGTGACCACCCGGCCCGACGGGGTGACGGTGATCGACGATGCCTACAACGCCAACCCCGACTCCATGCGGGCCGGGCTGCAGGCGCTGGCCTGGATCGCCCATCGCGGGGAGGAGCAGAGCGCCCGCCCCCGGCGCAGCTGGGCCGTGCTGGGCGAAATGGCCGAGCTCGGAGAGGACGCGATAACCGAGCACGATCGCATCGGCCGGCTGGCGGTGCGCTTAGATGTGTCTCGACTCGTTGTCGTGGGAATGGGGAGGTCGATGAGCGCCATGCACCACGGCGCGGTCATGGAGGGCTCGTGGGGCTCAGAAACTGATCCAGGGGCTGATAGAGGGGCCGTGAACGTGGCCGACGGCGATGCCGCCCTGGCGTTGTTGCGGGCCGAAGTGCAACCCGGTGATGTGGTGCTGGTCAAGGCGTCGAATGCGGCCGGGCTGGGTGCGCTGGCCGACGCACTGGCCGCCGAGGACACGGCCGGCGGGGCTCGCCCATGAGACAGATCCTCATCGCCGTCGCCGTCGCACTGATGGTGTCAATCCTGTTGACTCCAGCGCTGATCCGGCTCTTCACCAAGCAGGGATTCGGCCACCACACCCGCGACGACGGCCCGCCCAGCCACCACACGAAACGTGGCACGCCGTCGATGGGTGGGGTGGCGATTCTGGCCGGCATCTGGGCCGGCTACCTGGGTACGCACCTCGCCGGGCTGGCCTTCGACGGCGAAGGCATCTCCGCGTCGGGTCTGCTGGTGCTGGGTCTGGCGACTGTCCTGGGAGGCGTCGGATTCGCCGACGACCTGATCAAAATCCGCAGATCGCGCAACCTCGGGTTGACCAAGACAACCAAGACGGTCGGGCAGATCACCGCCGCGGTGCTGTTTGGCTTGCTCGTGTTGCAGTTCCGCGATGCCAACGGCTTGACACCGGCCAGCGCGGATCTGTCCTACGTCCGCGAAATCGCCACCGTCACACTGGCTCCCGGGCTGTTCGTGCTGTCCTGCGTGGTCGTCGTCAGCGCCTGGTCAAACGCGGTCAATTTCACCGACGGCCTGGACGGGCTGGCCGCCGGCAGCATGGCGATGGTCACCGCGGCCTACGTGTTGATCACCTTCTGGCAGTACCGCAACGCGTGTGCGACGGCCCCAGGCCTGGGCTGCTACAACGTGCGCGACCCGCTGGACCTGGCGCTCGTTGCGGCCGCCACGGCGGGTGCCTGCATCGGCTTTTTGTGGTGGAATGCCGCGCCGGCCAAGATCTTCATGGGTGACACCGGGTCGCTGGCGCTGGGCGGCATCATCGCGGGGCTGTCGGTCACCAGCCGCACCGAGATTCTCGCGGTCGTGCTGGGTTCGCTGTTCGTTGCCGAAGTCACCTCGGTGGTGCTGCAGATCCTGGCATTTCGCACCACCGGACGCCGGGTGTTCCGGATGGCCCCCTTCCACCACCATTTCGAGTTGAGTGGATGGGCCGAAACGACGGTGATCATTCGCTTTTGGCTGCTCACTGCGATCACCTGCGGTCTGGGCGTAGCCCTTTTCTACGGTGAGTGGCTCGGCGCGATCGGTGCCTGACGTGTCCGGGCTGGGGCCGTTGGTGCCGGGAGCGCCCATGCTGGTGGCCGGCGGCGGTGTCACCGGCAAGGCCGTGCTGGCGGCGTTGACGCGATTTGGCGCGGCGGCAACCCTGTGTGACGACGACCCCGCCGCACTGCGGGGGTTCGCCGAGAGCGGGGCCGCCACCATGACCACATCGACGGCCGCACAGCAGATCTCCGGCTTTGCACTGGTCGTCACCAGCCCGGGCTTCGCGCCGACGACGTCGCTGTTGACCGCCGCCGCGGCGGCCGGCGTGCCTATCTGGGGCGACGTCGAGCTGGCCTGGCGGCTGGATGCCGCGGGCTACTACGGTCCGCCGCGTCGGTGGCTGGTCGTGACCGGCACGAACGGCAAGACCACGACGACGTCGATGCTGCAGGCCATGTTGACGGCCGGGGGCCTAAGCAGCGTTTTGTGCGGCAACATCGGCAGCCCGGTGCTGGACCTCTTGGAACAAGGCCCTGCCGAGCCTGCCGATCTGCTGGCTGTCGAGCTGTCCAGCTTCCAGCTGCACTGGGCGCCGTCGCTGCGGCCCGAGGCGGGTGTGGTGCTCAACATCGCCGAAGACCATCTGGACTGGCATTCGTCCCTTGCCCACTACACCGCGGCGAAGGCCCGGGTGCTCAACGGCCGGGTGGCGGTGGTCGGGCTGGACGACCGCCGGGCCGCCGCGCTGCTGGACACCGCGGCAGCGCCGGTGCGGGTCGGCTTTCGGCTCGGTGAACCGGCGGCCGGCGAACTCGGCGTGCGCGGCGGCCAGCTGGTTGATCGCGCCTTTGCCGACGATCTGGCGCTTTTGCCGGCCGAGTCGATACCGGTGCCGGGCCCGGTCGGAGTTCTCGACGCCCTGGCCGCGGCGGCCCTGGCCCGCAGCGTCGGTGTGGCCGCCGAGGCGATCGCGGCCGCGATCGCCTCATTTCAGGTGGGCCGGCATCGGGCTGAAGTGGTCGCGGTCGTCGATGGGATCTCCTACGTCGACGACTCCAAGGCCACCAATCCGCACGCCGCCGAGGCGTCGGTGTTGGCCTACCCGCGGGTGGTCTGGGTGGCCGGCGGTTTGCTGAAGGGCGCATCCATCGACGCCGAGGTCGCCAGAATCGCGTCCCGGCTGGTCGGCGCGGTGCTGATCGGCCGAGATCGCCACGAGGTTGCAGAGGCGTTATCGCGACACGCGCCGGATGTCCCTGTCGTCCAGGTTGTGACAGGCGAGGATGCTGGTATGAATGCGACTGCTGTGGTTTCTGCTACAGATGTGACAGAAGTGAAACATTCGGGCGAGAATCTCGGCATTCGCGTGATGACCGCGGTGGTGGCGGCGGCCCGGGAGTTGGCACAGCCCGGCGACACGGTGCTGCTGGCCCCGGCCGGCGCGTCCTTCGACCAGTTCACCGGTTACGCCGACCGTGGCGACGCGTTCGCGGCCGCGGTGCGCGCGGCGATCCGGTAGGCGGGTATGGGTAACGCGCTGACCCGGCTCCTACATCAGGACAAGCGCGGGGGCAGGGGCAAGAACGAAACCTCGACCGAGCAGGGCGAGGCCGAAGAACCGGCTGCCGCGACGGAAGCATCCGCACCCGACGACGCGGGCACCTCCGACATCCCGGCCAGCTCCGATATCCCGGCCACGTCGGAAATCCCGGCCGCATCCGAGGCCAAGGGCGACGCGAACGCAAAGCCCCAGGCGACCGAAGCCGGCGGTCCACGAAACCGGTTCGGTGCTTGGCTGGGCCGCCCGATGACCTCGTTTCATCTGATCATCGCGGTCGCCGGGTTACTGACGACGCTCGGCCTGATCATGGTGCTGTCGGCTTCCGGCGTGCGCTCCTACGGCGATGACGGGTCGGCGTGGGTGATCTTCGGTAAGCAGGTCTTGTGGACCGTCATCGGAGTCATTGGCGCCTACATCGCGATGCGGATGCCGGTGCGGTTCGTTCGGCGTCTCGCATTCCCCGGATACGTGGTCACCATCGTTTTGCTGGTGCTGGTGCTCGTTCCGGGAATCGGCAACCTGGCCAACGGATCTCGTAAGTGGTTCGTGATCGCGGGCTTTTCCATGCAGCCATCCGAGTTGGCAAAAATCGCGTTCGTCATCTGGGGTGCGCATCTGCTGGCGGCCCGAAGAATGGAGCGGGCCTCGCTGCGGGAGATGCTGATCCCGTTGGTGCCCGCGGCGGTCATAGCGCTGGCGCTGATCGTGGCCCAGCCCGACCTCGGGCAAACGGTTTCGCTGGGCATCATCCTGTTGGCCCTGCTCTGGTATGCCGGGCTGCCGCTGCGGGTCTTCGTGACGTCGCTGTTCGCGGTCTTCGTCGCGGGCGCGATCTTGGCGATGTCCGCCGGCTACCGGTCCGACCGGGTGCGGTCCTGGATGAACCCCGACACCGACCCGCAAGACACCGGCTACCAGGCGCGACAGGCAAAATTCGCACTGGCCCATGGCGGTATCTTCGGCGATGGTCTCGGCCAGGGCGTCGCCAAGTGGAACTATCTGCCCAACGCGCACAACGACTTCATCTTCGCGATCATTGGTGAGGAGCTTGGCTTCGTCGGGGCGTTCGCGCTGCTGGCGCTGTTCGGGTTGTTCGCCTACACCGGCATGCGGATCGCGCGCCGGTCGGCCGATCCGTTCCTGCGGCTGGTGACCGCTACCACCACGATGTGGGTGTTGGGCCAGGCGTTCATCAACATCGGCTACGTGATCGGGGTGCTGCCGGTCACCGGCCTGCAGCTGCCACTCATATCTGCTGGTGGAACATCCACGGCCGCAACGCTTTTCATGATAGGAATCATCGCCAACGCGGCGCGTCATGAACCTGAGGCGGTGGCCGCGTTACGCGCCGGTCGTGACGACAAGATGAACCGGCTGCTGCGGTTGCCGCTGCCCCAGCCGTATGTGCCCGCCCGTCTCGAGGCGTTCCGCGATCGCAAGCGAACTCGACCGCAGCCGGCCTCCGGGGGGCGAAAGGCCGCCCAAGGGCCCGCTCGGAAAGCTTCCCGGAACCCCGACCCGCCGCTGCGGTCGGCTTTCCCGCGCACAGCCGCACGCCCGGCCCGCCGGGCAAGGCATCATGGATCTGGCCAGCGTCAACCACGGCGCGCTCGTGCATTGGAAGGTCAGCGTTACGGGTGAACAACACGGTCAGGAAGGCGACCGGCGGGCGGGGGAAGAATTCCTCGCCCGCCGGTGCCGCTTTGTCGGTCGTACTGGCCGGCGGTGGCACCGCCGGGCATGTCGAGCCGGCGATGGCTGTCGCCGACGCGCTGTCCGCACTGGATCCGCAGGTCCGGATAACCGCGTTGGGCACTGCGCGGGGGCTGGAAACCAGGCTGGTGCCCGAGCGTGGCTATCACTTGGAGCTGATCACGCCGGTGCCGCTGCCGCGGAAGCCCACGGGCGACCTGGTGCGGCTGCCGACGCGGGTGTGGCGTGCCGTCCGAGAGACCCGCGCGGTGCTCGACGCCGTCGATGCCAGCGTGGTGATCGGGTTCGGCGGCTACGTGGCCCTGCCGGCCTACCTCGCCGCCCGCGGTATCCCCGGGCCCTTTAGTCGTGGGCGTCGTCGGAGGCGCCGCATCCCGGTGGTGATCCACGAAGCCAATGCCCGCGCCGGGCTGGCCAATCGAGTCGGCGCGCGCAGCGCGGACCGGGTGTTGTCCGCGGTGCCGGATTCCGGGCTGCGGCGCGCCGAGGTGGTCGGCGTTCCGGTCCGGGCGGCCATCACCGCGCTGGATCGCGCGGCATTGCGGGCCGAAGCGCGCAAGCACTTCGGCTTCGCCGACGACGCGCGGGTATTGCTGGTTTTCGGCGGTTCCCAGGGCGCGGTCTCGCTCAACCGGGCCGTCTCCGCGGCCGCCGCCGAGCTGGCGGCCGCGGGCGTGTCGGTGCTGCACGCGCATGGCCCGAAGAACACCCTCGAACTGCGCACACCCGAGCCGGGCGATCCGCCGTACGTGGCGGTGCCGTATCTGGACCGAATGGACCTGGCCTATTCCGCCGCCGATCTGGTGATCTGCCGGTCCGGGGCGATGACGGTCGCCGAAGTGTCGGCGGTGGGCCTGCCCGCGATCTATGTCCCGCTACCAATCGGAAACGGTGAGCAGCGGCTCAACGCGCTGCCCGTGGTCAACGCCGGCGGCGGTGTGGTGGTCGCCGACGCGGATCTGACGCCCGGCCTGGTCGCCCAGCAGGTGAGCTTGCTGCTCACCGACCCGCCGCGGCTGGCGGCGATGACCGCGGCCGCTGCCCGGGTGGGACATCCGGATGCGGCGCGGCAGGTGGCCCAAGCGGCGCTGGACATCGCATGCCAAGCCCGCAGGGCGCACGACCAGGGAACAGCGCCCGGAGGCCGACGGTGAGCGCCGAGCAATTGCCGCCCGAGCTACCCCCTGAGCTACACAGGGTGCACATGGTGGGCATCGGGGGCGCCGGCATGTCCGGCATCGCCCGCATCCTGCTGGACCGGGGCGGACTGGTATCGGGTTCAGACGCCAAGGAATCGCGGGGCATTCACGCGCTGCGGGCCCGCGGCGCGCTGATCCGGATCGGACACGACGCGTCATCGCTGGATCTGCTGCCCGGCGGCGCCACCGCGGTCATCACTACCCATGCCGCCATCCCGAAGACCAACCCCGAGCTCGTCGAAGCCCGGCGCCGCGGCATTCCGGTGGTGCTGCGACCCGCGGTGCTGGCCAAGCTGATGCACGGGCGCACCACGCTGATGGTCACCGGCACGCATGGCAAGACCACGACGACGTCGATGCTGATCGTGGTCCTGCAGCACTGCGGGCTTGACCCGTCGTTCGCGGTCGGCGGGGAACTCGGCGAGGCCGGCACCAACGCCCATCATGGCAGCGGCGACTGCTTCGTCGCCGAGGCCGACGAAAGCGACGGCTCGCTGTTGGAGTACACGCCCAACGTCGCGGTGGTCACCAACATCGAGACCGATCACCTGGACTTCTACGGCAGTGCCGATGCCTACGTCGAGGTGTTCGACTCCTTCGTGGAGCGGCTCGCCCCCGGGGGAGCGCTGGTGGTGTGCACCGACGACCCCGGAGCGGCCGCGCTGGCCCAACGCATCGCCGAGTTGGGAATTCGGGTGCTGCGATACGGGTCCGGGTCGCAGGGGGAGTCCGACCAAGACTTGGCCGGCACGCTGCTGTCGTTTGAGCAACAGGACACCGGAGCCGTCGCGCACATCCAGTTGGCCGGTGAGCCGCGCCCGCGCGTGATGCGGCTGTCGGTGCCCGGAAGGCACATGGCGCTCAACGCGCTGGGCGCACTGCTGGCGGCGATCGAGATCGGCGCCCCCGCCGACGACGTGCTCGACGGGCTGGGCGGATTTGAAGGTGTGCGTCGCCGATTCGAACTGGTCGGCACCGCGGGGTCGGTGCGGGTGTTCGATGACTACGCCCACCATCCGACGGAGATCAGTGCGACGCTGGCGGCGGTCCGCACCGTCCTCGAGCAGAGCGGTGACGGTCGCTCACTGGTGGTGTTTCAGCCTCATTTATATTCACGGACAAAGGCTTTCGCTGCAGAGTTCGGCCGCGCACTGGATGCCGCCGACGAGGTGTTCGTCCTCGACGTCTACGGGGCACGCGAACAACCGCTCGCCGGTGTCAGCGGAGCCAGCGTCGCTGAGCACGTCGGTGTGCCGGTGCGCTACCTCCCGGACTTCTCGGCGGTTGCCCAGGAGGTAGCCGCGGCCGCCGGGCCGGGCGACGTCGTCATCACGATGGGTGCCGGCGACGTGACCCTGCTCGGGCCCGAGATCGTGACCGCGCTGCGGGTGCGGGCCAACCGCACCGCGCCCGGGCATCCGGGGGTCTTGCGATGAGCGACCCCAACGACGCCCCACCCACCGACCTGGTGGCCGACTCGGACCACCCGGGCAGCTCAGGCGACGCGGACGACGCGGGTGACGCGGGCGATGTAGCCGCCGACAGCGCGATCACCGAACCGCTGGAAGCGCAAAACGGTCAAATCCCGGCGGATGAACCCGAATTCGAGGGGCCGCGTCGTCGGGCCCGCCGCGAGCGGGCCGAGCGCCGCGCTGCGCAGGCTCGCGCCCGCGCGATTGAGGATGCCCGGCGCGAGGCCAAACGCCAGGCGAGTGGCCGCATCGTCAACCAGCCCAAACCCGTTGCGCGGGGCGTCGTTCGAGGCTTGAAAATGCTGTTGGCAACGGTGGTGGTAGCCATCGTTGGGGTCGGACTCGGGCTGGCTCTGTATTTCACGCCCGCGATGTCGGCACGCAACATCGTGGTCACCGGGCTTTCGGTGCTGACCCGCGAGGAGGTCCTGGACGCCGCACGGGTACGGCCCGGGACGCCGCTGCTGCAGATCAACACCAACCAGGTCGCCGACCGAGTCGCGGCGATCCGTCGAGTGGCCAGCGCACGGGTACAGCGTCAGTATCCATCCGCGCTGCGGATCACCATCGTCGAGCGAGTTCCGGTGGCAGTGAAGGATTTTCCAGACGGCCCGCACCTGTTTGACCGCGACGGCGTGGACTTCGCGACCGCTCCACCACCACCGGCGCTGCCGTACATCGATGTCGTGAATCCCGGGCCAACCGACCCGGCGACAAAGGCCGCGCTTCAGGTGCTGCTGGCGCTGCGTCCCGAGGTCGCAGGTCAGGTCGGCCGGATCGCGGCGCCCTCAGTGGCCTCGATCACCCTGACGCTGGGCGACGGACGAGTGATCATCTGGGGGACCACCGACCGCACCGAGGAGAAGGCCGAAAAGCTGACCGCGTTGTTGACGCAGCCCGGGCGGACCTACGACGTGTCCAGCCCCGACCTGCCGACCGTGAAATAGCAGACCCGTCGCGAGCGTGCGTGTTTGTACGCGACACGCCGAGCACTGCCGGCATTCTGCGCACCTTCGCGAAGAAAAAATTTGCGCGCCGCGCATCGGCGCGCCTGCGAGATTAGCGCGCGTCATGCCCATACCGTTCTGGTTGTGCGGAACTACTTGACATAACTCTAACTCTATGGTTGAGGTTGAGAGTTTGCCAGGGAGGTCCGCCACCGTCCGGAGGAACCCCACCACCGGGAGAACTGAGTCCGCCCACCAGGGAGGAAGACGAATGATGACACCCCCGCATAACTACCTGGCCGTCATCAAGGTCGTGGGTATCGGTGGCGGCGGCGTCAACGCCGTCAACCGGATGATCGAGCAGGGCCTCAAGGGCGTGGAATTCATCGCGATCAACACCGACGCACAGGCGTTGTTGATGAGCGATGCCGATGTCAAGCTCGACGTAGGCCGCGACTCCACCCGCGGATTGGGCGCCGGCGCGGATCCCGAGGTGGGGCGCAGGGCCTCCGATGACGCCAAGGACGACATCGAGGAACTGCTGCGCGGGGCCGACATGGTTTTCGTCACCGCCGGCGAAGGCGGTGGTACGGGCACCGGTGGGGCACCCGTCGTCGCCAGCATCGCCCGCAAGCTGGGGGCGTTGACCGTCGGTGTGGTCACCCGGCCGTTCTCGTTCGAGGGCAAGCGCCGCGGCACGCAGGCCGATGCCGGCATAACCACGCTGCGGGAGAGCTGCGACACCCTCATCGTGATCCCCAACGACCGGCTGTTGCAGATGGGGGATGCCGCCGTATCGCTGATGGATGCGTTCCGCAGCGCCGACGAGGTGCTGCTCAACGGCGTGCAGGGCATCACCGACCTGATCACCACCCCGGGGCTGATCAACGTCGACTTCGCCGACGTCAAAGGCATCATGTCCGGCGCCGGTACCGCGCTGATGGGCATCGGCTCGTCCCGCGGCGAGGGTCGGGCGCTCAAGGCTGCTGAGATCGCGATTAACTCGCCGCTGCTGGAACAATCCATGGAGGGCGCCCAGGGTGTGCTGATGTCGATCGCCGGCGGCAGCGACCTCGGTCTGTTCGAGATCAACGAGGCGGCATCGCTGGTGCAGGATGCGGCCCATCAGGACGCCAACATCATTTTCGGCACGGTCATCGACGACTCGCTGGGCGATGAGGTGCGCGTCACCGTCATCGCGGCGGGCTTCGATGCGGCCGGCCCTGGCCGCAAGCCCCTCCTCGGCGGCACCGCCGGGGAGAAAGCCGGCGCGCACCGGATCGAGTCGGCCAAGGCCGGCAAGCTCACGTCGACGCTGTTCGAGCCCGTCGACGCCGTCAGTGTGCCGGTGCACACCAACGGTTCGACGTTGAGTATTGGCGGCGATGACGACGACGTCGATGTGCCGCCGTTCATGCGCCGCTGAGTCCAGCAGTGCGCGCCACACTCCGACCCTGGCCGATTGTTGGGGCCGACTGGCCGACGCGGATTTTCGGATACTGGTCACGTGAGCTTTCGCATCCGGCGAGTGACCACCACTCGCGCGGGCGGCGTCTCGGTGGCGCCGTTCGACACGTTCAACCTCGGCGACCATGTCGGTGACGACCCGGCGGCGGTGGCCGCTAACCGCGCGCGGCTGGCCGCTGCCGTCGGCCTCGGCGCCGACCGGGTGGTGTGGATGAACCAGGTGCACGGTGATCGAGTCGAGGTGGTCGACGAGCCGCGGGATGCCGCCGTCGAGGACACCGACGCGTTGGTGACCAGTACCCCGCGGCTGGCGTTGGCGGTGGTGACGGCCGACTGTGTGCCGGTGTTGCTGGCCGACGCCCGCGCCGGCGTGGCCGCGGCGGTGCACGCCGGTCGTGTCGGCGCTCAGCGGGGGGTGGTTGCTCGCGCGGTGGAGGCAATGCTGCGGCTGGGCGCGCAAGCGGGCGACATTTCGGCCCTGCTCGGCCCGGCGGTCAGTGGCCGTAACTACGAAGTGCCCGCGGCGATGGCCGACGAGGTGGAAGCGGCATTGCCGGGCAGCCGCACCACCACCGCGGCTGGGACTCCCGGACTCGACCTCCGCGCCGGAATCGCTTGCCAGCTCCGGGATTTGGGTCTCACGTCGATCGACACCGATCCGCGCTGTACGGTGGCCGACCCAACACTGTTCAGCCATCGCCGGGGTGCGCCGACCGGGCGGCTGGCATCGCTGGTCTGGATGGAGTGACCGCCACGGCGGTGGACATGCCAGACCCGGGATCAAGTCAAGGAAACCGCGAATCGGAATTGACTCATGCGTTGGCGGCGGTGCGTTCGCGACTTGCGATGGCCGCGGAAGCGGTGGGTCGCAATGTCAGCGAAATTGAACTTCTCCCGATTACCAAATTCTTTCCAGCAACTGATGTTGCGATTTTGTCTCGATTGGGTTGTCGGTCTGTTGGCGAATCGCGGGAGCAGGAAGCCGCGGCAAAGGTGGCCGAACTCGCGCGGTTGTCAGGGGCTGCTTCGCACACGGATTGGGGGCGCACGGATTGGGGGCGCACGGATTGGCGGCAAGTGCACTGGCACATGGTCGGCCAGATTCAGCGGAAGAAAGCCCGTTCACTGGCTCGCTGGGCGCACACCGCCCACTCGATCGACAGCGTCCAGCTGGTGACCGGGCTCGATCGGGCGGTGGCGGCGACGTTGGCTGAGGGCCGCCGGGATAACCCGCTGCGGGTCTACGTTCAGGTGAGCCTCGACGGCGACACGTCGCGCGGCGGCGTCGACATTCAGGCGCCGGGGGCCGTCGACGAAGTCTGCGCGCGGGTCGAGGAGTCGGAAAGCCTGCAGCTGCTCGGGTTGATGGGCATCCCGCCGCTGGACTGGGATCCGGACGAGGCCTTTGACCGGCTGCGATCGGAGCACCGCCGGGTGCTCGAATCGCACCCGAGCGCGGTGGGCCTGTCGGCTGGCATGTCCGACGATCTGGAAATTGCCGTCAAACATGGTTCGACGTGTGTGCGTGTCGGTACCGCGCTATTGGGCCCGCGGCGGCTACCGTCACCGTGAGTAGTCACTGTAGTCACACCTTCATCACAGACACCAATACTCTCAGGGGCTAGAAGGGGTCAGCGCAATGAGCACACTGCACAAAGTCAAGGCCTATTTCGGTATGGCCCCGATGGACGACTACGACGACGAGTACTACGACGAGCGCGCTCCGTCCCGCGGCTTCCCGCGCCCTCGGTTCGACGACGGGTACGGCCGCTACGACGGGCACGACTACGACGATCCGCGCGGCGAGCCGGACTATCCGCCCAGTGGCTATCGCGGCGGCTACGGCGACGAACC
>DASZLQ010000019.1:0-31059 GCA_035552295.1 Mycobacterium sp. | reverse complement strand
GCCGTAGTCGCAGGATCGTGTATCGATGGGCCAGACCCAGGCGCCTGCGGCGCGGACCCCGGCGACTGCGGCGCGGACCCAGGCGATTGCGGGCCGTATCCGGGCGTCTGCGGGTTGGACCCCTGCGGCGGCCCGTACCCGGGTACCTGCTGACCGGAGCCGGCCAAGAGCTTGGACGCGACGAAAGCCGCGGCCTGGGTGGTGTACACGGGCACATACCCCTCAGTGTGCCCGCTCCACTCGTTGCCCTGTCCCGCATGACAGATCGGGTCGTTGGGGTTGCACAAGTCGATCGCCTTGGAACCGAACATGGCGCTCTGGGCCGGCAGCGATCCTCCGGCGCGGTCAGCAATGTCGCCAAACGTGGCAACCGCCGCAACGTGGCTTGCGAGATCCGGCGGTAGCGAACTGCCGAAGTTGATGCCGCCGATGGGAACCCCGGCCACGATGTCCATCACGGACGCGCCTTGCGAGTAACCGCCCAGCACGATCTTGGTGTTCGGGCACTTCGCCACCGCCTGTTTGACGCGATTGATCGTGTCGTTGGCGCCATCACCGCCATGCAGCTGTAGCTTGCTGGCGGCGTAGTTCACCCCGTAGGTGTCGATGTTCAGGCCGCCGGTCTGCTGACGCAGCGAGTCGACGAAGGCGTCGCCGACGCGGCCCATGCCGGGTGGCTCGTTGGTGCCCCGGGCAAAGACAACCTCGACGTCCGGACAGTCATCGCCAGCGGCGATTGGCGCCGTGGTTGGGAGGGCGAGCAGGCCTGTGGCAGTGACCAGTGCGGAAGCGCCCAGGCCGACCCAGCGACCTGCCGACCGCGCGCTGCCCGCCCGAGGGCTACGTATGCGGTGAGTAAACACCCCGAAATTTTACCCGGATCCGGCAAAGTCGAAACTCGGGTGACCTGTGGATAAACCTGCGCAGCGTGCTCAACCTGCGGTTTAACCTGAATCGGAAACCCGGATTCGACAAACTTCGCGGGGGATTTTTGGACACTTCGTTGCCCCGACAAGCGCAGACCCGCCTGCAAGTCGGCGCTTACCGATTTCTGCTGCGTCGTATCGAGCGCGCGTTGCTGAGCGGCGACACCAGCATTGCCGGCCAACATCTGCGGGCACGGACGGTATCGCTGACGGTCGGGTGTGTGCTGGCGGCAATCGTCGTTGGGGGATCTGCGTTTCTTGCTTTGCTACGGCCCCAGGCAGCGTTTGATCACGCACGGATTGTGATGGGTCGGGAATCCGGAGCGCTGTACGTGCGAGTGGGTGATACCTGGCATCCGGTGCTGAACCTGGCCTCGGCGCGGTTGATCGCGGCGACGAATGCCAACCCCCAGCCGGTGCGCGAGTCTGAATTGGGCCGCACCAAACGCGGTCCGCTGCTGGGCATTCCGGGTGCACCGCAGCTTCTCGGCCCGCCGCTTTCCGCTGACGAATCCGTGTGGACGATCTGCGATACGGACAGCGGCAGGGC
Source organism: Mycobacterium sp. (assembly GCA_035552295.1). Taxonomy (GTDB): domain Bacteria; phylum Actinomycetota; class Actinomycetes; order Mycobacteriales; family Mycobacteriaceae; genus Mycobacterium. Next base: position 29,583 of record DASZLQ010000019.1, on the reverse strand, counting down.
GACGACGATCGTCATCGGGCCCGCCGGGGGATCGTCGGTCCGCCGCCTGGGTCCCGAGCAGGCCATCCTGGTCGCTCCCGGCTCGGGTTCGCCGGCCTACCTGCTCTACAACGGACAGCGGGCAGTGGTGGATCTTGCCGACACCGCGGTTGTGCGTGCTCTGATGCTGGACGGCCGCGTGCCGCAAATTGTCTCGCAGTCATTGCTGAAGGCCGTCCCAGAGGCGCCGCCGATCACGCCGCCGCGAATTCGCGACGTCGGCGCAAGGGCGGCCGGACTGCCCGGGTTCCCCGTGGGCAGTGTGTTGCGCATCACACGTGCGGGTGGTGACGAGTATTTCGTCGTTTTGGCCGCCGGCGTGCAGCGGATCGGTCAGGTCACCGCGGATCTGCTGCGCCTCAGTAATTCGCAGGGCACGAACATCATCACTCTGGAGCCGGATGCGATCCGCACTACGCCGATCGTTACCACGCTGCCGGTGGCGAGCTTCCCCGACCGCGCACCAAGCGACGGCGGCTTGAACACTGCCGATACCACCGTGTGCGTGACTTGGACTCCTGGCGCGTTCGGGCATTCCGACGTCGCTTTCGTGGCGGGGAGCGGGCTGCCGGTGCCGGCAGGTCAGGCGCCGGTCGCCCTGTCACAGGCCGACGGACGTGGTCCTGCGCTGGACGCGGTATACCTGCCGCCCGCCCGAAGCGCCTATGCGCGGAGCAATGGCCAAGTCGGCGCACGGTACCTCGTTACAGACACCGGGGTGCGGTTCGCGATACACGACGACGACGCGGCGCACGACCTCGGGCTGCCGGCGGCTGCGCTCCCAGCGCCATGGCCGATGTTGGCGGCCTTGCCATCCGGACCTGAACTGAGCAGACAAAACGCGTCAGTCGCCCGCGACGTTGTGGCGGGACCCCCTTGACCGGCCCCTTGCCGCGCCGGCGACAAGGGCCGCCGCCAGCGCAACCAAGCAGATCGCCGCGCCGCCCAAGGCGGTGTTGCGACCTTGACGATCAAGAGGCGCCGGTGCCAGAGGGGGAGGGATCGGCACCGGCGCCGGACCCGGTTTGGAGGTGTTGATAGGCGGAGTCGAGTCGGTGCTTACCGCGGCGAGCGCATCGATCGTGCCGTTGCCGACGACCGGATCCCATCCGGCGGGCGGGTGATGCGCGGTCGATTCGATGCGCTGCATCACTTGTCGCGCGGTCATTGTCGGGAACCGGGCTCGGATGAGTGCGGCCAACCCGCTGACGACCGGTGCGGCGTAACTCGTGCCGGAAAGCGATTCTGAACCAAGCGAATTCACGGCCTCACCGATGGCGGCGATGTCCACCCAGGGGCCGGCAAGAGTGAAGGCCGATGGCGCCCCTTCGGCGTTCACCGAACCGACGGTCAGCACGTAGTCGTCGTACCAGGCCGGACTGACCGCGACGGTGACGGTGTCCCAATCTGCATCCGGACGTTGAGCCGGGCACTGCGCGGTGCCGCCGGTATTGCCGGCCGCGGCAACTACTACCGCGTTCTTGATGTCGACCGCGTACGCCAGTGCAGCACCCAGCGCCCGGTCGTCGAGCGGCGACGCGACCGGAACGCAGGCGACCGACGAAATGTTGATCACCGAGGCGCCGAGATCGGCGGCCGTCCGGACGGCTCGTGCCATGGTGTCGACGTCTCCGATCCCAGCGCTGGACCGGTCGTTGACCGGAGTGAACTTGGCACTGGACTGGCGGACGCTGATCACAGTGACGTCAGGCGCCACGCCGCTGAAGTTGTCGGCCCGGGGATCCGGTGTTGCAGCGATGATTCCGGCTACCAACGTGCCATGCGCGTCGCAATCCTGGGTGCCGTCGCTGGTGGACACATAGTCACCTCCGGGCACCACATCGGGCAGCCGGCGGTGCCGCGCGACGCCGGTGTCGATGACCGCGACCCGCTCGCCGGCACCGCGGGTGAGTTGCCAGACCCGCGGTAAGTCGAGGTTTGCAAGCTGGTTGCCGCCCGGTCCTGAGTCCCCCGCCATCGTCGTGCAAACCTCCCGTTGCACGGTCGGTCGCGGTGGCGCAGGCAAGGCCGGCTTCGGCAGCCACCTGTCGTCGATCTTCGGCGGCGAAACCGCGTGCGCCGACGGTGTTCCAAATTGGGACAGCGCCGTAATCGCCGATACCGCCAGTAGCCGCATGACGCGTGACGCGGTCAACTCCATGTCGGATGCAAGCCACGAACGGTGCCATAAAGGCCGCATATCCAACAGGTCAGGGGCACCAACGCGATCAGAGCCAGAAACTCCAGCAGCTCAGCGCTTCGCCGTACGACCGGCGAGAGCGACCTCGCGGGAGCGACGAAGCCCAGGTAGATCGCTGCGGCAGCCAGCATCGCCGTCATTGCAGCTATCCACGGTCCGTGATCGGGGGTGCTGGCCGCCGTGACGCCAAACGTCGTTCCGGTAGTGGCGATTCCACTGACCACAAACATCAGCGTCCTTCTCCTATCAATGCAGCGCGCATACAGCAGCAGCAGTGAGCCGGTGACAGTGGCAAAAGCGATGCAGCTGAATCTCGCTGTGCCGGTGAGGACGGTGAGGATGGCACCAGCCGCCGCTGAACATGAGAATGCTGCGAGCAGGCTGGTCAGCCAGTTGTCAGCACGAACCGCTTTGGCGGCCAAACAATCCGCGGTATCCAGGTCAGGTGCGGGGGGCAGTCGAGGCGACAACCCGGCCAGCACGATCGACGCCCGCGCCGCTACTCCGAGCAGACCGAAGGAGACCAGCGCGGATACCGACCCGATGATGTGCAGCGGAGCCGCGGTGACTACACCCACCAACGCGGCGATAGCAACGACTATCGCGAAGCACGACACCGCTGTCAATGTGACAACACCGCAACCCGACAAGCGCATCGCCAGCACCGACATAACAGCCGCCCCCATCGCGGCCAGCAGCACGCCGGGGACGCCCGGAGCTCCAGGCACAGCCAGAAAGCCCGCGGCCGCGGCGAATACGGTGGCGATCACGCTGAGCGTGAGCCCGGCGATCGCGTCGGCATGTGCACGGTGTGCAAAGACCGCGTACAACAGGGCAACGAGACCGGCTAAGGCCGCGACGCCTGCGGTGACGCCGAAGTAACGGATACCATTGACGCAGAAAGCATTTCGAATCAGGCTCACTGCACCAATACCGGTCAGGGAGCTCGCCACCACTGCGCCCGTGAGCCGAGTAGCTTGGCGGTGTCGGGGCTGGCTCGAACACCGGGCCGTTGCGGCCAACGTCGCCGACACAGCCTCCGCCACATCGTCGTAACGAGGAACGGGTGGTGGTGTCCGCGCTTGACTCAGAACCATAACCGCACCATTACGGACACCGTTCTGCGCCAACGTTGTCGACGCATCCAAAGCGGACGCACCAGGGAGGGACAGGTGGTAACGGCTTCCCACGAGATCACTGGAACTCTCGTTGTTGCGGCCTTCCAGGATGTCGACGATTGGCGGGATCAGGGCGGCGACCGGGACCCCGGCGGGTAGCGATAAATCGACGACCGCATTACCAGCATGAACTGAGACACGGCGTAGTCCCGCATTGGATGCAGACAACGGTGACCCCTTCGGACTTGAATTATCCGCACGCTAACCCGTTTTCGACCACTTCGTATCCGGCTATCCACAGGTGAATTGCGGCCGACTCCGGTGCTCTTTAACGTCGTCGGACGGTGGGAGGGGCCGGGATGACTGAGGTTTTCGTGCCCGCGGTGCGCCAGCCGCCGCCGGCGGTCGCGACGACGGATGTCAGCATTGCCGCGCCGCCTGCGCTGCCGCGCTCCCCGTCGCCCGGAATGGTGGGACGCCTGGTGCCCGTTCTCATATCCGTCGGGAGTCTTGGTGTCATGGCAGCGGCCTTCTTCTCGGGGTCGGCCGCAACCCGCAGTCCCACGTTCCTGGCGTTTCCAATGATGATGCTGGTTTCGATGACGGCTACGGCGGTAGCCGGACGAGGCCGTCGGCACGGCGGAGGTATCGACGCCGATCGAGTCGAGTACCTCGGGTACCTGGGCCGTTTGCGCGAAACCATCGCTGAAACCGCTGCGGCACAGCGCTCGTCGCTTAGCTGGAGTCATCCCGACCCCGGCATGTTGTGGACGTTGATCGGCGGCCCGCGAATGTGGGAGCGGCAGGCGACGGACTCCGACTTCTGCGTTGTCCGCGTCGGCGTCGGAATTCAGCCGCTTGCCACGCGTTTGGTGGCCCCTCACACCCCGCCCGTGGGGCTTTCAGACCCGGTCACTGCAGCAGCGTTGCGTCGCTTCATCCAAGCGCATTCGACGATCGAAGAGGCGCCGATCACGATCGGCTTGCGGCCAAATGCGACCGCGACGATCGTCGGCGATTTGGGCGAAGCGCGCGGGGTCCTGCGCGCGATGGTTTGCGAACTGGCCGTGTTGCATCCTCCGGACCAGTTGCTGATCGTCGCGGTGATCGACGAACGGAACAGATGTCACTGGGATTGGCTGAAATGGCTGCCGCACAATCAACATCCGGCAGCAAACGATGCGTTGGGATCTGCGCGCATGGTGTATCGAAGTCCGGTGGAGGCCCAGAGTGCGCTGGTCGGCACGCGAGTAGCACACGTGGTGGTGATAGGCGACTTTGACGAGCACGCTGCGCCTGGTGTCGTCGCGGGCGCGACCCTCCTCGAGGTCGGTTCCGACGGCGACGGCACACAGTTGACGATCAAGCATGCCGACGAAACGCAAGCGTTGGAGTACCCCGACCAAATGGATGCCATCGACGCGCTGATCTGTGCGCGTCGGCTTGCTGCGTACCGCGTCGGCGCGACGACTTCTCGCCGGGACGACGGTCCGGGCTGGCCAGGTCTGATGGGGCTAGGCGACCTCTCCCGTTTCGACCCGATCACGCTGTGGCACAGCCAAGGCCGCCGCAGTCGACTCCGCGTTGCCATCGGGACAACGGTCGACGGCATGCCACTTGAGCTCGATATCAAAGAGCCCGCCGAAAACGGCATAGGCCCACACGGCCTCTGCGTAGGCGCCACCGGGTCGGGCAAGTCGGAGCTGCTGCGCACCGTCGCATTGGGAATGATGGCGCGGAACTCGCCAGAAGTGCTCAACCTGCTTCTTGTCGACTTTAAGGGCGGTGCAACGTTTCTCGATTTGGCGCGTGCTCCGCATGTGGCCGCGGTCATCACCAACCTCTCGGATGAAGCGCCGCTGGTGGCCCGAATGCGGGACGCACTAGCCGGTGAGATGAACCGGCGGCAACAGATTCTGCGGACGGCTGGCTGTGTCAGCGTTGCGGCATACGAGGATGCACGCCGGGCCGGCGTGCAATTGATGGCGCTGCCAACATTGTTCATCATCGTCGATGAGTTCTCCGAACTGCTCAGCCAGCATCCTGATTTCGCAGACATGTTCGTTGCGATTGGCCGGCTCGGCCGGTCGCTGGGTATGCATCTGTTGCTGGCCAGTCAGCGCCTCGACGAAGGCCGGCTGCGAGGCCTGGAAGCCCACCTGTCTTACCGGGTGTGCCTGAAGACCCTGTCCGCCAGCGAATCACGAATCGTTTTGGGCACACTCGATGCATACCAGTTACCGAATACGCCCGGCGCCGCTTTCCTGCGCCGCAGTGGCGGCGAGCCGATTCGCTTCCAGACCGCATTTGTCTCGGGACCGCTGCAGGTCGGCGCGGAGGTCGGTGTCACCACCGCGACGACATCGCCTTCGGCGCAGCTGTTCAGCACACGGGCGGCGGGACCAGTCACGCGCAGCGCCGAGATGGTTGGGTCACCTACCCAAACGGTCCTGGGTGCGGTACTGGAACGGCTGTCCGGGCAGGGGCCGCCCGCGCACCAGGTCTGGCTACCCCCGCTCGGTCTGGCTCCGCCATTGGACGGCTTGTTGCGCGACTCCGGATCCGCGAGGGGCGGCCTGACCGTACCCATCGGCATCGTCGACCGTCCTTTCGAGCAGTCCCGGACGCCGCTGATGGTCGACTTGTCCGGAGCCGCGGGCAATGTCGCGATCGTGGGGGCACCTCGATCGGGAAAGTCGACAGCAGTGCGCACACTGATCACCGCCTTGGCGGCCACTCACGATCCGCGCCGCGTGCAGTTCTACTGTCTGGATTTCGGCGGCGGAACACTAGCGTCGATACGCACATTGCCCCATGTAGGCGCTGTCGCCGGCAGGGCCGAGCCGCGGCTGGTCGGGCGCATCGTCGCCGAAATGGAATCAATCGTGCGCTCTCGGGAGGTTCATCGATCCGATGCGGTAACCGGCTCCGATCCGTTCGCCGACGTTTTCCTCGTCGTCGACGGCTGGGCAACCGTGCGCCATGAGTTCGAGGCGCTCGAGGAAGCGATCACTTCCCTGGCGACGCAGGGGCTTTCATTCGGCGTACACGTGGCGTTGTCGGCGTCGCGCTGGGCGGAGATCAGACCGTCGCTGAAGGATCAGATCGGGACCCGCATCGAGTTGCGGCTGGGCGACCCCGCCGACTCCGAAATCGACCGCAAGTGGGCACAGCAGGTGCCACCCGACAAACCTGGCCGCGGCCTTTCCCACGATGGGTTGCACATGGTGGTCGCCCTGCCCATCGACGGTGGCGAGCTGCCACGCCGTCACGGTGAGTCAGCCGCGCCGCCGATACAGCTACTACCCGCGCACGTGGACCGCGACACCATCGTCCACCGAGCGGGTGAAGAACTTTCAGCGCGAATCCTGCTCGGGCTCGAGGAGCGCCGACTGGATCCGGTTACAGTGGATTTCGGTCAGCAATCGCATCTGCTGATCCTAGGAGACAACGGTTGCGGAAAGAGCGCGACGCTGCGGACCCTGTGCCACGAGATCGTCCGTACGAATACCGCCGCGGAAGCGCAATTACTGATCGTCGACTTTCGGCGCTCCCTGCTGGGGGTAATCGAATCGGAACATCTTGGCGGCTATGCCATGTCGTCGGCCGCGGTACGTGCATCGCTGCCCGGTTTCCTCGATCAGTTACAACGGCGGATGCCCCCGCCGGACGCGAGCCAGGCACAGTTGCGAACCAGGTCTTGGTGGTCCGGACCGGATATCTATGTCGTGGTCGACGACTATGACCTGGTCGCCGCCTCGGCGGAGAATCCGCTGGCAGCGATCATCGAATATTTGCCGCATGCACGGGATCTGGGTCTGCATCTCATCGTGGCGCGGCGCAGTGGCGGCGCAGCGCGTGCCCTGTTCGAGCCACTGCTGGCGGGTCTGCGCGACCTCGGTTGCATGGGACTGGTGATGAGTGGACGTCCGGACGAGGGTGCACTGTTAGGCTCGGGCCGCCCGGCGCGGTTGCCACCGGGCCGTGGTGTTCTGGTCACTCGTTGCGGTGAAGAACAGCTTGTGCAGGTGGCTTGGAGCCCGCCGCTGTGAGCTTGCCGTGAGCGGTCATTGCACAATCATCGAGGCGGGTCCGGCTACGATACGCCGATTATGTTGCGGCACAAGCATGATCGCTGATGCTGAGACGGCTGAGATGGTTAGGGCGGCGCTGCAGTCGATAGACGATTCTGTGGCGATGGTGGACGGGCGGCTGGTCGCCGTCGATTCGCTGTGGCAGGCAGCGCTGCGGTCGGTGGACTGCCAGAGGCCGGAACCGCAGAAAACGATGGTCGTCGTGCACCCGTCGTGGTGGTCGTCGTCGCGTGTCGGCTTGGTGACCACGGCCGCGAAGACCCTGGCCGATGATGTGTTGGCGCGCCCGAGGTCGTGGCTGCTGCGGCACTCTCCCAAGGCCGAACCGGAAGCGACGGTGGTGGTGGAGATCGCCGAGCGGTTGGTGGCGATCGCCGGTGTCGAGCTCGCCGCCGTGCCCCGCCGGACGGAACCATCCCCGGTTGCCGAGCAGGTAGCAAGTGTCGTCGACGGGATCGCATGCGACACAACGGCGGTCGTGTTGGTCGATAGCCCGGCCGTGGTTACCGGGGCGTCGGCGCTCGCGACGTTGATCGCCGGCGCGGTGCGCAGACGCGGCCAGACAGTGGTAGAGATCGGCGGAGCTGCGCTGCCAAGGCTGGCCGGTCTGGCACAGTCGTCCCTGGCGGCCCAGGACGAGGCGTCCTCGCCGGCGTCAAACGCGAGTGCCGGTCGCATTCGCTCGCACGCCTGGATGCTCAGGGGGCTCGCGGCTGCCGCTGTCGTCCTGGCTGCGGCGGTGCCGGCGGTGGCCGCCATGGGCCGTCACGATGTTAAGCGGGTGGACACAGCGCCGACGACATTCTTGGTGGAAGGCCGGGTAGCGCTGATGGTGCCCGCGAACTGGCCCACGCAGCGTGTGGTTGCCGGACCCGGGTCGGCGCGGGTGCAGGTCACGTCGCCGGCAGATCCCGAGGTGGCGCTGCACGTTACCCAATCGCCGGTTCCCGATGAGATGCTGAGTGACACCGCTGAGCGGCTGAAACGCGCGATCGATGCGGAGCCCGCCGGGGTGTTCGTCGACTTCAACCCGTCCGGAAACAGCGCAGGCCGGCCGGCGGTGACCTACCGCGAAGTACGCGCCACCCATGAGGTGCGGTGGACGGTGTTGCTTGACGGGACGGTCCGGATCAGTATCGGATGCCAGAGCCGGCCCCGCGGTGAGGATGCCGTCCGGGACGTTTGCGATCAGGCGGTGCGGTCTGCCCACGCGATCAATGGAACCTAATGGGCGTCGGCGCGGTCGTACTTGTTATGGGAACACCGAACACATTGAGCACCGACTTTGACTTGATGCGCTCGGTTGCGGGTGTCACGGACGCCCGCAACGAAGAAATCCGGGTGATGCTGCAGGCATTCATCGGCCGCATGAGCAGTGTCCCGCAGTCGGTGTGGGGCGGGCTTGCGGCCGCGCGGTTCAAGGATGTGGTGGACCGCTGGAATGCCGAGTCGATGAGGCTGTACCACGTCCTGCACACGATCGCCGAAACAATTCGGCACAACGAGGCCATGCTGCAGGAGGCCGGTCAGAACCATGCAGACCACATCGCCGTCGCCGCCGGAAATCTGTGATCGGGGGTTACTTGTGGACCCGGTGTTGTCGTACAGCTTTGGCGAAATCGAATACTCCGTGCGTCAGGAAATCCACACCACGTCGGCCCGTTTCAATGCCGCGCTGGATGAGCTGAGGTCGCAAATCGCTCCGCTGCAGCAGATGTGGACCCGCGAAGCCGCGGCCGCATACCAAGCCGAGCAGCTCGCGTGGCACCAAGCGGCGACCGCGCTCAACGAAATATTGGTCGACCTCGGAAATGCGGTGCGCGACGGCGCGGACGAGGTGGCCGGCGCCGACCGCCGGGCGGCCGGGGTGTGGGCAAGGTAGCCGGCCGCACAAGACTCTGTGCGGTCCTGACGGAGGAGAGCCGTCGGGACCGCACAGTCACTTTGACCTGCGGGGATGCGGGTCGGTTTGGACTTGCGTCGCAGGACAGCATTGTTTGCGTGGCCAACGCGCACCTAGTTGCACGCAACCTGCCTTGCTGCGCAGCACGCCCGAGAAAATACCGACTCTTGAAGGAGAGCCAGTTGAAGTACCGCTGATGCCACCGCACCGGTCGGCGTTGTGGACAACTACTGCAACTTCGCCCGACGCCCGCGTCACCCTCACCAGGGCAGCTCGCGGCTACCAGACCACACCCGCGATGGCTGCCGGGATCGAGCGCCGCGTCTGGACGCACCGTGACATCGCCGCGCTACTCGATTGATTCTCACTACGGCCTCTGCGGATAAAAAGGTCATCTGACCTGCGAAATTGGCTGTCTAGTGGACTTGACTAGAAAATATCTAGCGCACTAGACTACAGTGGTGGTCAAAGATGAACCGGCACGACAAATCACTAAGCGGCTCAGGGCTGCGGGCTTTATCCGCATCAGCACGGATGGGCGGCACTCTAAATGGCGACACCCGTCTGGCGTTTGGGTGCCCGTGCCCGAGAGCCATCGAATGATCAGCGCGGGCGTTGTCCGCAAGATCGACAAGGCCATCGAGGAGAGCGAGGGGAAGTGACGCACGAGTACAAGGTCGAGGTCACCCGCCAAGGGCGCTGGTGGATGATCAACGTGCCCGAAATCGACCAACTCACTCAAGCACGCCGCATCACCGAGATCGTGCCCCAGGCCGAGTCCCTCATTGCAGTCAGCACCGATCAGCCACTCACCGACATTACGGTGCGGGTCGTCAGTATTGATGTGCCGGGGCTTGGTGATGTTGCGGCTCGCGCCGCCTCGATCGAGGATGCGCGTAACACCGCCGCGCACGCGGCAGAAGCCGCGCAGCACGCCGCCGCCGAATATGCGCGTGCACTCGCCGGGGCCGGCGTTCCGGTGCGCGACACGGCCGACTTACTGCACGTGTCACCACAGCGCGTCAGTCAACTTGCCACAGCGCGTTAAATTAAACCGGCGCATTCGGACCCGGCGATTCAAACTGACCCACTACCAGTCAATACGGGATTTTGACCTGCGGGGATGCGGGTCGGTAAGCTGCTCGGTTGGCGTGCGGTACGCCGGGGCCTCGGGTCAATGTCGGTCGCTGAGATCAATCCCCACCGTGGACGCCTGACCGATACCCGGGTCACACCGGGATCCACCTCGAGAAGAAGAAGGTAAGCGCTGTGCCCACATACGCCCCCAAGGCGGGTGACACCACGAGGTCGTGGTACGTCATCGACGCCACGGACGTGGTGCTTGGCCGCCTTGCCGTCGCGGCAGCCACCCTGCTGCGCGGTAAGCACAAGCCGACGTTCGCTCCCAATGTCGATGGCGGTGACTTCGTCATCGTCATCAACGCCGACAAGGTCGCCATCAGCGGCGACAAACTGCAGAACAAGCTGGCCTTCACCCACTCGGGGTATCCCGGCGGCCTGCACACGCGCACGATCGGCGAGCTGATGGAAAAGCACCCGACCCGCGTGGTGGAAAACGCGATTGTCGGCATGCTGCCCAAGAACAAGCTCAGCCGTCAGATCCAGCGCAAGCTCCATGTCTACGCAGGCCCGGAGCATCCCCACATCGCGCAGAAGCCGGTTCCGTACGAGATCAAGCAGGTGGCCCAGTGACCGAAACAACCGAGGCCCCAGAAGCCGCGGCAACCCCGGCAACCCCAGAAGCCCCGGCAACCCCAGAAGCCGCGGCAACCCCAGAGGCCCCAGCGGCCCCGGCCGAGACTCCGGCGGCCAAGCCCAGCGAGCCGTTCGTGTTCGAGCGGCCCATCCAGACCGTCGGCCGCCGCAAGGAGGCCGTGGTGCGGGTGCGCGTGGTGCCCGGCACCGGCAAGTTCGACCTCAACGGGCGCAGCCTGGAAGATTATTTCCCCAACAAGGTGCACCAGCAGCTCATCAAGGCGCCGCTGGTCACGGTCGATCGGGTGGAAAGCTTCGACATCTTCGCCCTCCTGCACGGCGGGGGCCCGTCGGGTCAGGCCGGCGCGCTGCGCCTGGGCATCGCCCGGGCGCTGATCCTGGCATCGCCGGAGGACCGGCCCGCTTTGAAGAAGGCCGGGTTCCTCACCCGTGACCCGCGAGCCACCGAGCGCAAGAAGTACGGCTTGAAGAAGGCGCGTAAGGCGCCTCAGTACAGCAAGCGCTGATCACCGATCACTTTCTGGCCGCAAGGCTGCATCGTTGTGCGCAGTCTTCGGCGTGTCTGCGCACGAAGACGCATGGTTTCGGTCAGAAATGAACGGGCATTGTTAGGTGCACGACCGTCAACTGTGAGAGGTTGGTCCGCATGGGTCGACTATTCGGCACCGATGGTGTTCGCGGGGTCGCCAATCGTGAGTTGACCGCTGAGCTGGCGTTGGCGCTGGGCTCTGCTGCGGCGCGGCGCTTGGCGAGTTCGGGCAGACCGGGCCGGCGAGTCGCCGTGATTGGTCGCGATCCGAGAGCGAGCGGCGAAATGTTGGAGGCGGCGGTGATCGCCGGCCTGACTAGTGAGGGTGTGGACGCGCTGCGGGTTGGGGTGCTCCCGACCCCGGCGTTGGCCTACCTGACCGGCGCCTACGACGCCGACTTCGGGGTCATGATCTCGGCATCGCACAACCCGATGCCCGACAACGGCATCAAGATCTTCGGGCCCGGCGGCCACAAGCTGGACGACGACACGGAGGATCAGATCGAAGAACTGGTTGCGGCCGGACCTGGGTTGCGCCAGGTCGGCGCCGGGATCGGGCGCGTCCTCGACGCCGAGGACGCGCCCGACCGCTACCTGCGCCACGTTGGCAAGGTCAGCACGCTGCCCCTCGATGGCCTCACCGTGGTCGTCGACTGCGCCCACGGCGCGGCGGCGTTGGCCGCACCGCGCGCCTACCGCGCGGCGGGTGCCCGAGTCATCCCGATCAACGCCGACCCGAACGGGCTCAACATCAACGACGACTGTGGCTCGACGCATCTGGATTCGCTGCGGGCAGCCGTGATCGCCCACCGTGCCGATCTGGGTCTGGCGCACGACGGCGATGCCGACCGGTGTCTGGCCATCGATGCCAACGCCGAACTCGTCGACGGCGACGCGATCATGGTGGTGCTTGCGCGTGCGATGCAAGAGGCGGGCGAACTGGCGGCCAACACCTTGGTGACCACGGTGATGAGCAACCTGGGCCTGCACCTGGCCATGCGCTCGGCCGGCATCACGGTGCGCACCACCGCCGTCGGCGATCGCTACGTCTTGGAGGAGCTACGGGCCGGCGAATACAGCCTCGGTGGCGAGCAATCGGGCCACATCGTGATGCCCGCGCTGGGCTCCACCGGCGACGGCATCGTCACGGGCCTGCGATTGATGACACGCATGGTGCAGACCGGCTCGTCACTGGCCGACCTCGCCTCGCAGATGCAGACATTGCCGCAGGTGCTGATCAACGTCGAGGTCGCGGACAAGGCCACCGCCGCTGCCGCACCCGCGGTGCAGGCCGCAGTCGAGCTGGCCGAGGCGGAACTCGGTGACACCGGACGAATCCTGTTGCGCCCCTCGGGAACTGAACCGATGATCCGGGTGATGGTGGAAGCGCCCGAAGCAGACGTGGCTCAGCGCGTCGCCGCTCGAGTCGCCGAAGCGGTGAGCGCTCAGCGCTGAATCCGCAAGCCTGGAACCCCGACGGGGGATCGGGCGTCGGATTAGGCATGAGATTCGATAGTCGAGTACGACACGACGCTTTTGCCCGCACCGGGGTCGACGTCGGAGCGGTGCATAGGGTCGCCGACCAATTGCGCGGCGCCGCTGAACTTGTCGACGCCGCGGTGAGCGACCACCTGGCTGGGCTGGCGTTCGGTGGTGCCACCGCGGGGCGGGCGCACACCGCGCGCGGCGATGCGCTGCGCGCCCAGCTGGAGCAACTGGTGGCGCAGTTGTCGCAGTGGTCGCGGGCGTCTGTCGCGATCGCTGTTGCACTGCGGTCCGGCGCCGAACGGTATGCCGACGCCGAACTGTATGCCGCGGCGCGGATCGCCTGATAGTGGCCGATCGGTTAGACGTTGCCGAGCGACTCGCAGAGGGTCGGCCTGCTGTCGAGCACACACAAACGTACGTACGGGCTTGCCAGACACTGGGTTATGAACAATCCGACATGACGTCGCAACCTTCCCAGATCCGCGACTGGTACGGCAGTGAAGACGGCCTCGACCTGCACGCGCTCGACCGCGATTGTGCGGAGCTGCGGGCGGCGGGCGCCGCAGTCACCGAAGGCCTGCGAATACAGCGTGCCCAGGTTGCCGAGCTGACAGCGGCATGGACGGGGCCTGCAGGGGACGCTGCGCTTGCGTTTTTGCAGCGTCATTGCGATGAGGCAGGCGTGCTGGCCACCGAAGTGCGCGCGGCGGCCCAGCGATGCGAGTCGCTGCGCGACAACCTGTGGTTCCTGCTCGACTCAAAGGTCGCGACAGCCATCGCCATCGACGATCGCACGCAGGCGCAGCGGCCTACGTGGTTGGCCGCCGCCGCTGCGGTCACGACCGGGGCGGGGGATCGTTGGACGGCTGCGGAGATTGTCCAGCAACAGATAAAACCATACGTGGACAACGATATTCGCAACGACTGGCTGACTGCGGTGCGCTCGTCGCAAGCTGGGGTCGCGGCGTCCTACGACATGGTCATCGACAAGATGGCCGCTGCGCCGGTGGTGTACTTCGAGCTTCCCGGCGACCTCGGGCCCGGCTGGCAACTGCTTGAGTCGGTCTCGCCGAGCGCACCGGCTGTGACCGCGACGGTTACGCCCGCCGCTGCCGTGCCGCCGACGATCGTGCCCGCCGCTGCCGGACCGCCGGCGAATCCCGCACCGACTGCCAGCCCAACACCCCCGGCACCGCCTCCGGATTTGGGAGCAGCGCTTGGTGATGCTTCGGCCATGCCCGCCGGTGCGGGAGATCTGGGCGGCGGACTGAGCGGTCTTGGCGGTCTTGGTGGGCTCGCGAGCCGAATCGTCGATGCGGTGGGTGGGCTGCTGGGTTCGGCGGCCGACCAGGGGAACAAGGACCCATTCGACGAGGATGCGTTCGACGAGGATCCGTTCCATCCGGACGACGAGCACGACGACGCCGACGACAAGCCCGATACCGAGGCTGAAGAATCCGACGAGCCGGAAGAGACCGAAAAGGCTGAAGAGGATCGACCGGTTGACGGACCGCCACCGGTCGAGGCGCCGCCACCGTTGGGCGCGTCGCCGTCGGCTGACGCGCCTCCGCCGGATGGCACTTCTCCGCCGGTTGACGCGCCGCCGCCAGCCGCCGCGCCGGCACCGGCCGCTGGGCCGCCGACCGGCGGATCAACACCGTGCGAGATCGCCGCGGATCAGCTTCCGCAGGCAGGACAGTGAGGACTCAGGAGGGACGCAGCTGGAGCACTTCCTCGACAAAGCGCACGGATTCTTCTGCGTCGGTCGCCATCGGGCTTACCAACAGCGTCGTGACGCCGGCCGCGGCGAATGCGGCCAGGCGCTCGGCGATGAAGCCGCGAGGGCCGACGAGCGACATCCCGCGTACCAATTCGTCGGGCACCAAGTCGATCGCCTCACGCTTGCGGCCGGACAGATACAGCTCCTGGATTTTGTCCGCGACCTCTCCGAACCCGTAGCGCGTCGCCAAGTTGTGGTAGAAGTTGCGGCCCTTGGCGCCCATTCCGCCGATGTAGAGGGCCAGCTGCGGCTTGGCCCAGGCCAGCCGTTCGTCGACGTTGTCGCCGATGGCCACTGACGCGTGCACCATGATGTCCAGCGGCCCCAGTGCCGGATCCCGTTTTGCGGCACCGGCCGCCAGCGCCTCGCCCCAGACCGAGTCGGCTTTCTCCGGAAGGTAGAAGACCGGCTGCCAGCCCTCGGCGATCTCGGCGGTGAGCTCGACGTTCTTCGGTCCTAGCGCTGCGATCGTTATCGGAATGCGTTCGCGCACAGGGTGATTGATGAGCTGCAAGGGTTTGCCCAAACCCGTTCCGCGATCCGCGGGCAGCGGGACCTGATAGTACTTGCCGTCGTACTGCACCCGTTCCCGGCGCCACACCTTTCGGCAGATCTCCACGATCTCGCGGGTCCGGCCTATTGGAGCGTCGAACTCGACGCCGTGAAAGCCCTCCATCACCTGGGGCCCGGACGTGCCGATCCCGAGCCGGAATCGCCCGTCGGACACGAAGTCCAGGCCCGCGGCGGTCATCGCCAGCAACGACGGCGTCCGGATATAGATCGGAAACACCCCCGAGGCCAACTCGACGGTGTTGGTCTTGGCGGCCAGATACCCGAGCTGGCTGACGGCGTCAAAAGAGTACGCCTCGGCCACCACCGCGATATCGATGCCGGCCTTCTCGAGTTCAACGACGCGGTCGACGGCCTCGTGAAAGCCGCCCGAATAATCCAGAGCGATCCCGATTCGCATCAACGACACTTATCACGACGATGGCGGCGGGTGTTCAGCGGCTTACTTCAGCAGCGCGACGATCTTTTCTTCGGGCGTGACCGGCGGCGCCTCGGGGTCCACCGGGTCGGTCTTGGGCAGGTGCGCGTCCGGATCGGCGAAGGCGCGATAGGTTCTGTCACCGCCGACCGTAGCGAGCAGGTACCCGGTCAGCAGCGCCCGAACCGATCGTTGCGTGCCGCGGTGCGGTCCGGGCAGCCCGATCGCTTTCGTCAGGCGCCGGCCCTCAATCAGGCCGCCGGGTTTGGCTTTGCTGACGATGCGCAGCGAGGCGGTGTCCCACGCGCGGGAAAGGGCCAAGGCGTTGGAATTCAACGTCTTTGGATCTCCCGGTGCGGTCAAGATCAAACCCGGGACCTTTAGCGTCGCGGCGGGCTGCTCGGCCGGGGGACTGGTAACGGTCGGAAACACCGCTGCCACTGCGGCGAGCTTGGAAGGCATGCCGGCCGCTGCGAACACCGCAGCCGAGCCGCCGAAACCGTGGCCCACCACGCCGAGCTTGACAGGGTGCACGCTGATTTTGCCGGGCCCGAGGCGCACACCGGCCATGATGTCGAGCGCGGTACCGAGATCGAACGCCAGGTTGAGCACCGAAGGCGCCAGGCGGCGCTCGGTGTCGGGGGCACCGGCGACGATGCCCCACGACGCCAGATGCTCCAGCAGACCCGAATAGCGGACAGTGCCGGCGAGCCAGTCGTGTCCGAAAGCGACCCCGGGCAGGTTCAACCCGGCTTCCGGCGTGTACACCACCCCTGGCAAACCGGCAAAGGCCAGGTCACCACGCAAAACCCGATGTGGGCCGGGCCGACTGAGAGCTTTGAAGAGCTTGCGGATGCGGGCCACGCGTCGACGTTAGCGCACCTCGATCAACCCCAGCCGCCAGAGCACCGCGTACACCTGGCGCAGCGGGATGCTCAGCAAACGAGCCGCCGCGTCCACTACTGGGTCGCCCCAGCCGATCGGCGGCGAAGGAAGCCGCCTCGATGCCTGCTTCGGCGCGGGCGTGTTCGCCACCACATCGTCGTACAGAACAGCAGTCATGATTCGCTCCTAGAAGATTGCGTGGGCGGGGGCCAAAGCCGTCCTTTTCGCATCGAGTTTCGAATTAAGATTCATTAACCACTGGATCTATTTGCGACTATCGGCTTGATGTCTGCTGAAAGAGCTGATGACAAAAGAACGGTTGATCAGTTGCGCGCGGACCGCAGGAGAACTCTTGTGCTGCAAACACTATTCATTGGTATCGATTGCTGCTGTCGGGATCGGGAGGGCGTGAAGACCGTTTCCTTTCCGCTGGCCCCCGGCGCTAGTGGATGGTTGCCAGCACTAGCCGATATTCCGAAGTTTAAGTGCGCGCCGCGTTGGAGCAATGAAGCAATAGAAAACGTCAGAAATACATCAGGTGACGAACTCCCATTGTTTTAGGAATATGGTGTGCAGCGAAATGCATCCGGACCCCATCGCCGCCACGGCGCGTTTCGCCTACGGCCGCGCCCGGCACCCTCACCCTCTGAGCTCGTTTTCGCAGGTCAGCAGGCTGCCGGCCCGTCCTGCTGGGACCGCTGTGGCCGCTCCACTACCCTGTTCAGAATGTGCGGAATTGTCGGCTACGTCGGGCAGCGCCCTGCCTTCGATGTCGTCATGGACGCGCTGCGCCGGATGGAGTATCGCGGCTACGACTCGTCGGGAATCGCCCTGCTCGACGGCAAGGGCAAACTCACCGTGCGTCGTCGCGCCGGCCGGCTGGCCAACCTCGACGAGGCGGTGGCCGAGATGCCGCCGGCCTCGCTGGCCGGCACCACCGGGTTGGGCCACACCCGCTGGGCGACCCACGGCCGGCCCACCGACCGCAACGCGCACCCCCACCGCGACGCTGCCGGCAAGATCGCCGTCGTCCACAACGGCATCATCGAGAACTACGCCGCCCTGCGGCACGAGCTGGAGGCCGCTGGCGTGGAGTTTTCCAGCGACACCGACACGGAAGTCGTGGTGCACCTGGTTTCGCAGGCGTATCGCCGCGGTGAAACGGCCGGTGATTTCGTGGCTTCGGTGCTGGCCGTGCTGCGCCGGCTGGAGGGCCACTTCACCCTGGTTTTCGCCAACGCCGACCAACCCGACACCATCGTCGCCGCCCGCCGGTCGACACCACTGGTGCTCGGGGTGGGGGACGGCGAGATGTTCGTCGGGTCCGACGTGGCCGCCTTCATCACGCACACCCGCAACGCCGTCGAACTCGGCCAGGACCAGGCCGTGGTGCTGACCGCCGACGGCTACCGGATCACCGACTTCCACGGGAGCGAGGACGTCGAATACCGCGAGTTCCACATCGACTGGGACCTGTCTGCCGCCGAAAAGGGCGGCTACGAGTTCTTCATGCTCAAGGAGATCGCCGAACAGCCCACCGCGGTGGCCGACACCCTGCTTGGCCATTTCGTCAACGGCCGGATCGTGCTCGACGAGCAGCGACTGTCCGACCAGGAACTACGCGAGATCGACAAGGTATTCGTGGTCGCCTGCGGTACCGCGTATCACTCCGGGCTGCTGGCGAAATACGCGATCGAGCACTGGACGCGGCTGCCCGTGGAGGTGGAGCTGGCCAGCGAATTCCGTTACCGGGACCCGGTTCTGGACCGCAGCACACTGGTGGTTGCCATCTCGCAGTCCGGTGAAACCGCGGACACCCTGGAAGCGGTCCGGCATGCCAAAGCACAGAAGGCCAAGGTGCTGGCGATCTGCAACACCAACGGCTCGCAGATCCCGCGCGAATGCGATGCGGTGCTCTACACCCGCGCTGGCCCCGAGATCGGCGTGGCCTCGACCAAGACATTCCTGGCGCAGATAGCGGCCAACTACCTTGTCGGCCTGGCGCTGGCGCAGGCCCGCGGTACCAAGTACCCGGACGAGGTGGAGCGCGAGTACCGCGAGCTGGAGGCGATGCCAGACCAGGTGGCGCGGGTGCTCGCGACAGTTGAACCGGTGGCCGCGATTGCCCATCGGTTCGCCCAATCCTCGACCGTGCTCTTCCTGGGTCGCCACGTCGGCTACCCGGTGGCGCTGGAAGGGGCGCTGAAGCTCAAAGAGCTGGCCTACATGCACGCCGAGGGGTTCGCCGCCGGCGAGCTCAAGCACGGCCCGATCGCGTTGATCGAGGACGATCTGCCCGTCATCGTCGTCATGCCCTCGCCCAAGGGGTCTGCCATACTGCACGCCAAGCTGCTGTCCAACATCCGCGAGATCCAGTCTCGCGGCGCGGTGACGATTGTGATCGCCGAAGAGGGCGATGACACCGTGCGACCCTACGCCGATTACTTGATCGAAATCCCTTCGGTGTCAACCCTTTTGCAGCCGCTGCTGTCGACCATCCCGCTTCAGGTGTTCGCTGCGTCGGTGGCGCAGGCCCGCGGTTACGACGTCGACAAGCCACGAAACCTGGCCAAGTCCGTCACCGTCGAATAGTCGGGTTGTTTCGGCCGTAACGCCTCCCGCCCACCTGCTCCCACATACAATCTCTGCCCGGGACGCAATTCATGCAGATGAGTACGGGGGGAGGCATTCTTGTCGGCGGATAACTTGCATCCCAAGCCGTCACTCATGAGATTCGGCATCGTAGGTCTCATCGTCGTCCTCGTTGCGGCATACGTCGCGGCGGTCGCGCTCTACGCAGCAGCGATACGGCCAACCGTCAGGCGGAAATCCCGCCTGCGAGCGACGGGACGTCGGTGACGCTGAATCTGGAAGACGTTCAGTCGAACTACACCGTGCTGAACGCCAACCTGATCTTTTCACCCGGATCCGACCTGTTGGATCCGCAAACCCAGCATTTCAAGCAAGACCTCGGTCTTCGAGTCAGATCCGTGGCTACGCCCACCCGCCGGACCTGGACGAAGGGCATGCTTCCCGGCATGTTTCCGGTTCCACTGACCGTCGCGGGTGACATCAACGATTGGCCCTTCGATCGCTACAACTCGGGGCCCATCGAGATCGAACTCACGCGCGGTGACGGTGAGACCGGAGTGCAACCCCTGCCGATCACATTCGTCAATCATCTTTCAGGCTGGGAGATCAACACCACGAATGCCAACGGTCACGGCCCGTATCGGGTGAGTTTGCGGCGGTCGCTCAGCGCGGCGGCGTTCGGCATCGTCATTCTCGGCGTCCTCATCGCCATTGCCGGCTTGGGCCTCTTCGTCGCGATCCAAACCGTGCGTGACCGGCGAAAGTTTCAGCCGCCGATGACAACGTGGTACGCGGCGATGCTCTTCGCAGTGGTGCCGCTGAGGAACGCACTTCCCGGCTCGCCGCCGTTCGGAGGCTGGGTCGACATCACGATCGTTCTGTGGGTGCTGGTCGTGTTGGTGATCTCGATGCTGCTCTACATCGCCTGCTGGTGGCGGCATCTGAGACCCGAGGCCGAGACGCCGACGCCTTCGGCTGAGTCACCGGCGCCCGTCGCGTCACCAAGCATGTAAAAGTTGAGCCGTGGCCAATCCATCGGTGGGGGCACGACTGCGCAGCATGGCGCTCGCGGTCTGGCATTTCGTCATCGGCGCGCCGCTGACCTACAGCTGGCTGTTGGTGCTGATGATCACGACGATCGTGCAAAACGAACTGCCCAGGCGGCAATTGCACTATGTGCTGCTGCACCGTTCCACCAACATTCACGAGTTGGGCACCGACCCGCTAGGTGTGCTGTTTTCCAGCCTGCTGTGGATTGACGGCAAGAACTTGGAACCGTACCTGTTGCTGTTCACCTTGTTCCTCGCACCGGCCGAACATTGGCTCGGCCAGCTACGCTGGCTCACCGTGGGATTGACCTCCCACATCCTCGCCACCTATATCAGCGAAGGCATTCTCTACTACTCGATCGAGGAGCACGAAGCGTCGGAGAGGCTGGTGCATGCGCGCGATATCGGCGTCAGCTATTTCCTTGTCGGCGTGATGGCCGTGCTGACGTATCACATTGCGCGGCCGTGGCGCTGGGGCTATCTCGGGGTGCTGTTTGTCATCTTCGGTTTTCCGCTGCTCACGATGAACCACCGCGAGCTGAACTTCACCGCGATCGGTCACTTCGCCTCGATCCTCATCGGGCTCTGCTTCTACCCGATGGCGCGAGAGCGCAAGCGCCCGCCGTTGAATCCGGCGAAACTCAGAACCGCTTTCCGGAGACTCCGTTCCGGCGAATCTTAGGTTCGCCTGGCGGTGACGTAGTGCAGCGACGTGAGGGTCGCCTCGTTGTCGTTGGAGGCGGGCGGTAGCGAAAGCCCATAGGCGGCAGCCAAATCCGGCACACTCGTCGCCGCCGTCACCCAACCGTGGGTGCTCAGGTATTCCACCACGTCGTTGCGGTCGCCGGCATACCACAGGTCGGTCATTTCGACGTCGAAGCCGTGTTCGCGCCACTGGTCGGTGACCGCACGCATACGGTCGGCCATCGTCTGTACGCCGCCGCTGGCGCCTTTCAAGTTCTCGGTGGCCAACTGACTTCCCGCCGGGCTGATCTCAGTGATGTTGTCCAGCAGCCGATCCTGAGCGTCGGGCGGCAAGAACGGCATCAGGCCTTCGGCGCTCCACGCCGTTGGTTGGGTGGGATCCAGGCCTGCCGCGCGCAGCGCCGCGGGCCAATCATCGCGAAGGTCAACGGGTACCGCCCGCCGATCGGCGGTCGGCGTGGCGCCCAGCCCGGCCAAGGTTGCGGTCTTGAACTCGATGACCTGGGACTGGTCGATCTCGAACACGGTGGTTCCGGTCGGCCAGGGCAGCCGGTAGGCGCGAGCGTCCAGCCCCGAGGCCAAGATCACCGCCTGGCGGATGCCCTCATTGGCTGCGGCCATGAAGAAGTCGTCGAAGAACCGGGTGCGCACGCCCATCATGTCGCCCATCCGCTTCATCCCGAAGTCGCCGTTGTCGTCGACCTGAGCGGGATCCAGCTCGCCGCTGGCGATGCGGGTGAAGAAGTCCACGCCGACCGCGCGCACCAGTGGCTCGGCGAAGGGATCGTTGATCAATGCGTTGGGGCCTCGGCTGCCTAACGCGCGCCCCACCGCCACGCCGGTGGCGGTGGCTCCCACGCCGTTACTCAAGTCCCAGGTGTCGCCGTCGAACCGTGCCATGTGTGCCCTCCAATCGTCGCTGAAATCGAATGTACGGACGCGTCCTGAACGAGTGCTGTGTGTAGTCCGTACGCATTTTGAACGCGGAGCATGGAATGCTGACTTTGATGCGGCATTACTACTCCGTAGACGCGATCCGCGACGCCGAAGCGCCGCTGCTGGCC
Organism: Mycobacterium sp.; assembly: GCA_035552295.1. Taxonomy (GTDB): domain Bacteria; phylum Actinomycetota; class Actinomycetes; order Mycobacteriales; family Mycobacteriaceae; genus Mycobacterium. The sequence continues at coordinate 7,412 of DASZLQ010000019.1, read as the reverse complement.
AGCCTGCCCGATGGTGCCCTGATGAGGCGCGCGGCCTACGGGCTGGCCACCGAGATCATCGGTGAGCTGACCGCCCGAACCGGCGGGGTGGCCGGCCGCCGCGTATGTGCGGTCGTCGGCTCGGGCGACAACGGCGGTGACGCGCTGTGGGCGGCGACCTTCCTGCGCCGTCGCGGCGCGGCCGCCGACGCGGTGCTGCTCAACCCGGACCGCACCCACCGCAAGGGGTTGGCGGCGTTCACCAAAGCCGGCGGCCACATCGTCGACAGGGTCTCACCCGCAACCGATCTCGTCATCGACGGCGTGGTGGGCATCTCCGGCTCGGGGCCGCTGCGGCCGGCGGCGGCCGAGGTGTTCGCCACCTTGAACAGGCCGGGCGACAACGGGATCCCCGTGGTCGCCGTCGACATCCCCAGCGGGATCGACGTGGCGACCGGGGCGATCACCGGGCCCGCTGTGCATGCGGCGCTGACGGTCACGTTCGGCGGGCTCAAACCGGTGCACGCGCTCGGCGACTGCGGCCGCGTCGCGCTGGTCGACATCGGGCTCGACCTGCCGGACACCGATGTGGTGGGTTTCGAAGCCGCCGATGTGGCCGCGCGGTGGCCGGTACCCGGCCCCCACGACGACAAGTACACCCAGGGCGTGACGGGGGTGATGGCCGGCTCGTCGACCTACCCGGGCGCGGCCGTGCTGTGCACCGGTGCCGCCGTCGCGGCCACCTCCGGCATGGTCCGCTATTCCGGCAGCGCGCACGGCGAGGTGCTCGCGCATTGGCCCGAGGTGATCGCGTCGCCCACCCCGGCAGCGGCCGGGCGGGTGCAGGCCTGGGTGGTCGGCCCGGGATTGGGCACCGACGACGCCGGGGCCGCCGCGTTGTGGTTCGCGCTGGAGACCGACCTGCCGGTGATCGTCGACGCCGACGGGCTGACCATCCTGGCGGCCCACCCCGACCTGGTGGTCAACCGAGCTGCGCCGACAGTGCTGACCCCGCACGCGGGTGAATTCGCCCGACTGGCCGGGAATCCGCCCGGGGACGATCGGGTGCGCGCCACCCGCAAGCTGGCCGACACCCTCGGCGCCACCGTGCTGCTCAAGGGGAACGTCACGATCGTCGCCGAACCCGGCGGACCGGTCTATCTCAACCCCGCCGGGCAGTCCTGGGCGGCCACCGCCGGGTCCGGCGACGTGTTGTCCGGGATGATCGGCGCGCTGCTGGCGTCCGGGCTCACGGCTGGTGAGGCGGCCGCGGCCGCGGCGTTCGTGCACGCGCACGCGGCAGCGCTGTCGGCCGCCGACCCGGGACCCGGCGAGGCGCCGACGTCGGCGTCACGGATCGTCCCGCACATCCGGGCCGCCCTGGCCGCCCTCTAGCAGAAAGGTTCCCGTAATGCCTCAACATCCATCTGTGCCGGCTCACGCAATCGCCCCCGCCTACACCGGCCGCCTGTTCACCGCGCCCGTTCCGGCGCTACGGCTGCCCGAGGAGTCGATGGATCCGGAGGCCGCTTACCGCTTCATCCACGACGAGCTGATGCTCGACGGCAGCTCCCGGCTGAACCTGGCCACCTTCGTCACCACGTGGATGGATCCCGAAGCCGGGAGGCTGATGGCCGAGACGTTCGACAAGAACATGATCGACAAGGACGAATATCCGGCGACCGCGGCCATCGAACAGCGATGCGTGTGTATGGTGGCCGACCTGTTCCACGCCGACGGGCTGAGCGACGACGACCCCGCCAGCGCCTGCGGGGTGTCCACCATCGGCTCCAGCGAGGCGGTGATGCTGGGCGGCCTGGCGATGAAATGGCGCTGGCGCTCGAAGGTTGGTAAGGGCTGGGAGGGCCGCACCCCGAACCTGGTGATGGGCTCCAACGTCCAAGTGGTTTGGGAGAAATTCTGCCGCTACTTCGATGTCGAACCCCGCTATCTGCCGATGGAGGAGGGGCGCTACGTCATCACTCCCGAGCAGGTCATCGAGGCCGTCGACGAGAACACCATCGGCGTGGTGGCGATCCTGGGCACCACTTACACTGGTGAACTCGAACCCATCGCCGATATCTGCGCGGCGCTGGACAAATTGGCGGCCGACGGCGGGGTGGACGTTCCGGTACACGTCGACGCCGCCAGTGGTGGCTTCGTGGTGCCCTTCCTGCGCCCGGAACTCAAGTGGGATTTCCGGCTGCCCAGGGTGGTGTCGATCAATGTCAGCGGCCACAAGTACGGGCTGACCTATCCCGGTGTCGGGTTCGTGGTGTGGCGCAGCAAGGAATATCTGCCCGAGGATCTGGTGTTTCACGTCAACTACCTGGGTGGCGATATGCCGACCTTCACGCTGAACTTCTCCCGCGCGGGTAACCAAGTGGTCGGCCAGTACTACAACTTCCTGCGGCTGGGCCGCGATGGCTACATCAAAGTCATGCAGGCCCTGTCCATGACGGCGCGGTGGCTGGGCGAGCAGCTGCGCAAAGGCGAACACTGCGAGCTGATCTCGGACGGTTCGGCGATCCCGGTGGTCAGCTTCCGGCTCGCCAGGGATCGTGGGTACACCGAGTTCGACGTCTCCCACGAGCTGCGGACCTTCGGCTGGCAGGTGCCGGCCTACACCATGCCGGACAACGCCACCCACGTATCGGTACTGCGCATCGTGGTTCGCGAGGGCCTCTCAGCCGACCTGGCACGGGCACTGCACGACGATGCGCGCACCGCGCTGACCTCCCTCGACAAGCTCAAGCCGGGGGGGCACTACGACGCTGCGCACTTCGCGCACTGACGCTGGCAGCCGGTCCGCACAGCCCTTTCTGGGAGAATGTCGCTCGTGGCCGTTACGCCGATATCTCTGAGTCCTGGCGCCCTCGCCGAGGCCGTGGTGGACCTGGGTGCAATCGAGCACAACGTGCGGGTGCTGCGCGAGCACGCCGGCCCCGCGCAGCTCATGGCTGTCGTCAAGGCCGACGGCTATGGCCACGGGGCCACCCGGGTCGCCCGCGCCGCGTTGGCCGCCGGAGCGGCCGAACTGGGTGTCGCCACCGTCGACGAAGCGCTGGCGCTGCGCGCCGACGGGATCGCCGCGCCGGTGCTGGCCTGGCTGCATCCGCCCGGGCTCGACTTCGGCCCCGCGCTGCTGGCCGACGTGGAGATCGCCGTGTCCTCGGTGCGCCAGCTCGACGAGCTGCTGGACGCGGTGCGCCGGACCGGCCGGACCGCGACGGTGACCGTCAAGGTGGACACCGGGCTGAACCGTAACGGCGTCGCCCCCGCGTTATACCCATCGACGCTGACCGCGCTTCGCCACGCCGTCGCCGAGGACGCCATCCGGTTGCGCGGGCTGATGTCGCACATGGTGTACGCCGACCAACCCGACAATCCCATCAACGACATTCAGGCCCAACGGCTCAGCGAGATGCTGGCGCAGGCGCGCGACCAGGGGGTGCGGTTCGAGATTGCGCACCTTGCGAATTCGGCGGCCACGATGTCGCGTCCAGACCTGGCCTTCGACCTGGTGCGGCCCGGCATCGCGGTGTACGGTCTCAGTCCCGTACCGCAGCTCGGCGACATGGGACTGGTACCGGCGATGACGGTGAAATGCGCTGTCGCGCTGGTGAAGTCGATCGCTGCCGGCGAGGGCGTGTCGTATGGACACACCTGGACCGCCGACCGTGACACCACCGTCGCGCTGATGCCGATCGGATATGCGGACGGTGTCTTCCGGTCGCTGGGAGGACGGCTGGACGTGCTGATCAACGGCAGGCGGCGGCCCGGCGTCGGGCGGATCTGCATGGACCAATTCCTCGTCGACCTGGGTCCCGGGCAGGTCGATGTCGCCGAAGGCGACGAGGCGATCCTGTTCGGGCCCGGCAGCCGCGGCGAACCCACCGCCCAGGACTGGGCCGATCTGCTCGGCACCATCCACTACGAAGTGGTCACTAGTCCCCGGGGGCGCATCACCAGGACCTATCGCGAGGCCGGAACCGTTGAGCGATGAGAAAACCCGCAGGCGCCGCAGGGAAAGCGCCTGGCTTGCGGGAGGTGCGGGCCTGACTGCGGTCGCCACCATCGTCGGGGCCTCGGCCCGCCGTTCGATGATCCAACGCGCCGCGTTAGTCGAAGACCCGTATGCCAACGAGGATTTCGAGCGACTCAACAGCGACCGCAGCTATGTGGTGACCACGCCCGACGGTGTGGGTTTGGCCGTCCGCGAAGCCGGTCCGGTGGACGCGCCGGTGACCGTGGTCTTCGTTCATGGTTTCTGTCTGCGTATGGGCGCCTTCCACTTTCAGCGGACCCGGCTTGCCCAGAAGTGGGGACCGAGGGTGCGCATGGTCCTCTACGACCAGCGCGGGCACGGGCGCTCGGGCGAAGCCGAGCCCGAGACGTACACGCTGACTCAACTGGGCCAGGATCTGGAAAGCGTGCTGTCGGAGGTCGCGCCGCACGGGGTGATCGTGTTGGTCGGCCATTCGATGGGCGGCATGACGGTGTTGTCACACGCTCGCCAGTACCCTGAGCAGTACGGGCGCATGATCGTCGGTGCGGCGCTGATTTCCTCTGCGGCCGAAGGGGTTACCCGGTCGCCGCTGGGTGAGATCCTGAAAAACCCTGCGGTGGAAGCGCTTCGGTTCACCGCCCGGTCCGCCCCCAAGCTCATGCACCGCGGCCGCAAAGTGTCGCGTTCGCTGATCGCGCCGATTCTGCGGGCCGCGTCCTACAGTGACCTGCACGTCAGCCGAAGCCTGGACGCCTTCTCCCAGCGCATGATGAACGGCACCCCGATCGCCACCATGGTGGGCTTTTTGCGCGCACTGGAAGTGCACGACGAAACCCCCGGGCTGTGGACATTGCTGCGCATCCCGACGCTGATCGCCTGCGGTGACCACGACCTGATCACCCCGGACGAGTACTCGAGGAAGATGGCGGCGTCGCTGCCGCAATCCGAGCTGGTCATCGTCACCGGAGCCAGTCACCTGGCCCTGCTGGACAAGCCCGACGCCATCAACGACGGGCTGGTCCGGCTCGTCAACCGGGCCACTTCGAGCAAGATGGTCCTGCGCTACCGGCGCTTGCGGGAACGGTTCCGGCGTCATGGCTGAGCGATCCGGCACGGCCACCTGCGAGCGCGTCGAGGACACCGTGGCGCTGGGGTCCCGGTTGGGCGGACAGCTGCGCGCCGGCGACGTGGTGGTGCTCTCCGGTCCGCTCGGTGCCGGAAAGACTGTGCTGGCCAAGGGTATTGCCGCGTCGATGGATGTCGACGGCCCGGTCACCTCACCGACGTACGTGCTGGCACGAGTGCACCCGCCGCGTCGGCCCGGAGCGCCGGCGATGATTCACGTCGATGTCTACCGGCTGTTGGACCACTCGGATCCTCCAAGCGCCGACCTGCTCGGCGAGCTCGATTCGCTGGACCTCGATACCGATCTCGAGGACGCGGTCGTCGTGGTGGAGTGGGGCGAAGGCCTGGCTGAACGCCTCGCCGAGCGGCACCTGGACGTCCGCCTCGAGCGGGTCAGCCACTCCGACGTGCGGATCGCGACCTGGGAGTGGAACCGCTCATGAGCCTGATCCTGGCCCTCGACACCGCCACCCCGGCGGTGACGGCGGGCGTCGTGCGGCTGGACGGCTCGGGATGCGCCGTCCTTGCCGAGCGGGTCACCGTCGATGCCCGGGCGCACGCCGAACGGCTCACCCCTAATGTGCTGGCCGCCCTGGCCGAGGCCGCGCTGACCATGGCTGACCTCGATGCCGTCGTGGTGGGCTGTGGTCCCGGCCCGTTCACCGGGCTGCGCGCCGGGATGGCAACCGCTGCCGCGTACGGCCACGCGCTGGGCATCCCGGTGCACGGCGTGTGCAGCCTGGACGCCATCGGGGTGCGAACCACCGGCGACGCGCTGGTGGTCACCGACGCCCGTCGGCGCGAGGTCTACTGGGCCCGCTACCGCGACGGAGCGCGCACCGCCGGCCCGGCGGTCAACGCCCCGGCCGACGTCGACCCCGGTACGGCGCAAGCGGTGGCAGGCTCGCCCGAGCACGCGGCGATGTTCGGGCTGCCGCTGTGCGAGCCCGTTTACCCGACGCCGGCCGGGCTGGTAGCCGCGGTGTCCGACTGGTCCGATAACCCGGCGCCCCTGGTGGCGTTGTATTTGCGCAGGCCCGACGCCAAGCCCTTGGCGGCCCGCCGATGACCGCCTGCAGCGAGCCCGTGACCATCGGCGCGTTGACGCCGGCCGATGCCGAGCGCTGCGCTGCGCTGGAAGCCCAGCTGTTCGAAGGTGACGACCCATGGCCGGCGGTGGCGTTCAACCGCGAACTGGCCAGCTCGCACAACCATTACGTGGCCGCCCGCGTTGCCGGCAGGCTGGTGGGTTACGCGGGCATCTCCCGGTTGGGCCGCAAACCGCCGTTCGAATACGAGGTGCACACCATCGGCGTGGACCCGGCCTTCCAGGGACAGGGCATCGGTCGTCTGCTGCTTGACGAGCTGCTGAACTTCGCCGACGGCGGTGTGGTCTACCTGGAGGTGCGCACCGACAATGAGGCGGCCATCGCGCTGTACCGCAGCGTCGGTTTCGCGCGGATCGGCCTGCGCCGGCGCTACTACCGGGTTAGCGGCGCCGACGCGTACACGATGCGGAGGGAGTGCTCGTGACGATCATCTTGGCCATCGAAACCTCCTGCGACGAGACCGGAGTCGGCATCGCGCGGCTGGACGCCGACGGCGCTGTGACGCTGTTGGCCGACGAGGTGGCATCCAGCGTCGACGCACACGTCCGGTTCGGTGGCGTGGTGCCCGAGATCGCCTCCCGCGCGCATCTGGAAGCGCTCGGTCCAGCGATGCGCCGGGCGCTGGCGACGGCCGGCGTGCAACAACCCGACGTCGTCGCCGCCACCATCGGGCCCGGGCTGGCCGGCGCTTTGTTGGTGGGAGTGGCTGCGGCCAAGGCGTATTCAGCCGCCTGGGACGTGCCGTTCTACGCCGTTAACCACCTGGGCGGGCACCTGGCCGCCGACGTGTACGAACACGGGCCGCTCCCGGAGTGCGTGGCGCTGCTGGTGTCCGGTGGGCACACGCATCTGCTGCATGCGCGTTCGCTCGGCGAGCCGATCATCGAGCTGGGCAGCACCGTCGACGACGCCGCCGGCGAGGCCTATGACAAGGTGGCACGGCTGCTGGGGCTGGGCTATCCCGGTGGCAAGGTGCTCGACGACCTGGCTCGCAGCGGCGATCGGGGCGCCATCGCGTTCCCGCGCGGCATGACGGGCCCGGCCGATGGTCCCTACGCCTTCAGCTTCTCCGGGCTCAAGACCGCCGTCGCGCGGTATGTGGAGAGCCATCCCGACGCGGCGACCGCCGACGTTGCCGCGGGTTTCCAGGAGGCCGTCGCCGATGTGCTGACCATGAAGGCGGTGCGTAC
>DASZLQ010000018.1:0-2476 GCA_035552295.1 Mycobacterium sp. | reverse complement strand
GGCCGCACGCCGCTGCTGGTGCGTTCCAGCAGCGTGACTCCGAGTTCACGTTCCAGCGCGCTCACCGTCTGCGATAACGCCGACTGGCTCACATGCAGGCGACGCGACGCGGCGGACATGCCGCCTTCCTCGACGACCGCCACGAAAGCGCTGAGTTCCCGCAACTCCATAGAGTGGTGCCGCCCCATGCCGACGCCGATTAGCTATCGGTCTAGCTTATAGGCACCGCTGATAGCGCCGATAAGCCAGACGCATACCTTCGTTGGCCCGTTGGATTAAATAGACCTGGGGCCGCGCTATGGCGCACACAACATCCACAGCATTTCCTCGGAGGGGCAGGTCCAATGACAACACTCGAAGGCTCGACCGCACTGGTAACCGGGGCCACCTCCGGCATTGGCCGGGCGGTCGCACTCCAACTCGCTCAGCTCGGCGCTGAGGTAATAGTTCACGGGCGCAGCGCCGAGCGCGGAGCCGAGGTGGTGCAGCAAATCCAAAATGCCGGGGGGAAGGCACGTTTCGTCGCTGCCAATCTAGCCGACGCCGACGACGTGCGCCGGTTGGCCGCCGAGGCGGGGCCGGTCGACATCTTGATCAACAACGCCGGTGTCTACAAGTTCGGCGCGACCGCCGACACCGACGATGCGTTCTTCGACGAGCACGTCGACCTCAACCTGCGCGCCCCCTACATCCTGGTGCAGCAGTTGGTTCCGGGCATGGCCGAGCGGGGCAACGGCGTCGTCGTCAACCTCAGCACCATCGCCGCCGCCGTTCCTGCACGCACAGCGGGCGTATACGGTGCCACCAAAGCCGGCATCGAACTGCTGACCCGAGTCTGGGCCGACGAGTTCGGCCGGTCCGGGGTACGGGTGAACGCGGTGCAAGCGGGGCCGGCCGAAACCCCCGGAACCGCCGCCACCCCAGGCCTTGCCGATGGTTTCGCCGCCTACACCGCGCTGGGGCGCGTCGCGGCAGCCGACGAAATCGCCAACGCGATAACCTTTTTGGCTTCCCCGGCGGCAAGCTATGTGAACGGCGCGATCTTGCAGGCCACCGGCGGTCAGCTAGCGACCGGTGCGTAGCGCCCCCGTACCCTGAATGGAGGCTGACATGTCAAATACGGTGCTGGTTACCGGGGCGAGCGGTTTGCTGGGAGTGGCCGCGATCGAGAAGTTCCTATCTGCGGGCTGGGAGGCGATCGGCGTATCGCGGCGCAAGCCCGAGCTGTTCAGCGGCCGAGAATTCGAGTTTCTGTCGGTCGATCTGCAGGACCAAGAAGCGGCCCGCGCCGCTTTCGAGCCGCTGACCGACGTCACCCACATCGCGTATACGGCGTTGCACGAGAAGCCCGACCTGGTCGCCGGCTGGTCGAGCAAAGAACAGATCGAGACCAACAACGCCATGTTGCGCAACGTCGTGCAACCGATCCTGGCTAACGCCAAGAACTTTCAGCACATCAGCATCCTGCAGGGAACGAAGGTCTACGGCGTGCATCTGCACCCGATCCCCATTCCCGCGCGCGAACGCGACCCCCGTGACCCCCATGACAACTTCTTCTTGGATCAAGAAGACTATGTCCGAGAAATGGGCGCCAAGCATGGCTTCACTTACACGGCACTGCGCCCGCAGCTTGTCACCGGCCCCACGCCCGGTGCACTGAACGTGCTTCCGGCCATCGGTGCCTACGCCGCCATCCAGCGCGAGAAGGGCGAACCGTTCAGCTTTACCGGCGGCCCGTCGTTCGTCTGGGAAGCGGCCGACGCCGACGTAGTCGCTGACGTGATGGTCTGGGCTGCGGGATCACCCCGCGCAGCCAACGAGTCGTTCAACATCACCAACGGCGATGTTTTTGAGTGGCGGAATGTATGGCCCGCGCTCGCCAAAACCCTCGGCGTCGAGACCGGACCGGATACGCCCATGAGTTTGGCCGCCTACCTCGCCGAGCAGTCCGAAGTGTGGGACCGCATCGTCGCCAAGTACGGCCTTCGTCCGCTGAGTCTGCGCGAACTGGTCGGTCACGGCGACCAGCACGCGGACTTCGCGTTCGCCTACGGAGCACCGGAAGGGCCCCGGGCGTTTGTGAGCACCATCAAACTGCGCCAGGCCGAGTTCACGGAAGTCATCGACACCGAGGACGCATTCCGCAATGCACTGCAGTCGCTGATCGACCACAAATTCCTACCACCACCGTCGTGACGGGCTGAATCGCCACAAGACAGGAGTAGCTACATGGGCACAACCTTCGAGTCCTACCGTGATGCCTTCCCGAATGCCCGGCTTAGCCGCGATGAGGCGGGAGTGCTGGAGATCGCACTGCACACCAACGGTGGAAAGTTGATCTTCAACGGGCACACCCACGAACAATTTGTGGACCTGTTCCGCCAGGTCGGCGAGGACCGCGAAAACCGAGTCGTCATTTTGACCGGAACCGGCGACGCGTTCATGGACACGATCGACGGTGAGGGCTTCGACTTCT
>DASZLQ010000017.1:0-1990 GCA_035552295.1 Mycobacterium sp. | reverse complement strand
ATCCAAAACGCCGGAGGCAAGGCACGTTTCATCGCTGCCGACCTCTCCGATGCCGACGACGTGCGACGGCTGGCCGCCGAGGCGGGCCCGATCGACATCCTGATCAACAACGCCGGCGTCTATAAGTTCGGCGCGACCGCCGACACTGACGATGCATTCTTCGACGAGCACGTCAACCTCAACCTGCGCGCCCCCTACATCCTGGTGCAGCAGCTCGTGCCGGGTATGGCCGAACGCGGTAGGGGCGCCGTCGTCAACCTCAGTACCATCGCCGCCGCTGTTCCGGCCCGCACAGCGGGCATCTACGGTGCCACCAAAGCCGGCATCGAACTGCTGACCCGGGTCTGGGCCGACGAGTTCGGCCGATCCGGGGTGCGGGTGAACGCGGTGCAAGCCGGGCCCACCGAAACCCCGGGAACCGACGCCACCCCTGGCCTTGCCGATGGTTTCGCCGCCTACACCGCGCTGGGGCGGGTCGCAGCAGCAGACGAGATTGCCAACGCGATCACCTTCCTGGCTTCGCCGACGGCAAGCTATGTTAACGGCGCGATCCTGCAGGCCACCGGTGGCCAGCTAGCGACCGGTGCGTAGCACCCTCCTACCACTCTGAATGGAGGCTCACACATGTCAAACAAGGTGCTGGTTGCCGGCGCGAGCGGCTTGATAGGAATAGCCGCGATCGAAAAGTTCTTGTCCGCCGGCTGGGAAGTGGTAGCAGTCTCTCGTCGCAAACCGGAGCTATTCAGCGGCCGCGACTTTGAGTTCTTGTCGGTTGACCTTACCGACCAGGCTGCCGCTCACGCAGCGTTCGAACCCCTGACCGACGTTACCCATATCGCATACACGGCGCTTCAGGAACAGCCCGAGCTGGTTGCCGGCTGGTCGAGCAAGGCGCAGATCGACACCAACAACGCCATGTTGCGCAACGTGGTAGAGCCGATCCTGCGTGGCGCCAACACCTTTCAGCACATCAGCATCTTGCAGGGAACGAAAGTCTACGGCGTGCATCTGCATCCCATCCCTATCCCCGCGCGTGAACGCGACGCCGACCACGATCACGACAACTTCTTTATCGACCAAGAAGACTATGTGGCAGAGATGGGTGCCAAGCACGGCTTCAGCTACACGGCACTGCGTCCGCAACTGGTCATCGGGCCCACCCCAGGCGCACTGAACGTGATTCCGGCGATCGGGGTCTACGCCGCCATCCAGCGAGAGAAGGGAGAACCGTTCCGCTTTACCGGCGGTCCGTCGTTCGTTTGGGAAGCAGTCGATGCCGATCTGGTCGCCGACGTGATGGTCTGGGCCGCGCAATCTCCGCATGCGGCCAATGAGGCGTTCAATATCACCAACGGCGACGTTTACGAATGGCGTAACGTGTGGCCCGCGCTGGCCGAAACTCTCGGCGTGGAAACCGGATCGGACACACCGATGAGTTTGGCGGCGTACCTCGCCGACCATTCCGACGTGTGGGATGACATCGTCGTCAAGTACGGCCTTCGGCCGTTGAGTCTGCGCCAACTGGTCGGTCACGGTGATCAGCACGCGGACTTCGCGTTCGCCTACGGTGCACCCGAAGGGCCCCGGGCATTTGTGAGCACCATCAAACTGCGCCAAGCGGGGTTCACCAAAGTTGTTGATACCGAAGATGCATTCCGCAACGCACTGCAGTCGCTGATCGACCACAAATTCCTACCACCACCGTCGTGACGGGCTGAATCGCCACAAGACAGGAGTAGCTACATGGGCACAACCTTCGAGTCCTACCGTGATGCCTTCCCGAATGCGCGGCTTAGCCGCGATGAGGCGGGAGTGCTGGAGATCGCACTGCACACCAACGGTGGAAAGCTGATCTTCAACGGGCACACCCACGAACAATTTGTGGACCTGTTCCGCCAGGTCGGCGAGGACCGCGAAAACCGAGTCGTCATTTTGACCGGAACCGGCGACGCGTTCATGGACACGATCGACGGTGAGGGCTTCGACTTCT
>DASZLQ010000016.1:0-19190 GCA_035552295.1 Mycobacterium sp. | reverse complement strand
GCGAAGCGCTTGCACAGCCGCCGCGCCCCCCTGCGGCCGACAATCTGATATTGCATCTCTAGCCGATGCGCTAACCGCCCCCATTCGTCACCGCACGGGCTCGACGGGATCGCCACAGCCGGGATTCTAATTCGCTTAGGGGCAATTTCGAAGGGTCCGCGCCAATTAGTTCGACTGCAATTCGTCATGCTGAGGCGCTCGAGACGCCGCCCCCGGTGATCCGCTCGGACTCGGGTAGGTCGAGGTAGTGCTCGAGGTTGCGATGCATGTTGATCACGCGCCGCTCCTCGCCGGAGAGCACCAAGTGGGTGTAGCCGGGTTGGTGCATGCCGCGCTGCAAGCCCGGGAGCACGCGAATGTCCTGGGTGAGTACCAGACCGGGTTCGGCTTCCCCGGCGCCCATGCGGACGTCCGTCGGCTTGTTGCGCGCCGCGCCGGGCGGCATCCGCGTCATCAAGAACATGACGAATTCGCCGTGATCGGGGTCCGGCCCGGGTCGCGAGCACATGATGGTCAGGTGGTCGGCATTGGCCAGCAAAGTCATGTTCGGGAACACGTTGTACTGGTGCAGCCGAGTAACCCGGTCGGTGTCGGCCCAGTCGAGATCGACCCCCCGCGTGGCCGCGAACGCCCGCGTGCGTGCCGCAATCAGATCCTGAACCGTCTCTCCGGGGCGGCGTTCATCGGCGGGGAAGGGTGTGCCTTCGGCCGCACCCATGAGCGCGCCCTGCGTGTAAACGTAGGCGTCCCAAACCTCTTCATCGCTCAATGCGCCGTCAAAGCGTGGGCTTTGTACACCATAAGGCTGGTCGGACTTGTCGGTGTGACCCCAGACCTGCTGTGGCGCATGGATGTCGTCAACGCAGCGCAGCAACTCGGGATGCAGCGTCTGGATGTGGTAGGTCTCGCTGTAGCCATCGGCGATCGTCTTCCAGTTCGCGTCGACCTCGACGGTTAGGGTGGCGTAGCAGCGGAAGTCGCCGAGGTTGCACCAGGCAATGTCGTCGGGCACCGCCTCCAGGTATTCGGTCAGTGGCATCGCATTGACGTCGACGTTGACGAAGACGAGGCCCTCCCAGCTGTCGACCGCGGCCGGCACCAATGGGAAGTCCGACATTCGGAGCGCGCCGAAGCCCTTGCGGTTGGGCACCCGCTTGAGCGTGCCGGCCAGGTCCCAGGTCGAGCCGTGATAGCCGCACTTGAGCTCGCGCAGTCCCGAACCTGATCCCACGCACACGGAGTTGCCGCGGTGCCGACAGACGTTCTGGAATGCGCGCAGCACGCCGTCGTCGCCGCGGACGATCAGTACCCCGTACGGTCCGCAGCGGTACTCGAAGTAATCGCACGGCTCGGCGACATGGTCGACCATGCACGCGACCTGCCACACTTTCGGCCACATCCGTTCGATCTCGAGTTGCGCGAACGCGGGCGAGTAGTAGCGCTCGGCCGGTACCAGCGTCGGACTATCGGGCGGGATGCCGATCGCATCCTCGTCACGGGTGCGCGCCGGAATGCCGGCAGCCGCTTTCACCGGCGGAGGCCCCTAGCGCGCTCCGCGCACCAAGCGGCCGGGCCGCGCCCCGGTGTCGACATCTTTGCGGCGGGTCACCGTTCCGCTGACGATAGTCGCCGCGTATCCGCTTGCGCCCTGCAAGATCCGGTTACCGCCGGCCGGCAGGTCGAAGGCCATCGCTGCTGGGTGCAGCGTCAGCGCGTCCATGTCGATGACGTTGATGTCGGCCTTCTTGCCCGGTTCGATCGTGCCGCGATCGGTCAGACCGAACAGGTGAGCCGTGTCGCGAGACTGTTTGCGGACCACGTACTCCAGCGCCAGCTTGTCGCCCCGGTGCCGGTCCCGCGCCCAGTGCGTCAGCAGGAAGGTGGGATAGGAAGCGTCGCAGATCATCCCGCAGTGGGCGCCGCCGTCGGAAAGGCCAAGCACGCCGGCGGGGTGCAGCAGCATCTCGCGGATCGCGTCGTGATTGCCCTCGGCGTAGTTGAACAGCGGCAGCATCAGCATGGCGGTCGCGTTCCGCTCGAGCATGAGGTCATACAGCGTCGACAGCGGGTCCTCGCCGCGGGCCTTGGCGATGGCCGCGACGGTCCGGTCTGGTGTGGGCTCGTAGTCGGGCGGATTTCCGAGCGCGAAGAGCCGTCCCAGCGAGTGCTGCACCAGGGCGAACATGCCGTCGAACAACAGGCTCGGGTCGGCGGGAAGATCATCCTCGGACAGGATGGCGGCCTTCACCGCGGGGTCGGCCAGGCGCTGCACGAGTTCTTCGCGGCTGCACTCAGCCTTGAGCCGGCGGTAGGTGGGCCGGTGGCTGAAACCGTGGTGGCCCTGGAATCCGATCATCATGCCGAACGGACGCGCGGCGACCTGTGGATACAACCGGCTGCCCGCCGCGTGCGCGTCCGCGGAGAGGTCGAGCATCTCGCGCCACAGGTTCGGATCGGCGTCCACCTGAATCAGGGCGAACGACACCGGCCGGTCGATCTCGCCGCCCAACCGTCGCATCCAGTCCAGTTCCTTCTTGGGGGCGACGATGTCCTCGCCCGCGGATCCCTGCGGGGCCAGCTCGAACACCGCCTGGCCACCGGCGGCCATAGCGCGGCCCAGGCCGAACAACTCGTCTTCGGCCGCGAACGTGCCGGGGACCGGCTCGCCATCCATGGCGCGGTGCCCCATCGTGCGCGACGTCGAGAAGCCGAGCGCGCCGGCTTCGATCGCCTCCCGAACCAGTCGGCCCATTGCCGCGATGTCGTCGGGCGTGGCCGGCTCATTGCGGGCGCCCCGCTCGCCCATCGCGTAGGCGCGGATGGCGCCGTGGGCGACCTGGCTGCCCACGTCGATCGCAAACTTCTGCTTGCCGATCGCGTCGAGGTATTCGGGATAGGTCTCCCAGCCCCAGGTGATCCCCTCGGTCAGCGCGGTGCCGGGGATGTCCTCGACCCCCTCCATCAACTCGATCAGCCACTGCTCCCGGCCCGGTCGCACCGGAGCAAAGCCGACCCCGCAGTTACCGGTGACCACCGTCGTCACACCGTGACCGCTCGACGGCTCAAGCGAGGCGTCCCAGCTCACCTGCCCGTCGTAGTGTGTGTGGATGTCGACGAAGCCGGGGGCCACCAGATGCCCTGTCGCGTCGATTGTTTCGGCGGCACCGGCCATTTCCAAGCCGCCCATCTCCGGGTCGTTGGTGCCGCGGCGGACAACATCGACGATCTTGCCGTCCTTGATGCCGATGTCGGCGCGATAGCGTTCCGCGCCTGTGCCATCGACGACGGTGCCACCGGTGATCCTCAGGTCGAACATGAGACTCTCCTTGTCGCCATGGGCTGTCGACGTCAGACGCGCGGGCATTCGTGCGGACATTTCGCTACTCGAAGTAGCGTAACTCCTACGGCGGCGATGGCAATAGGTCAGCCGAATTTGGCGCGGCTATAGGGAGCTCTTCAGTGCCGCGATCGTTTCTAGGTCGTCAAGCGCTGCGACGCCGCGCCGCAGGCCTTCCATGGCGATGTCTTCGACCTGCATTCCCCCCATCCCGGCGGTGATCAGGGGTGCGACATGTCCGTACAACGCGCCCTGGCAGTACCGCAGCCACAGATCGTCGCGATCCAGGTCGGGTCCGCCGGCGGCCGCGAGCGCGCGTCGGTAGTCGTAAAGGTCAAGCGCGAGTCCGTACCCGCCCTGGAACGGCTCCACCAGGCGCTGCGCGAGCGCAAGCCCGAGCCGTGTCCGAAGGTCACGCTGGTGCACGGTGACGCCAAGCCGGGCAACTTCGCCTTCATCGACGGCGACGTCAGCGCCGTCTTCGACTGGGAGATGACGACCGTCGGGGATCCCCTGACCGACATCGGTTGGCTGGAAATGCTGTGGATACAGCCCGTCGGGATCAACAGCCACCCGGCAGCGCTCACGATCGATGCGCTGCTGGGGCATTACCAGGCGGCCAGCGGGATCAAGGTCCAGAACCGCTCGTGGTACCGCGCGTTCAACGCCTACAAGATGGCGGTCATCTGCCTCATCGGCGCAATGCTCGTCGACGATGGCCACAGCGAGGATCAAAAACTCGTGCTCGCCGCCTACGGCACCCCGCTTATGACCAAAGTCGGGCTCGCCGAACTTGGCATCGACGAACCCCTCGACGACGGTCCGGTGCTTCCGCGCGAAGAGCGCATCCAGCAGGTCCTCGCGCACGCTAAATGACATCTGTCTGAACATTGTTTTTCGAGCACCGGTAGGTTGAACGAATCCCGGCCCCGCGTCGTAGTCCGCACCGTGTTCCTTGATCGCGGTAAAATCTGCACGCCGTGTGAACCCCCCTGAAAATGCGGAACAGCACGGAAAGGACGGTGGGCATGGAGCCCTGTGATCGCGGCGATGAGCAGGGCGACAAACCCGCCGAAACCACGCCCACGCGCCTCGGCCCGCTGACTCGGCGCAGCGCGCTGCTCGGGATGGGTGCGGTGGCCGGTATCGCCGCGGTGGATGTGGGCGGCTTTGCCTATGCCGGTGGCTGGCTGCGGCCCGATGCGCTGACCCCACCGCGGTTCGCCGATCGCTTCGAACACGTCTACGGCCGTCACGACGGGTTTCGGCGAAATCATGCCAAAGGCCTCAGCGCCACAGGGACTTTTGAAAGCACTGGGGCAGGCGCGGCCATCTGCCGGGCCGCAGTCTTCGGGCCGGGCAGGGTTCCGCTGACCGGTCGGTTTTCGCTGGGCGGCGGTCTGCCGGATCAGGCCGACAAGCCCGACACCGTCCGAGGTCTGGGGCTGCTGTTTCAGGCGAACGGCCAGCAGTGGCGCACGGCCATGCTCAACATCCCCGTCTTCACGGACAGCACGCCGCAAGGGTTTTACGAGCGCCTGCTCGCGTCCAAACCCCTGCCCGACACGGGCAAGTCCGACCCACAGAAGATGGCCGCATTCCTCGACCGCCATCCCGAGACCGCAGCGGCCATGAAAATTATCAAGCAATCACCGCCCAGTGCCGGATTCAGCGACTGCACGTTTCACGGGCTGAATGCCTTTTATTTCACCAACAGCGCTGGGGCAACCGTTCCGGTGCGCTGGGCCGCGGTTCCGCAGGACGCCGGCGGGGCTAATGTCCCAGCGCCAACGCAGGGCAAGGACTACCTTTTCGACGACCTCATCCGCACGGTGGCACAGCGGCCGGTGAAGTGGCGGCTGGTGATCACAGTCGGTGAGCCGGGCGATCCGACCAACGACGCAACCAAACCCTGGCCGCAATCGCGGCGGTCTGTCGACGCCGGCACCATCACCATCACTGAGGTACAGACTGAGGAAGCCGGCAACGCGCGCGATATCAACTTCGACCCGCTGGTGCTACCGGACGGCATCACCGCGTCCGACGATCCCTTGCCCGCGGCGAGATCAGCCGTTTACGCGCGCTCTTTCACCCTCCGCGCCGAGGAACCCAAGTCGCCCAGCGAGGTCAATGTACGCCAGGTGCTCTCATGACAGACGAGACGAACGAAACCACCACCGCACGTTTCGCGCTCCCGTCCCGGATTCTGCACTGGCTGATGGCACCAATGGTCATCGCGCAGCTGTTTATCGGCGTGACCATGGTCGCTTCGCTGGCCTACTACCCGCTGCTCCTGGCCATCCACCGGCCCTTGGGTGTAGCGATCCTGGCCTTCGCCGTGGTGCGCCTGGCGAATCGGCTCACCCACCGGCCACCGCCGTTTTTGGCCACCATGAGCCGTGCCGAACGTCGCATCGCCACGTGGTCGGAATACCTGCTCTACGCCTTGCTGCTCGTCCAGCCTCTGATTGGATGGGCTATGCTCTCGGCCGCACGATTCCCGATCACCCTCGTGGGGCCAATTCATCTGCCCGGCGTCGCACCGCACGACATCGATGTTTACGCAGTGCTTCGGCAGTGCCACAGCGTTTTCGCTTTCCTGCTTTTCGCGACGTTTACTGCCCATATGTGCGCGGTACTCTTTCACACGCTCGTTCTGCGCGACCGGCTCATCGATCGCATGGCGGTCTGGCCCAGCAAACCCGCATCCCCAGAACAGGACGCAACCGAGGTCTGACCACCGCCTGTCCACGCTGTGGCTGGCCGAATATGATCGACACGATTCGAGCCCGCTGGCGCACCGTCGCGAAAGGGGTGCGACGACCACTAGGGAGTGGAGAATTCCATGCCGAACGAGAAGCAAGCAGACAGGATGACGTCCGGCAAGGGATTCATCGCAGCGCTCGACCAGAGCGGTGGCTCGACGCCAAAGGCGCTACGGCTGTACGGCATCGAGGAGGACGCCTATTCCTCCGAAAAAGAGATGTTCGACCTCATTCACCAGATGCGTTCGCGGATCATTACCTCTCCAGCGTTCACCGGCGACCGGGTGCTGGCCGCGATTTTGTTCGAGCAGACCATGGACCGCGATATCGAGGGCGGGCCGTCGACCACCTACCTATGGGAGACCAAGGGCGTGGTGCCCATCCTCAAAATCGACAAGGGGCTGGCCGAGCCATCCGACGAAGTGCAGCTGATGAAGCCGATGCCGGGGCTGGACGAGCTGCTGGAGCGGGCCGCGCGCAAGGGTGTTTTCGGCACCAAAGAGCGGTCGGTGATCGGAGGCGCCAACGTCGAGGGCATCGCCGCGGTGGTCGCGCAGCAATTTGAGGTGGCCCACCAGGTCCTGTCGCACGGCCTGGTGCCCATCATCGAACCTGAAGTCACCATCTCGATCTCGGACAAAGCGCAGGCCGAAGACATCCTGCGCGATGAAATCACCAAGCAACTCGAAGCCGTGCCCAGCGGACAGCGGGTGATGCTCAAGCTCAGCCTGCCTAGCGACGTCAACCACTACCGTCCGCTGGTCGAACATCCGAAGGTGATGCGGGTGCTGGCACTCTCGGGCGGTTACTCCCGCGAGGAGGCCAACAAGCTGCTCGCGCAGAACACCGGGGTGATCGCCAGCTTCAGCCGTGCGCTGACCGAGGGACTCACGGTCGACCAGTCCGACGAGCAGTTCGACGCCACGCTGGACAAAGCGATCCAGTCGATCTACGACGCCTCGGTTGCCGGCTGAGATCTGCGGGTGTCATGCGAACATGACCACGTGACGTACGAAAAGGACCTCACCGGCCTTGTTGTTATTGATCCCTACAACGATTTCATTTCCGAGGGCGGCAAAGTATGGGATCGCTTGAAGGGCAAGCGTCTTCGGGGTGACCTGATCGGACGGCCCCTGATTTTCAGTCATAGCTTCATACCTAGACCATGTCCTGCGCTCATGCTGCCGATTCGCGTTCCCAGTCTTGGCCTGACGAGTGGGTCGTCAGCGCCGACGGCTCAGCGCCTCAACGATCATTCGGGTGGTCAGTTCGGCCCGCCGCCGCGAATATGGTTGCGCGCCTGAGAGGATCGGATACACCACGCCACCGACGATGGCATCCGCGGCGGAGTCGGCGGTGACCTCGTCGATGCCGTCGGCGAGAAGCCGGCTCCGCACACTCTCGTGCAGCGGCGAACTGAATCCGGCGCGCAGTTTGACCGCTGTCTCCTCGTGCTCCATGCCGGCGACGGTCAGGGTTCGCAGCATGGCCGAGCCGCGGGCCGTCGTCAGACTCGCGGCGAGTTTGCGCACCCACACCACGAGGTCGCCGGCCAAGTCGTCGGTGTGGTTCACCGACGCCAGGATCGTGTCGGCGTCTTCGAGCATGACGTCGGCGACCAGTGCGGGACGGCTTGGCCACCAGCGATAGATCGTTTGCTTCCCCACACCGGCCCGTGCTGCGACCGCTTCGATGGTCAAACCGTCGAATCCGCGCTCGAGAAGCAGTTCGCGCGTAGCGGTGACGATCGCCGTGCGCGATTTCTCGCTGCGGCGCCGCGGCGGGAGATCGCTTGGCATCCGGTGATCCTCGCTTCTCAAAGTCCTTCAGGATCCAGCGCGCTTTACATATCCTGACCGGCCCCGTAACCTGCCACAAGACGAGACGGTTCGTCTTGTAAGACGGAAGGATAGCAGTCCGTGCGGCCGAAGCCCGCGTTCGCCACATCTTGGCCGCTGTCATGACGCTGGGACTGTCCGCAGAGCAGCAGGATCTGAGCGACGCGGTCGGGCGGTTCGCCAGCCGGCACGCCCCCATCTCGTCGACGAGGGACGAGTTCGATGCGCTGGCGGCCGGCAAGCTTCCGGGATGGTGGGATGCATTGGTCACCAATGGCTTCCACGCCGTTCACCTGCCAGAACATCTCGGCGGCCAGGGCGGGAGGCTGATCGACGCCGCGTGCGTCCTGGAGTCGGCGGGCAAGGCGCTGTTGCCCGGGCCGCTGCTTCCGACGGTGACGACGGGAGCCGTCGCGCTACTGGCAGATCCCACGCCAAATGCCGAATCACTGCTACGCGACCTCACGGCGGGTGCACCCGCGGCAGTCGTCCTTCCGGACAACGGTGACTTTCTCGCACGCGCCGACGGCCCGCACTGGCTAGTCAGCGGCGCGTCGGGCGTCACAATGGGCGCATGTGCGGCACGGGTGATGCTGGTCGGCGCGCGTAGCCAGGACGGCGACGTCGTTTGGGTGCTGATAGATACCGGAAAGCCCACGGCGACAGTCGAATCGGTAACCGGCACCGACCTCGTCGCCGATGTCGGGATTCTGCGACTGGCCGAGTATCGCGCGGGCGAGCTTGACGTGGTCACCGGAATCGACGTCGATCGTGCAACATGTGTCGCTCTGGGACTCGTCGCCAGTACGACGGCGGGCATCGCGCAGTGGTGCGTCGAAGTGGTCACCGCGCATCTGCGTACCCGAGAGCAGTTCGGCAGGGTGATCGGGACTTTCCAGGCATTGCAACACAACGCGGCGATGCTTTTGGTTAGCAGCGAATTGGCCACCGCGGTGGCCTGGGACGCGGTACGCGCCGTCGACGAATCGCTCGACAGCACCGACTCGCTGCGGCGGGTGCCGCCGTGATCGCGATCTCGCCGGTGCCGGACTGGGTACTCGATTCGCTCACGATGTTCGGCGCCATCGGTTTCACCTGGGAACACGACCTGCACCTGTATTGGCGGCGGGCCACGAGTCTGGCCGCATCGATCGGACCGGCGAATCGTTGGGCCCGGCGTCTGGGGGAGCTGACGTGCACCCAGCAGCGTGACATGTCGGTCAACCTCGCCGACGCGGAGGCGGAGTTCCGCTCGCGGGTGGCCGAGACCCTGGACGCCGCTTTGGATCTGCGCAACGATCAGCCGGGGCGCCAAGGCGACTACGAATACTTCGAAACAGGGCCGCAACGCACATGGATCGCCGCGGCCGGTCTGATTGCGCCGCACTGGCCGCCACCGTGGGGAGTCGACGCCAGCCCACTGCAGCAGCTGATTATCGACGAGGAATTCGACAAGCGACGCGGGCTGGTCCGGCCTTCGCTGGGCATCGCCGAGTGGATCCTGCCGTCGGTGCTGCGTGCCGCGCCAAAAGACTTGCAGGAGAAGCTGGTCCCACCGACCCAACGCGGCGAGATCGCCTGGTGCCAGCTGTTCAGCGAGCCGGGAGCCGGCTCCGACCTGGCCGCGCTGGCAACCCGGGCAACGAAGGTCGACGGCGGGTGGGGCATCAACGGGCACAAGATCTGGACGTCGGCGGCGCACCGGGCCGACTTCGGGGCGCTGCTGGCGCGCACCGATCCGGCCGCGAGCAAGCACCGCGGCATCGGCTATTTCATTCTCGACATGCGCTTGCCCGGGATAGAAATCCAGCCCATCAAGATGGCCACCGGCGATGCGCATTTCAACGAGGTCTTCCTCAACGACGTTTTCGTGCCCGATGACATGCTGCTCGGAGACCCGGCCGACGGTTGGAACCTCGCCATCGCGACCATGGCCGAAGAGCGCTCGGCCATCAGCGGCTATGTCAAGTTCGACAGGGCCGCCGCACTGCGGGTGCTCGCGGCGCAACCCGGACCGGACCGCGACGACGCACTGCGAGAGCTGGGTGAGCTCGATGCATATGCCAACGCCATCAAAGCCCTCGGTGTGCGGGAAACCATCCGGTTGCTTGACGGCCAGGCATCCGGGCCGGCGTCCAGCATTGCCAAGGTGGCGATGAACGTGCTGCTGCGGCGCACCTTCCAGGCCACCTTGCAGTTGACCGGGCAGACGGCGATGGTCGCCGACTCGGATCCCGCCGTCGTGCAAGCCTATCTGCACCTGCCCGCCGAGTTGATCGGCGGCGGAACCCGGGAGATCCAGCTGAACATCATCGCCCAGATGATTCTCGGCCTACCCCGCAAGTGAAAACGTTCAAGCACCCCCGAGAATGAGGACACGACATGGGATTACGCGGAGAGGCCGCAATCGTCGGATACGTCGAACTCCCACCTGAGCAGCTCAACAAGGCTTCACCGGCGCCATTTGTCCTCGAACAATGGGCAGAACTCGCCGCAGGCGCACTCGAGGATTCGGGGCTATCGGGTGACGTCGTCAACGGCATCGCGGCCTCGCACCTGGCTGAATCGCAGATCTTCGTGCCCTCCACGATCGCCGAATACCTGGGAATGGGAGCAAGATTCGCCGAGCTGGTAGATCTCGGAGGTGCCAGCGCCGCCGCCATGGTCTGGCGGGCGGCCGCCGCGATCGAACTCGGCATCTGCGACGCCGTCCTGTGCGCACTGCCCGCCCGCTACATCACGCCCTCGTCCAAGAAGAAGCCCAGACCAATAGTCGACGCGATGTTCTTCGGATCATCGAGCAACCAATTCGGCTCACCGCAAGCCGAATTCGAGATCCCCTACGGCAACCTCGGTCAAAACGGGCCTTATGGTCAGGTGGCCCAGCGCTACGCGGCGGTTTACGGCTACGACGAGCGAGCGATGGCCAAGATCGTGGTCGACCAGCGGGTCAATGCCAACCACACCGAAGGTGCAATCTGGAAAGACAAGCCGCTGACCGTCGATGACGTCCTGGCCAGCCCCGTAATCGCAGATCCGCTGCACATGCTGGAGATCGTCATGCCCTGCGTCGGTGGGGCCGCCGTCGTCGTCGCCAACGCCGACATCGCAAAACGGGCTCGCCATCGTCCGGTGTGGATCAAGGGATTCGGTGAACACGTCCCGTTCAAGACTCCGACGTACGCCGAGGACCTGCTGAATACCCCCATTG
The DNA here is from genome assembly GCA_035552295.1 of Mycobacterium sp. Taxonomy (GTDB): domain Bacteria; phylum Actinomycetota; class Actinomycetes; order Mycobacteriales; family Mycobacteriaceae; genus Mycobacterium. The sequence continues at coordinate 8,039 of DASZLQ010000016.1, read as the reverse complement.
CCGCTGCTGCCGACACCGCGTTCGCCATGACCGATCTGACCCGGGAGCAGATGGACATGGTGTCGATCTACGATTGCTACACCATCACCGTGATGCTCTCGCTGGAAGATGCGGGTTTCTGTGAGAAGGGCAAGGGCCTGGAGTTCGTCGCCAACCACGACCTGACCTTCCGCGGCGACTTCCCGCTCAACACCGCCGGCGGCCAACTCGGCTTCGGCCAAGCGGGATTGGCGGGCGGAATGCATCACGTCTGCGACGCCACCCGCCAGATCATGGGTCGTGCGGGTGCAGCCCAGGTCGCCGATTGTAACCGCGCCTTCGTGTCCGGTAACGGCGGAATCCTGTCCGAGCAGACGACTCTCATCCTCCAGGGCGACTGAACGAAAGACAACACCATGGCCATCAGCTTCGAACGTCCGATGCCCGTCAAGACGCCCACCACTACGCCATTTTGGGATGCGCTGGCCGAGCACCGCATCGTCATCCAGTACTCACCGTCGTCGCAGACCTATGTGTTCTACCCGCGGGTACGCGCGCCACGCACCCTGGCCGACGACCTGGAGTGGCGCGAGATCTCGGGCATGGGAACGTTGTACTCCTACACCGTGGCCCACCGGCCCGTCAGCCCGCACTTCGCCGACGCCGTCCCGCAGCTGCTCGCCATCGTCGAATGGCACGAGGGGCCAAGGTTTTCCACCGAGATGGTGAATGCCGACCCGGCCGATCTAAGAATCGGGATGCGGGTACGACCGGTGTTCTTCGACTATCCAGAACACGACGTCACCATGCTGCGTTACGAACCCGCCGACTGACGGCTGCGACCGGATCGAGGTTCGCGATCGCGTCGACGACGTGAACACGAACTAATAGTCCGTTAGAAACGCACGCCGCACAGGTGAGGGATGACGGTTACGGGAACCGGGGCTGCTGCCATCCCGGTCACGGGTTTCGCAGCTTTTGCCATTGTGATACAGCCATTTAGCGCTATCGCAGCGAATGACTCCGGCGAATTGGTGGATCACGGACAGGTGCGGACCGAACCCGCTCCTACCGTTGACACTGTGACCGACGCCATTGTCTACTAGTCACTATCTCGTCACGCGAGGAGTGCGGCATGAACAAAGACGATCTGATCCTGATCAGCGTGGACGATCACATCGCCGAGCCGGCGGACATGTTCGACGCGCATGTTCCGGCGAAGTACAAGGACCACGCCCCCCGGGTGGTGCTTGAGCCTGATGGCGTCCAGCAGTGGTACTACGGCGAGATTCGCGGACGGAATATGGGCCTCAACGCCGTCGCAGGCAAGCCCCGCGAGATGTACAACGTCGACGCCTGCAGCTACGACGAGATGCGTCCGGGATGCTTCAACGTCGACGAGCGGATTCGCGACATGAACGCCGGCGGCCAACTGGCCGGCCTGAACTACCCGAACTTCACCGGCTTCTCGGGCCAGGTGCTCAACCAGGGGCCCGACCGGGATGTCAATCTGGTGATGATCAAGGCCTACAACGACTGGCACATCGACGAATGGTGCGCGGCATACCCCGGCCGGTTCATTCCCTGCGGCATCCTGCCGCTGTATGACGTGGTCGAAGCGACCAAGGAAGTCAAGCGACTCGCGGACAAGGGTTGCCACGCGGTCACGTTTTCAGAGAATCCAGAGGCCTTGGAGATGCCCAGCATTCACACCAAATATTGGTATCCGCTATTCAAGGCCGTATGCGAGAACAACTCGGTGCTGTGCACCCACGTCGGCTCCGCATCGCGATCGCCGATGGTATCGACGGACGCCCCGCCCAGCGTGATGATGACGGCCTCGTCAATGATGAGCATGTTCACTTTCACCGAGCTGATCTGGGCTCAGTTCTACGCCGACTTCCCGGAGATCAAGTTCTCGCTCACCGAGGGCGATGTCGGCTGGATACCGTATTTCCTTTGGCGCGCCGAACATGTCCACAACCGCCACTCGGGTTGGACGCTGGCGAAATTCCCACCGGGGTACAGCGGGCCCATCGACGTGTTCAGGCGACATTTCTATACCTGCTTCATCAGCGACAAAGTCGGCGTGAAGAACATGGACTGGTTCAACGAGGACATGTTGTGCTGGGAATCCGACTTCCCGCACTCCGACAGCAATTGGCCGTTCGCGCCCGAGGACGTCGTGGAGACCATGGGCCACCTCGACGATTCGATCATCAACAAGATCACCCACGAGAACGCCATGGCCGCATACTCATTCGATCCGTTCCGCTATATCCCCAAAGAACGTGCGCGGGCGGGCTATCTCCGTGCGCAGGCCACCGACGTGGACGTGGTCACTCACGTCGGCCATGAGGCCAGCCAGCGTGACCTCGACACGTGGACCCGGATGACGCAGTTCGCCCTGCAGGCACAGGGAGAGGCATTGGTGACGGCCGAGGCGACCGATATCGCGGGCCGCGCTACCGCGCTGGGCAAGTGAGCGTGACAGCTCAGGCGCCATTCGCCGACTGGCGTGTGCTGGAATTGTCCAACGGGATCGCGGTGTCGTATTGCGCAAAGATGTTCGCCGACGCGGGCGCCGATGTCGTGAAGATCGAATCCCCGCAAGGTGATTCGCTCCGCGACTGGTCGGCCGGGGGCCCACCCGGGGCGTTGTTCGGCTATCTGGCGGCGGGCAAGAAGTCGGTGGTCCGTCGCGACGGGGCTGAGATCGCGGCGCTACTGTCTGCCGCCGACATCGTGCTCACCGACTTGACCGACGGTTGGACGCTCGACGACATCACGGGGCACACCGGCCCGTCGGCGGTCGTCGTCGCCGTGACGCCGTTCGGAATGACCGGTCCTTACGTCGACGACCACGTGGTCGCCAATGAGTTCATCCTGCAGGCGCTGTGCGGCTCGATCGCCAGCCGCGGCTGGCCGGGCGACGAACCCGTGCAGGCGGGCGGCCGCCTCGGTGAGTGGCTGGCGGGGTCGTTTGCCGCCGCGGTCGCAGCCGCCACGGCTCGGAATGCCGCCAGGGGGGGCGGGGGCGAGATCATCGACGTCTCGACCTACGAGGCGATGGCCATCGCGATGGGCGGTCTGCCCGCGATGTCGGCCAGCGTGCTGGGTGCGGATTCCCCGCTGCACCAGCGCAGTCTGGAGCTCCCGTCGATCGTTCGCACGGCCGACGGCATGGTGGGCTTTTGCACCATCACCGCACAGCAGTTTCAGGATTTCCTGACAATGATCGATCGAGCCGACCTCATCGACGACGCCGACTTGGCATCGTTCGCCGGGCGGGTCGAGCGCCGCGACGAGTTCCTCGACATGGTCGCCCGATGGACGGAAACCCGCACCACACGGGAGATCATCGAGCTTGCGGTAGCGTTCCGAATTCCGGTGGCCCCCATCGCAACCCCCGGCACGCTGCCCAACATCGACCACTTTGTCGAACGCGGCGTGTTCGTGGAATCGGCGCTGGGGGTGCTGCAGCCGCGGGTGCCGTATCGCGGCGATGCCATCGGGAGCACACCGCCGGGGCGCCCTCCGGCCCTGGGCGCCGACAACGGGCGCGTGCGGTGGCCTCCCCGACCCGGCCGGCCCCGCTCCGGCGACGCCGACGCACTTCCGTTGTCGGACATACGGGTAACCGACTTCACAGCTTTCTGGGCGGGTCCTGTTGCCACCCAATTCCTGGGCGCCCTGGGCGCCGATGTGATCAAACTCGAGGGCGTCCGCCGACCCGACGGCATGCGGTTCTCCGCCGGCCGTCCACCCACCTGGGAACACTGGTGGGAATGGGGCCCGGTGTTCTTGTGCAGCAACAGCAACAAGCGTGGCATCAGTGTCGAGCTCAGCAGTGACGCGGGACGGTCCATCGCGTGCGAGCTCATTGCTGCAAGCGATCTCGTCATCGAGAACTTCTCGCCGCGAGTGATGGAAAACTTCGGCCTGGAATGGGATACGGTGAGCGCCGCCAATCCGCGCGCGGTCATGGTCCGGATGCCGGCGTTTGGTCTCGACGGCCCCTGGCGCGATCGCGTCGGCTTCGCGCAGACCATGGAGCAGGCGACGGGCATGGCGTGGATGACAGGACATGCCGACGGGCCACCGGTGATTCCGCGTGGGGTGTGCGATCCGATCGCGGGATTGCACGCCGCCTTTGCTGCCATTGCGGCGCTCGTGATCCGTGACCGCGACGGGACCGGGGTGCATGTCGAGTCGACCATGGTGGAGTCGGCGCTGAACGTGGCCGCCGAAATGGTGGTGGAGTACTCGCGCAACGGAATCGAGCTGCGGCGAAATGGAAATCGCGGTCCCGGCGCCAGTCCCCAAGGCGTATATCGCTGCAAGGGTGACGACGAGTGGGTCGCGCTCGCCGCGACCGATGGCGCTGCCCGCGTGGCTCTGGCGAAACTCATCAGACAGTCCGAACTCGGGCCGGATGAGGCAGGGTGGCAAGCGCAGGCCGACGAAATCGACAAGCTGATCTCGGACTGGACCGCGCGGCGCTCGGTGGTCGAAGCGGTCAGCGCGCTGCGTGCCTGCGGGGTGGCCGCGGCACCCGTCACGCCACCCGCAGCGCTGCTGAGCGATCCGCAACTGGTGGCTAGGGGGTTTTGGGAAATGGTCGGCCACCCGGTTGCGGGTTCGTTCCTATGCACCGGAATGCCCTTCGCATTCGTCGGGAAACCACGGCGCTGGATTCGCCGCGTGCCGCCGCTGTACGGCCAGCACACCGGCGAGGTGCTGATGGGCCTGCTGGGGCACAGCGAACAGGAGCTGTCCGATCTGCAGGCGTCGGGAGCCACTAGCGCACGGCCGGCGGGTTTGTGACATGGCAGTCACGCTGTGCGTGCCGCCGCGCGCCGGCGAGCTGTGTGCACCGGTGCGTTTCCTGGTGCGCCAGGACTCCGTGGTGATGGAGTTGACTGCGCGACATCGGATCACCAGCGTCGAGTGGGACGAGCGCGAGCGCGCGCTGGCGATGGTCGTGGACATCACCGACCCGCAAACCGCGCGGCCGGTTGACGTGCGAATCGACGTCGTCGAGGCCGGCACGGCCCACGCCGAGCCACGGACGACGGCAATCGGCACCATCATGCGCGACGGGCGGCAATACGACGTCCTGGGGACGTATCTCGGTGTGGTCGCAGATGAAAACTAGGGGGCCCCAATGAGAACGGAGCAAGGGTGAGCGCATCGAAGCGCACTGCGGCCATCGTCGGGGTGCACAACACCCGACAGGGACGCCACCTGGAGGGTGAGACATCGCGCGGCCTGGCGCTCAAGGCCATCAAAGGCGCACTCGACGACGCGGGGCTGAGCCTCGACGACGTCGACGGAATCAGTGCCGGCCCACTGTCTACGACGCTGATTTACGACCTGCGCATCGGCCCAGCCTGGCAGGGACTGGGCTTCGGGGTCGGCATGATCACCGAGGCGGCCACCGCGATCGAGCATGGCATGGCCGATGTGGTGGTGCTCGTCGCCGCTCAAGCGGGTGAATACCGCGATCACGAGGCCACGGCGCCGTGGACCAGGCCAGAGAACGAATTCGTAGCGCCGTGGGGGATGTTCACCGCCGCCGAGTTCGCGCTCATCGCTCGGCGTCACATGCATCTGTATGGGACAACGCGCGAACAACTGTCCATCGTGGCGACGACCATTCGTAACAACGGATCGCAAAACCCCGAAGCCGTTTATTACCAGCGTGGCCCGTTCACCACGGATGACATCACCGCATCACGGCCAATCGCTGATCCGTTTCATCTTCTCGATTGCGCCACCACTTCCGAAGGTGGGTGTGCGCTCGTCGTGACGAACACCGACAAGCTGGACGTCTCGGGCCGACCGATCTACGTGCTGGGCAGCGGCGCGGACTTCCACGGGCCCTCGTATCAGCACCCACCCGCCTGGGATCTCGTTGGCCGGCGAGGCGATCACGGCCACTATGTCAATGGCGTCGTCGGCAGGCGTGCGGCCGAGCGTGCGTTCAACCACGCCGGACTTCGCCGCGATGACGTGGATGTGCTGGAACTCTACGACCCGTTCTCGTTCGAAATCATCCGCCAGCTGGAGGCATTCGGATTCTGCGACGAGGGCGAGGGGGGACCATTCGTCGCCGACGGCCACATCGCCATTGACGGCAGCCATCCGACCACCACCGACGGAGGAACCATGTCCTTCAGCCATGCGGGCTCCAACCCGCAAATGATGCAGCGAGCCGTTCGAGCCGTTCAACAGTTGCGCGGGCAGGCGGGCAACCTCCAGGTGCCCGACGCGCATATTGCGTTGTGCAGCAACGGGGGAGCGGGAGCCCTATTCACCACTGTGCTGATCCTTGGAGACGAACCGCGATGAATTCCGCGACCTCCGGCGCCTTGCGACCGCAGACCGGTCCGGTGCCGCATGCCAGTAGTCAGCTCAGTTCTCCGTTCTGGCAGGGATGCCAATCGGGGGAGCTGCGCTATCAGCGGTGCGAGGCCTGCGGCCTGTCGAATTTTCCGCCGACCGAGCACTGCCGCCAATGCCTTTCGGCGAAATTGCGGTGGGAACAGAGCGGCGGCGTCGGCGAGATCTACAGCTGGACGGTGGTCCATAGGCCGGTCACGGCGGAGTTCGAACCGCCCTATGCGCCGGCGATCATTACGCTCGACGAGGGCTACCAGATGCTGACCAACATCGTCGGTGTGGCACCGGATGAATTGGCCATCGGCATGCGCGTGCAAGTGCAATTTCATGCCGTCGGTCCAGACGCGACTCTCCCATACTTCACCGGCCAGGGATAGACAGCCGTGAGCCCCGCGCGCACCAGCAACGGCCTGCCGGTAACCGCCTACCTCGTCCTGGGCGTGCTGGCGGCCAACGACGAGCAACTCACCGCCGGCGAGATCAAGATGCGCGCCGAGCTGTCGGTCGGCCACTTCTATTGGTCGCCGTCGGTTAGTCACGTGCGGCGCGAACTGAACCGGTTGCTGGCTCGAGGCATGGTCAGCGAGATCGGCGCTCAATCCGGCAAGCGTGCCATCACGTTGTATGCGACGACGGATGCCGGGCTCGACGCGCTGCGCCGCTGGGTCCAGCACTTTCCAGGCCAGGACCAAGTCGTCATCAAACATCCGGTCATTCTCAAGACCTGGCTTGCCCGTGGCGGGGATCCAGATCACGTAATCGATACATTGGAGCGGCATCTCGAGGCGACGCGGGCTCGGTTGGACGAGGCGCTGTGGTCACGCCAGCGTTCCCGTGAACTCGGCATCATCGACGATCCGGATCAGCGTTTCTCCTTCGCCGTCCTCGACTACGCAATCCGTGGTTTGTACGCAGAGATCTCCAACATTGCGCAGCTGCGCGACGAGATCGCCAGCGGGACAACCCGAGATCCGGTCAAGCGGGTGCGACGGTCGAAGGGGCAGATCCGCCGTCGGGCACCCAAGGACTAGTCGTCTCCGATGCCGCCCGGTAGGCGGTCCCGCGCGGTTCGCGCTCCCAAAGGGTTTCGCCCTCGGCTGTGGCCGTTCCTTGGGCAATCAGCTGGCGCTTAAGCACTTTATGGGTGGCGGTGCTGGGAAGGTCGGCGACGTTGCGGACGTATCGTGGCCGGGCCTTGGGGGACAGGTCGGGTTGCGCATTGAGAAATGCCTCGAATGAATCAGCATCGAGGGTGCGGCCTTCGTTGAGCACAATCGCGGCCATCACCTGATCGCCGACATGCCCGTCAGGGACGGCGTAGACCGCGACGCGGTTGATGGCGCTGTGCCGCAACAAGAGTCGTTCGATTGGAGCCGCGGCCAGATTCTCGCCGTCCACCCGCATCCAGTCGGTGGTGCGGCCGGCGAGGTAGATCCAGCCCTCGGCGTCTCGGTACGCGAGGTCTCCGGACCAGTACATGCCGTGGCGCATGCGTTCGGCGTTGGCCTCGGGGTCGTTGTAGTAGCCGGTAAAGAAGCCCGATCCCGTCGTGTTGACCAACTCGCCCACCGCTTCGTCGGCGTTAGCGAGCGCGCCGTGGGCGTCGAAGCGCGCCACGGCGCATTCGGTGATGGTCTCGCTGTTGTATATCGCTA
>DASZLQ010000015.1:0-3916 GCA_035552295.1 Mycobacterium sp. | reverse complement strand
GCCCGCTGCGGTCACCTGCCAATTGAGCAACTCGTTGATCCGCCACATCGCGTGAATCTCGCCAAGGGCGCGCTTGACGTCGTCGTGATCGATCGGCGTGACGCCGTCACCACCCGGCTTGGACGCCCATGCGTGCACGCGGTCGTAGATGGCGGCGAACCGGCCCGCCGGACCGAGCATCACCCGCTCGTTGTTGAGCTGCGTGGTGATCAGCCGCCATCCGCCGTTCTCCTCACCCACTAGCATGTCGGCAGGCACCCGCACGTCGTTGTAGTACGTCGCGTTCGTGTGATGGGCGCCGTCGGACAGGATGATCGGCGTCCAGGAGTAGCCGGGATCCTTCGTGTCGACGATGAGGATCGAAATGCCCTTGTGCTTAACGGCTTCCGGGTCGGTGCGGCAGGCCAGCCAGATGTAATCGGCATCGTGTGCGCCGGTGGTGAAGATCTTCTGGCCGTTGACGATGTACTCGTCGCCCTGGCGGACGGCGGTGGTCCGCAACGACGCCAGGTCGGTTCCCGCCTCCGGCTCGGTGTAGCCGATCGCGAAGTGCACCTCGCCGGCCAGTATCGCCGGCAAGAACTTCTTCTTCTGCATCTCATTGCCAAAGACCTGCAGGGTCGGTCCTACCGTCTGCAGCGTGACGGCGGGCAATGGCACGTCGGCCCGGTGGGCTTCGTTGACGAAGATCTGCTGCTCGATCGGGCCGAAGCCGTGTCCGCCGAACTCTTTTGGCCACCCGACGCCGAGCATGCGGTCCTGGCCCATCCGCCGGATCACCGCGCGGTATGCGGCGCCGTGCCGGTCCTTCTCCATCTCCTTCATCTCGTCGGACGAGATCAAATTCGAAAAGTATTGCCGTATCTCGGCTTGCAGCTGTCGCTGCTCCGGGGTCAGTTCGATGAACATTGCGCTCCCACCAGGTCGAGACGATGAGAAGGCCCGCCCAGCAGCCGGGTCAGGTCTTTGATCGTGGAGTAGTAGCGGTGCATCGGATACGTGATGTCCATCCCCATGCCGCCGTGCAGATGATGGCAGGTCTGCATCACCGGCGGCGCCTGCGACGTGATCCAGTACCCGAGCACGTCGAGGTCGTCGTCTGCGTCCCGGCCTTCGGAAAGTCGCCACACCACCGACTTGGCGGCCAAATCGATAGTGCGCGAGGCGATGTAGACCTCGGACAGCTGGGCTGCCACGGTCTGGAAGGTGGACAGTGGCTTGCCGAACTGTTTCCGGTTGGCCACATAGTCGGCGGTCAGTCGCAGCGCGCCCGCCACCAGCCCGTCGGCGTACGCCCCGATCGCTGCCAATGCCAGCTGATTGACTCGGTGCGCTGTCGCGTCCGCCAGAACATCGGCGTCGGGGACCGCGACGTCGGCGAACGTGACCGTGTACTCGTCCGAGCCGTTCGACGTCGGCGTGCGCACCAGCTGCACCCCGTCGGCCTTCGGCGACACCACCACGACGGCGCTGTCGACCGCCACGATGATCCAATCCGCTTGTTCGGCATATGCGACACCGACTTTGGTGCCCGACAGCCGGCCGTGCACAACGGTGGTGGCGGGGCGGTCGGGCAGCGCCGTACCGGGTTCGTTGAGCGCCGCGGTCAGCACCCCGCCCTTGGCGACCCCGGCGAGGAAACGGTCCTGCTGCTCATCGGACGCCAGGTCGAGCAGCGGCACCACGCCCAGGCCCAGGGTGGCCAGCGCCGGCGTGATGGCGCCGTGGCGACCCACTTCGGTCAGCACCGTGGCGACCTCGGGCAGCCCCACGCCGTCGCCACCGAGGCGTTCCGGTACCGGCAGCGCCGTCACTCCCCCGTCAACCAAGGCCGTCCACGAGTTATCCCGGTCCAGCACCGACGTGACAACGTCGGCGACGGCCTGTTGTGTCGCGGTGAGGTCGAAGTCCATCAGTGCGCCACCGGGCACTTGCCGGTGTAGTCGACCTCCCAGCGCTTGATGCCGTTGAGCCAGCCCGAGCGCAGCCGCTCCGGCTTCGACAGCGGCTTGAGGTCGGGCATGTGGTCGGCGACGGCGTTGAAGATCAGGTTGATCGTCATCTTGGCCAGGTTGGCGCCGATGCAGTAATGCGCGCCGGTACCGCCGAAACCGACGTGCGGGTTGGGATTTCGCAAGATGTTGAACGTGAACGGATCCTCGAAGACCTCTTCGTCGAAGTTGGCCGAGCGGTAGAACATCACCACCCGCTGGCCCTTCTTGATCTGCACGCCCGACAACTCGTAGTCCTCCAGCGCGGTGCGCTGGAAACAGCTGACCGGGGTGGCCCAGCGGACGATCTCGTCGGCGGCGGTCTCCGGGCGCTCCTTCTTGAACAGTTCCCACTGGTCGGGGTGGTCGGCGAACGCCATCATCCCCTGCGTGATGGAGTTCCGGGTGGTCTCGTTGCCGGCCACCGCGAGCATCATCACGAAGAAGCCGAACTCGTCGTCGGAAAGCTTTTCACCGTCGATGTCGGCGTTGATCAGCGTGGTGACGATATCGTCACCGGGATTCTCGGCCTTCACCGCGGCCATTTGCAGCGCGTAGTTGAGCACCTCGAATGACGACGTCTTAGGATCGATGTCGGCATACTCGGGATCGTCATTGCCGGTCATCTCATTGGACCAGCGGAAGAGCTTTTCGCGGTCCTCCTGCGGCACCCCAAGCAGGCCGGCGATCGCCTGCAGCGGCAGCTCGCAGGACACCTGCTCGACGAAGTCACCAGAACCAGCGGTCGCCGCGTCCCGGGCGATCTTCTGGGCGCGCTCCCTGAGCTCGTCCTCCAGGCGTCCGACGGCGCGCGGCGTGAAGCCGCGGGAGATGATCTTGCGCAGCCTAGTGTGGTGCGGCGCGTCCATGTTGAGCATGACGAACCGCTGCAGCTCGATGTCCTCGCGCGCGATGTCGTTGTTGAACCGCGGGATCACGCAGTTCTCGTAGCTGGAGAAGACGTCGCTGCGCCGCGAGATCTCCTTGACGTCGTCGAGCTTGGTGATCGCCCAGAAGCCGCCGTCGTTGAACCCGCCGCCGTGGCCCGGGGCCTGCTCGTTCCACCAGATCGGCTCGGTCGCCCGGAGCTCGGCAAACTCTTCGACCGGGATCCGCTCGGTGTAGATGTCGGGATCGGTGAAATCGAACCCGGGTGGAAGATTCGGGCTGGGCACGCTAATTCTCCTTACTGCGGTCCTCGATGACCTGCGATCCCAGGACACTAGCCGTCCTAGTGATGCTGTGCTGCCAGTAAAACATGCCTCCACCGCAGACAAAAGGCGCCAAAGCATCCTCGCTTGTCAGAGTAATGAAACGTGTTCTAGCCTGGCCCCATGGGTAACCCGGTAATCGTCGAAGCGACCCGCAGCCCGATCGGCAAACGCAACGGATGGCTGTCAGGACTGCACGCCACCGAGCTGCTGGGCGGGGTGCAGAAGGCACTGGTGGAGAAGGCCGGCATCGACGCCGGCGACGTCGAACAGCTGGTCGGCGGCTGCGTCACGCAGTTCGCGGAGCAGTCCAACAACATCACCCGGACGTCGTGGCTGACCGTGGGCCTCCCCGAACACGTCGGCGCCACCACCGTCGACTGCCAGTGCGGCAGCAGTCAGCAGGCCAACCACCTGGTCGCAGGCCTGATCGCGGCAGGTGCCATCGACGTCGGCATCGCCTGCGGCATCGAGGCGATGAGCCGTGTCGGTCTGGGCGCCAACGCCGGTCCCGACCGCGGCATCCTGCGGCCCGCGTCGTGGGACATCGACCTGCCCGACCAGTTCACCGCCGCCGAGCGAATCGCCAAGCGCCGCGGGATCACTCGCGAGGAGATCGACCAGTTCGGTTTCGACTCGCAGCGCAAGGCCAAGCAGGCTTGGGCCGAGGGCCGCTTCGACCGTGAGATCAGTGGTATCGAGGCACCCGTCCTC
>DASZLQ010000014.1:0-15652 GCA_035552295.1 Mycobacterium sp. | reverse complement strand
GTCTCTTCCTGTACCAGCACAGGCCACATCCCGACCTTGCGGATAGCTCCGACGCCGCCGGGCGGCGGATCACCTTGCCGCGCCCAGCTTGAGTGCAGCACGATCGGCTTGGCCCAGCTCGACCAATTGGCTCCATCCGCCACGAGGCGGAACAACGTCGCGGCTGGCGCGCTACTGGTCTTGTTGACCTCGAACGAAAACTTCCGACCCGCCATGCGCGACTCCCCGATGAGACAGCTGAAAACCCCTGAATGGGATTGCGCGTACCTTACCGCGCAAGCTGCGCATCGAGTCGGCTGACTGGCGAATGACCCGCACACCGACCAGGGCAAGCGCATACTCACCCTGTGAGTCAAGCCGATGCCGTTTCAGCCCCACCTGCACCCACCAAGGCCGGCCTCGCCGCAGCGCTACCTCTGCTTGAGCGAAATAGGTTGTAAGTCAACATGGTAACGCGGCTATCGGTGCTACTTCTCGCGGCGGTGTTGTCGCTCAGCAGCTGCGGCGGTGGTCGAAACGCTACGCCCGGCAACGCAACAAACCACGACGTCGCCATGACCCGCAGCCAGAACGTGCTCAACGACGCTATCGAGGTGGGCGCGCCGGGATGCTCGGCCGCGGTAGGCGTCAAGGGGAAAGTCGTCTGGGCAGGAGTTCGCGGCGTTGCGGACATGTCAACTGGCGACGCGATCACCACGCAAACCGTGTTCGACATCGCCTCGGTATCCAAGCAATTCACCGCCACCGCGCTCCTGCTGCTGGTTGATGCCGGCAAGCTAACGCTCGACGACCCGTTATCTCGATACGTTCCCGAACTGCCAACGTGGTCTAGCACGATCACCGTCGGCCAGCTGATGCACCAGACAAGCGGCGTCCCCGAGTACGTCGGGCTGCTCGAGGCGCAGGGGTTCCAGTTCAGCGACCCTACGACCGAAGACCAAGCCCTGCAGGCGTTGGTCAGCGTGCCGAAGCTGGAGTTTCAACCCGGTTCGCGGTTCGAATACTCGAATTCCAACTACTTGCTGCTCGGCGAGATTGTCCACCGGATCTCGCGGGAACCGCTGGCGCAGTTCCTAACCGAGACGATCTTCCATCCGCTGAGTCTGGCAATGGTCGTAGATCCGACCGGGCAGATTCCCAACAAAGCCATCCCGTATGAGAAGGGCAGCGAGGGGTACCGGGCGACCCAATCGGGCTGGGAGCAGGTCGGCGACGGCGGCATCCGAACCACGCCCAGCCAACTGGTCTATTGGGCGGACAACTACCGAACCGGCCGCTTAGGCGGACCCAAGCTGATGGACGCGCAACTGGCCGGGGCGGTGCCAACCGGGCCTGGCGGCGGCGACAGGTACGGCGCCGGAATTTATTCTCTGGCCAACGGCATGCTCGATCACGACGGCGCCTGGGGCGGATCCGTCACGGCATTCCGCGTCAGCAAGGACCGAACGACGTCGGTGGCCATCAGTTGCAACACCGATAAGCAAGACCCGGAAGCCCTCGCCGACTCACTCGGCAAATTCTGGATGTAGCCGACTCAAGCTGGCGCACAACACCTCTTCGTCAGACACCTAGAATGCGCTTATGAATTACGGTTCCCGACAGGACTCCGTGGCTCCAAAAGGCATGCTACTGATCGAGGAGTGCCAGGATGCCGACGGCGGCGTCGCGTTGCCGCCAGGCACCACCCTGATATCCCTCATCGAGCGCAACATCGCGAATGTCGGTGACTACGTCGCGTATCGCTACCTGGACTACGCCCGGTCTGACGGACACGCCATTGAAATGACGTGGGCCCAATTGGGCGTCCGATTACAAGCAATCGGTGCGCACGTGCAGCAGTTCGCGGGTCATGGTGACCGGGTCGCGGTCCTCGCACCACAGGGCATCGACTACGTCGCGGGCTTCTACGCGGCGATCAAGGCAGGCACGATTGCGGTGCCGCTGTTCGCCCCAGAACTGCCGGGCCACGCTGAACGTCTCGAAACGGCGCTTGGCGATTCGGAGCCCGCCGTCGTACTAACGACGGCGGCGGCGAAAGACGCGGTCGAGAACTTTCTGCTCAACCTCCCGCAGCTGCGAAAGCCGCAACTCATCGTCATTGATCAGATACCGGATTCGGCGGGAGACCGGTTCGCCCCTGTCGAGCTGGATACCGACCAGGTTTCCCACTTGCAGTACACCTCGGGTTCGACACGCCCTCCGGTCGGTGTGGAGATGACCCACCGGGCGGTCGGCACCAACCTGGTGCAGATGATCCTGTCGATCGACCTGTTGAACCGGAACACTCACGGCGTCAGCTGGTTACCGCTCTACCACGACATGGGGCTGTCGATGATCGGCTTTCCCGCGGTGTATGGCGGACACTCCACGCTGATGTCACCGACTGCGTTTGTCCGCCGGCCGCAGCGGTGGATCCAGGCGTTGGCCGACGGGTCGCGACAGGGCAACGTGGTCACCGCCGCACCCAACTTCGCCTACGAGTGGGCAGCACAGCGCGGTCTACCCGGGGCAGGGGACGACATCGACCTCAGCAACGTGGTGCTGATCATCGGATCCGAGCCGGTCAGCATCGAGGCGATTACCACGTTCAACAAGGCGTTCGCGCCCTACGGATTGCCACGCACGGCGTTCAAGCCGTCGTATGGCATCGCCGAGGCGACGCTGATGGTCGCAACCATCGACCACGACGCGGAGGCGAGCGTTGCGTATCTCGACCGTGAGCAACTGGGGGCTGGTCAAGCGGTGCGCGTCGCCGCCGACGCTCCCAATGCGGTGGCACAGGTGTCATGCGGTCGGACCGCCCGCAGCCTGTGGGCCGTGACCGTCGACCCCGATACCGGCGCCGAACTGCGCGATGGTGCGGTCGGTGAAGTCTGGCTGCAAGGCGCCAATGTTGGTCGGGGTTACTGGGGACGCCCGGAAGAAACCGAGCTGACGTTCCACGCCCAGTTGCGGTCGCGGCTCGAGGAGGGCAGCCGCACCGAGGGTTCAGCGGCCGGAAGCGCGTGGCTGCGGACCGGTGACCTCGGTGTGTATCTCGACGGCGAGCTCTATATCACCGGCCGGATAGCGGACTTGGTACTCATCGACGGCCGCACCCACTATCCGCAGGACATCGAGGCCACGGCGGCGGAGGCCTCGCCGATGGTGCGACGTGGGTACGTCACGGCGTTCTCGGTGCCGGCGACCGAACGGCCGGCAGCAGAGGACTCCCACGCCTCGGATGCCGGCCAGCGCCTGGTGATCGTTGCCGAACGTGCCGCTGGCACCGGCCGCGACGATCCGCAGCCGGCGATCGAGGCGATCCGGGCGGCGGTATCGCATCGACATGGTCTAGCGGTGGCCGACGTGCGTTTTCTGCCGGCCGGCGGTATTCCGCGCACCACGAGCGGGAAGCTGGCCCGCCGGGCGTGCCGCGCCGAATACCTCAGCGGAGTATTGGGCGTGCATTAACGTATCCCGCCGACGACGGTGCAGCCCGAGTCCGGGTGGCATCCTGGCGATGTGGGTCTGTTGTTCCGCTTGGCGGAGCTTTTGATTGTGATCCTGCCGCTGGCGGGCATCGCCATCGGTGCGCTGAAAGCGTTTCGCGGCAACAAGCCGCAAGCCGCGGAATCGGAGGATGACGGTCAGGGACTGCCACGGCACGATGCGGAAGTGGCCGAACCCCCCGGACGCACCGCCAGTAATCAAGCAGCTCAGTGGCGGTCGCTCAGGCGGGTACTAGAAGAGCACAGCCGCACGGACAAACGATGGCTCGACTATGAGCTCGACTTCGCCAAGCTTCTCGACTTCCCGATCATGACCGACATGCGTGATCCGCTCACAATCGGCTTCCACAAAGCCAAGCTCCGAGCGGACTTCCTGCGCCCTGTCAAAGCCGAAGATCTCCTCGATGACCGAGAGGCCGCCGCGCACTATCTGTCCGCCGTCGAGGAGTACGTGACCGCCTTCAATGTCGCGGAGGCAGAGGCGATACGCAGACGCCGCAACGACTTCTCACTGGACGGCCAGCACCGGATCGCCCGAGCCCAGAACCTATTGCGCGTAGCGTCGGACTCCGCTGCGGCGCCGCAGGAACGCCAGAATGCCTACGACCTCGCGCGCAAAGAACTCGATGGCCTGGTCGTTTTGCCGTCCACGACACAGGCCAGCATCGAGCGCGGGATCTCCGGTCAGCTAGAGGGGTAGCGCATCTTGTGTTCACGCGATGATCGGATGACCGCCGGGTCGGGCTCGGCCATGCCCGAGCCCGCCGAATCGGCTGGGAATCCGGGCCTCGTGGGGTACCCGGTCATACCCACCCCTGCCTGGTCCGGTTACCTTCGACCAGCGCTGGAGCCACCTGACCTTCGTCCATTCGCCGGTGCCCCCCGAGAGCGTCCAACAACGTCCGGCTCTACTCGATCGATGACGCCGGACGGCACGGCGTGTTGTTCCGATCGCTGGAAACGGCTCGCCTGGCCGTCGTGCCCATCACCCGGATTGGCCTCGGCGTCCCGTACGTCTGGGCGAGGATGCGGATTCAGGCCATGGCGACCACATCACATATCAGAGCGTGCGGCGCTGGCCGCGGCGCGGCCTGCACAGCCGACTGACGATCGCCGTCGGTGAGGTGATCGAACCGACGGCGCTGGAGGTCTGGCTTACCGCCCGATGGGGCGCGCACACGCGCAAGGCCGGCCAGGTGCGACCCGCCGGCGATCGGTTGCGTGCCCTGTTTTCGCCTGGCGTGCGAACCCGCTTCGGCCGCCCCTGCGTCCTCGCATGACCGCGCCGTCAAGGGCAGGAGTATCCGCCGTCGATCACGATGTCGGAACCGGTCATGTAGCTCGATGCCTCGCTGGCCAGGTACAGGTATAGGCCGATGAGTTCTTCCGGTTGGCCCAAGCGGCCCATCGGTATCTTCGGCTCCCACAGCGCGTGGTACTCCGCGTAGGGCTCGACGAGCTCGGTGAGGATGTAGCCCGGACTGACGCTGTTGACCCGAATCTTGTGCGGCGCGAATTCGACCGCCATGGCCTTGGTCAAATGAATGACAGCCGCCTTGGAGGCGCAGTAGTGGCCAACCTGCTGCGGGATGTTGATGATGTGGCCTGACATCGAGGCGGTGTTGATAATGACTCCGCCGTGTCCTTGGCGGACCATTGCCCTGGCTGCGGCCTGGGCGGTAAGAAAAACGCCGGTCACATTGGTGTTCTGGATGCGCTGGAATTTTTCGAGGGGCATTTCCAGCATCGGGGTGACCGTGATGATCCCGGCGTTGCAGACCGCGATATCGATGCCGCCCAACTCCGCGGTCACCTGATCCAGCATTGTGCTCACCTGGTCTGGCTGGGTCACGTCGCAACTAATGGGCACGACCTTGCCGCCACCGTCTGCCGCGATCTCTCCGGCGACCTTCTCCAAGTTCTCGGAATGCCGCGCCGCGACGGCGACTTGAGCCCCGGCTTGTAGATATGCCTCGGCCACTTTTTTGCCGATACCGCTGGACGCCCCGGTCACCAGGACCCGCTTGCCGTCCAGGTTGAACAAGTTCAACACGTTCATTTGATATCCCCATCCATACGAGCCACCTGCAACCGGAACACGTTCTAGTGTGTCCGCCATGGGCAAATTCACCAGGGCCGAAATTGAGCAAGCCGTCGCGAACTACACCACGGTGGTCGAGGGATGCAGCGCGTCGGGCGACTGGCGACCTTTTGCCGATCTATTCACCGAGGACGTTGTTTACACGGAGCATCACTACGGCGTCTTTCGCGGGCGCGAGGCGGTCCGGGACTGGATCGTCGCGGTCATGGCTCCCTTCCCGCACATGCGCTTTCCCAACGGGTGGATTGCCTACGACGACGACAACGACGCGGTCGTCGTCATGATCAAGAATCTGCTCGACCACCCCACGAACCCCAACGCTGAGCCGTTCTGGTTCCCGAACTGGACTCGACTGGTCTATGCCGGTGACGGCCTGTTTTCCAGCGAGGAAGACATCTACAACCCCAACCGTGACGCGCCCGGAGTCGTTGCCGCCTGGATGCAGGCTGGCGGCCGGCTCGCGTCTGACGAGATCCTGCAGCCCAACGCCTAGCTGCTGCTGGCACCCATGCTCGCGACCGTGCTGTGCCGCAGGGGATTTCGATATCATGACGTCAAACATACGGAGCAATGGCTCAGGCGGGTACCGGGCCCAAGACGATATCGGAAACCTGCGGGCGGTTCAGGTCTGGGCTTTCTCGTAGGATCATCGACTTCGCGGTCACTGTCTGCTCGTCCACCTCGATGACACCACCCGGCGGGCTCGGACCAAGGTGCCGCGTCGGCCTCGTGGTCCGAGCCCAGCAGCGAGGGCATTGCTGGGGCGGGAATCTCAGCGATTCAGCGCGGCCACGGCTGCAACAATTTCAGGCTTGTCGGATTGAAGACTGCCTCTCCAGCCGACGTCCCGTAACGGGTAGTGATTAATCAGCACGAGGACTTCCTCGGTATTGGCGATCCCGTCGTATGCCGCGCCGACGGCCGACTCGATCTTTTGCACCAGCT
Organism: Mycobacterium sp.; assembly: GCA_035552295.1. GTDB lineage: Bacteria > Actinomycetota > Actinomycetes > Mycobacteriales > Mycobacteriaceae > Mycobacterium. The sequence goes on along the minus strand of DASZLQ010000014.1, from coordinate 9,115 downwards.
TCCGTTTGGCATCCAGACTCGCCAGTTCCGGTGCCTCCAAGGACACCACCGGTCGCACCGGCTCGGCTTGCACGCGACCGTCTTGGGACACGTTTTCAGCCGAGTACTCACGCAGCCACCCACGGGTATCGGGAATGGGGTAGGCCTCATCGAGCGCGTCGGTGATCTCCTTCAACATCTTCTGCTTGGCGTTCTGTGGCGCCCCGGTAGGTGCGTCAACGGTGAATACGGGCATGACTTTCATCTCCTTGATGGTCGTTCGGAGTGGGACGAGTTCGATGCTAACCAGATTACTTGGAAATTCCAAGCGATAACTTGGAATTCTTAATTTCTGGCTGGTAGCATGCATTTTATGGCAGGTAAACGCAGGTATGACACCGGCTGCGCGGTGGCCCATGCGCTGGATCTGGTCGGCGAGCGCTGGGCCTTGTTGGTGGTTCGCGAACTACTGCTGGGCCCGAAACGCTTCACCGATCTGCTGGCGGGCTTGCCCGGTGCCGGCCCGGACATGCTGACCCAGCGGTTGCGCGAGCTGACCGACGCGCAAGTGACGCGTCGGCGTCGGCTCAGCCCACCCAGCGCGTCCTGGGTGTACGAACTGACGCCGTGGGGAGCCGAGTTGGCGCCGACCGTGCTCGGACTGGCCCGCTGGGCGAGCCGCTCACCGGCCATGCCCTACGACGCGCCACTTGGCGTCGACTCTCTGATGCTTTCCTTGACGGCCCTTTTCGACCGCCGAGCGGCAACGGGGTTGGACGCGACAATCGCCATACGCCTAGACGACCAGCCATTCCAGCTCCGCATCACCGGCGGCGAGCTCACCCTCACTCGCGGGGAGAACGATCACCCGGACGCCACACTGGAAACCGATCAGGCCACGCTGCTCTCGTTGCTACGCACAGACGATGACCTAGACCAGTTGCTGGCCGCTGAGTCGCTACGCCTCTCCGGCAACGGTGCGCTCGTCGAGAGGTTCCGACACCTATTTCCATTGCCGGAGCCCGCCGGACCGGCGGCACACGCGTGACGCTCGCGGCTCCTATTCCGCGGCAACTAGGCGGACGAGCGATCGGGTTGTCGCCTCCGCCGTCGCGACCGGACCTTGCCTAGCGCCTGCTCCCATGCCAGCATCGTGGCGGCCTTCAGGTTGGCCGGCTTCATGCTGTCCCTGGACAGTAGCGCCGTCGCAGCGGCCTTCGTGGTCGCCGATGCCTTCGACATGTGGCCGCAGTCGAATGGTGGCTGCGGGTCGTATTCGATGGCGAGCTGTATTGCCTTTGCGCGGCTCTCGCCGCCGATCTCGCCGGCCAGCCACAGCGCCAGGTCGAGTCCGGCGGACACACCCGCACTCGTGACGACGTTGCCCTCGTGCACGATCCGCTCGTCGGCGACCGGGGTAGCGCCAAATGCCTTCAGCGCGGGAATGGTCAGCCAGTGCGAGGTTGCGCGACGGCCCTCGAGCAGGCCGGCCGCCGCCAGGATCACCGAGCCCGAACACACTGACGTCGTCCAGCTCGCGGTCTGGTGAGCCTGACGCAGCCAGTCCAGCAGCGTCTCGTCACGTGCGTGCACCGGCGTCGACGGCCCACCGGGCACCAGAATCACGTCGGGTGAAGGTGTTTCGGCCAGCGAATGCGTCGCACCAATGACCAGAACGCCGGAGTCGGTGGTGATCGGTCCGGACTCGTGCCAGACGAATCGCACCTCGGCGCCCGGCAGGTTTCGCAGCACCTCGTAGGGTCCGATCATGTCCAGCGCGGTGAATCCGGGGTAGGCCACGAAGGCAATTTGGGTCATCGCTGTCGTCCTCTCTGAATTAAGGCCCCAATAACTAAGCGAAGGCCTTGCGGTACTGGTCTGGTGATACACCGACGCGGCGAATGAAGTTGCGCCGCATGGTTTCTGCGGTACCGAAGCCGCAGCGCGCAGCGATCGCCACGACGGTGTCGTCGGTCTCTTCCAACTGTCGGCGCGCGGCTTCGGTGCGGATACGTTCGACGTAGTGGCCGGGCGCCTCACCGACCTCGTCAGTGAAGATGCGAGTGAAGTGGCGGGGGCTCATCGTCGCCCGGCGGGCCAGTTCGCCGATGCTGTGCGAGCCACCCGGTTCAGCCTCGATGGCCTCCTGAACATCGCGGATCGAAGTCCGTTTCGCTCGCGGCATCCACACCGGCGCCGCGAATTGCGTCTGACCTCCCGGGCGCCGCAAGTAGAGCACCAACCAGCGGGCCACCGTCTGCGCCAGCTCAGTGCCGTAGTCATCCTCGACCAGCGAGAGCGCGAGGTCGACCCCAGCGGTGACGCCCGCGGCTGTCCACACCGTGTCCGAGCTGCGGACGAAGATCGGGTCAGGATCGACGTCGACGGCCGGGAATTCGCTGGCCAACCGCCCGGCAAACGCCCAGTGCGTGGTCACCCGGCAGCCGTCCAGCAGCCCCGCCTCGGCCGCAAGGAATGCGCCGGTGCAGACCGTGACGATTCGGCGGGCAGTGCCGGCGACGGCCTTGATCCATGTCACGAGCTCGCTGTCGGTTCGTGCGTCGTCGACGCCACCGCCGCCGGGCAGGACGACGGTGTCCACCGACTCATCCGGATCCGGCAGCGGCGCCGCCACGAACGCCAGGCCAGTCGCGGTGCTGACCGGCTGACCGTCGGCGGAGGCCACAACGACGTCGTAGCCGCCACCGGTCAGTAGTGATGCGGTGGTGAAGACGTCGTGCGGGCCCACCACATCGAGTGCCTGCACGCCGGAAAAGCCGACGATAACCACCTTGCGAGCCATGGATTCAGTGTTCGCCAACCACAGGCATGTCGTCTATGCCATGTAGCCCACAAATTAGGACATGCCGACCTGGCCCCGGGCGCCCCTTTAAGGCTTGGCAGACTGTGGCCATGGCACAGATAACCTTGCGTGGAAACCCGATCAACACTGTCGGCGAGCTGCCTGCCGTCGGATCTCAAGCCCCGGCCTTCAATTTGACCGGTTCGGATTTGGGTGCGGTCAGCAACGACCAGTTCAGTGGTAAGCCCGTGGTGCTGAACATCTTTCCGTCGATCGATACACCGGTGTGCGCGACGAGCGTGCGGACGTTCAACGAGCGTGCGGCCGCCGGCGGTGCGTCGGTGTTGTGCGTGTCGAAAGATCTGCCGTTTGCGCAGGCGCGATTCTGCGGCGCCGAGGGCATCGAGAACGTGAAAACGGGGTCGGCGTTCCGCGACAGCTTTGGCGACAACTACGGCGTCAGCATCGTCGACGGCCCCATGGCCGGACTGCTCGCGCGGGCGGTGGTCGTAATCGGCGCGGACGGCAACGTCGCGTACACGGAGTTGGTGCCAGAGATCGCCCAGGAGCCAAACTATGACGCGGCGCTGGCGGCGGTGGGCTAGAACTTTCGCGGGATGGCGGCAAAGGAGCACGGGTGCGACCCCACTATGTCATCCGAAGTGCCGGCGTCCGAGTCGTCACCGGGATACTCGTCGGCCTGGTCGTTCTGCAGCCGACCGGCTGTAGTTCCAAGGCGGCCGTCAAACCCGACGGCGCAGCGCAATCCGTCGTCGACGTCGTCTCCAGGCAAACGGGCTTTCATCCGTCCGATGTGCATTGCCCATCCGGAGTGGAAGCCAAGGTGGGCGGACAGTTTGACCGTCACTTCACCGGCTCCGAGGGCAAGGCCTACGTCGCAAACATGAGCATCACCAAGGTGGACGGCGAGCGGGTCGAGTTCCAAGTCAACACCCATCCGAGCTAACCGGCCCCGGTCGCGCTTCCGTCACTCACTGGCCCCGCGGATCGACGAGGTCACGGAACCGCTCCGCCGGGTACACGGATGCACCCAACGTACGAACCCGGTCGTTCAGCACTCTGTCCGATGTCACCACACGAATGTCGTGCGGACAATCATCGGCCTGAACCAGCCGGACTATCTCGTCGTCGGCGGAATTCGCGGCCGCTCTGGGCGCGTGCGCGATCTCGACGACCGTTGAAGTGATGGCCGCCGACGGCGGCCGCTCAAACACCACCGTCACCGTCTCTCCTCGACCGGACGCCCATTGGTCGAGCTTGTCCACCAGCGTGACCATGGCACGGCCGCGGTCCTTCCACCAACCGTCAGGCCGACTTCCGATCACATTCATGCCGTCAACGATCCATCGCACAAACACACGGTAGGGCTGCTTTGCCTTTGCGGCTGCACGGGCCACCAAATTCCACAGACTTCGAGCGAGTGGTTGGTACGGTCACCGGTATCAGCGTTCCCGCTGACGCTGTCGCACTGCAATCGATGATGGGAATGGGCCAATGACGTCGATAGCCGAGACGGATGACCGGGTCGTTTCGCTGGCTCGCGGTATGCGGGATCTGGTGCGACACGAAGCCGCGGAATCCGAGCGGATGCGCACGTTGACCCCCGCGATTGTCGAGGAAATGTGGGCCAGTGGGCTGATGTCGGCGTTCAACCCTGTCGTGGCCGGTGGAGTCGAACCATCTTTCGCCGAGATGATCGAAACATGGATCGAAATGGCTTGGCAGGACGGCTCATTCGGGTGGATCGGCATCGCCAACCTGCCGTCCTCGTTCGCCGCCGCGGCATATCTGCCCGACGAAGGCTTCGCCGAGGTTTTTGCCGCGCACGACAACCGAGTCACCCTGGGAGGCCAGTTTTTTCCTAACGGGCAGGGGACCGCGGCCGACGGCGGTTATCTGTTGAACGGGTCGTGGAACTTCGGCTCGGGCATCGGTCACTCGCAGTACATCGCGGCCGGATTTTTGCCGATGGACAACGGCGAAATGCGCTGGATCAGTGAAGGCTTCCCCGAGATGCGGGTCGCCGTCGTTCCGCGGGACGAGATCAGCTTCAACGACGGCTGGTTCGTACAGGGGCTCAAGGGAACAGGATCCTATGACTACAGCGCCGAGGGAGTGTTCGTGCCCGCGCGCCGTACCTTCGAACTCTTCGTCAGGCAGCCATACCGCGGTACGTCACCGGCCACCCGCATGGGGCTGATGCCGGTCACCGCCGCCGGCCACGCGTCATGGGCACTGGGCGTCGCCAAGAGCATGCTCGACGATGTCCAGGAACTGGCCGCAACGAAATTCCGGATGAGCGACATGGCTTCCTTGGCCAGCCGCCCCACGTTCCAAAGGGGACTGGCACACCACCGCGCGGCCTGGCGTGCCGCCCGTCTTCTGGTGCTCGACTCGTTCACCGCTGCCGAGGCGGCGGTGTCCGCGGGAGAAGATCTGACGCCGGCCTTGCGCGCAGACATGCGGGTGGCCGCCGTCTATGCCACCGACACGGCCCGCGGTTGCGCCGAGTGGGCCCATCTGGTCGCCGGCACCAGCTCGATCCGCGAGGGCAGCCGCCTCGAGCGGGGTTTCCGCGACATCTACACCGGAACCCAACACGCCTTCATCAGCGAGAAAGTCGCTATCGACGTCGCACAGATATGGCTGGGCATCATCGACGACCAGCCGGGGCTGTGACAGCAGAAGGCGCAGAAGTCGTGCCCTGGCCGACAACTCGATCTACAGATGAGCCAACAGCCGCGCGGCGAACGCTTCGGGATGCTCGCGGTGCATGAAATGCCCACCCGGGACTTCCTCGACGGTGTACTCGTTCTCGAACATCCGGGCGGCGCCTCGATAATCGGAGGGCTCGACGACGGGATCGTCGAGCCCGGCAAAGACAACCGTTGGCACCGTGATCCGCGTCCGCAGCGATGCGCTGGGGATGGGGGAGAGCTTTCGGTAATAGCCGAATGCCGCGTTCAAGCTCGCCCGGTTGGAGAAGCACGCGCGCGCGGAGTCGAACTCTTCGGGATCGGGCTTCCACGTCGGGGACCAACGCCGATAGATGGCGGGAAGCGCCGCAAAGTCGTTGCGCGCGAAGCGGTTCGATGCCCCCGGCAACTTGTACACGGCGAAGTGACGAGCCCCCCAAAGCTTTTTCAGCGACGGCTTGAGTGCCGCCGGATGGGGAATGGCCACGACGATTAGCTTTTTCACTCGGTCCGGGCCCAGCGCCGCAGCGCCGTACGCGGCCGAGGCGCCCCAGTCGTGCCCGATGACGACGGCGTCGCGTGCGCCGAGCGCGTCGATGAGCGCAAGCGGATCGCGCGCCAGCGTCTCTTGATCGGTGTCGCGATCCGGGATCGCGCTGGGGTGGTACCCGCGCATGAACGGGCTGACCGCGCGGTATCCGTTGGCGGCGATGCGCGGGCGAAGATCGTCCCACGTGTGCGCCGTGTCCGGGAACCCGTGCAGCATCAGCACAAGAGGCCCGGAGCCCTCTTCGAGATAGGCGAATTTGAGCCCATTCGCCTCGACGAAATGGATCGCATCGGCCATGGCCTCCGGACACTACGCCAATTAGCGCTCGGCGGGGTAGGCGTGGATCAACGCGGTGGTGAGTTTCGGGACGGCGTGCGTCAGTTCGTGTTCGGCGTCGTGGGCGATGCGGTGCGCCTGCGCCAGGTTGAGGGTGGGGTCGACGTCAAGTTCGGCATCCGCGTGCAGGCGGTGCCCGATCCAGCGCATCCGCACACTGCACACCGCTTGCACCCCGGGTTGGGCCGCTAATGCTTGTTCGGCGACCTCGACCATCGCGGGGTCCACACCATCGAGTAAACGACGGAACACGTCGCGCGCCGCGGTGCGCAGCACGGCCAGGATCGCCACGGTGATGGCCAAGCCGACGATCGCATCGGCCAGCGGGAATCCAAGCGCCACACCGCCGGCCGACAACAGTACCGCCAAGGATGTCAACCCGTCGGTGCGGGCGTGCAGGCCGTCCGCGACCAGTGCGGCCGAACCGACCCGCCGTCCGACCCTCATGCGATAGAGGGCTACCCATTCGTTCCCGACGAATCCGATCAACCCGGCCAGGGCAACCCAACCGACGTGCTCAATCGGTTCGGGATGGGTTAGCCGCATGATGGCCTGGTATCCGGCAACGATCGCCGACAGAGTTATCGTCGCGACGACGAACACCCCGGCCAGATCCTCGGCACGACCGAACCCGTAGGTGTAGCGACGCGTGGCGGCCTTGGCGCCCAACGCGAATGCGATCCACAAGGGCGCGGCGGTAAGCGCGTCGGAGAAGTTGTGGATGGCATCGGCAGCCAGCGCAACAGATCCAGAGAGCACCACGACGACGAGCTGGATGATCGCAGTCAACCCGAGTACCACCAGGCTGATCTTGACCGCTCGGATCCCCGCAACGCTGGATTCCAGGGCATCGTCGATGCTGTCGGCGGCGCCGTGGGAATGCGGGGCGAAGATCTCTTTTATTGCCCCACGCAGACCATGCGGATAGTCATGGTCATGGGCCTGAACGTGGGCAATACTGTTATCTGCATGCATACGCAAATAATAGGCATCTGGGCTGGCTTCCTGCCACCGGGCGGTGGCTTACCATCAGCGCATGCGCGGCTACAAGATCCTGATCACCGGTCCGACCGGACAAGTGGCTATTCCCATTGCCCAGGCCCTGGCGGTCGACAACGAGGTCTGGGGTATCGCCCGGTTCACCAACACCACGGCTCGTGAAGCACTCGAGAAGACGGGGGTGCGGTGCGAGACCGTCAACCTGGCCGCTGGGGACTTCGCCGGAATCCCGTCCGACTTCGACTACGTCCTCAATCTGGCCGTAGCCAAAAGCGGCAACTGGGACAAGGATCTGGGGGCCAACGCGGAGTCCGTCGGCCTTCTTATGGCCCACTGCCGCAATGCAAAAGGATTCCTGCACTGTTCGTCAGCGGCCGTCTATGACCCGCCGGACGACGAACCCCGCACCGAGCGCGCGGCCCTGGGCGACAACCACAAACCCTTGTTCCCGACTTATTCCATTTCCAAGATCGCCGGGGAGGTCGTCGCTCGGACGATGGCACGCGCGCTCGGCGTGCCCACCACCATCGCCCGGCTCAACGTCCCGTACGGCGACAACGGCGGCTGGCCGTACTACCACATGGAGATGATCCTGGCCGGCATTCCGATTCCGGTGCCGCCCGGCGGCGGTCCCGCCCGCTACAACCCGATCCACGAGGACGACATCATCGCGACCATTCCGAAGCTGCTCGAAGTGGCGTCGGTACCGGCGACCACGGTCAACTGGTGCGGCGACCAGGCCGTCAGCCTCCAGGAGTGGTGTGGTTACCTCGGCTCGCTGGTCGGCAAGGAACCGGTGTTCGAAGAGACCGCCCAGGCGCTGCGCGGTAATCCCACTGACGTGACCCAGATGCACGAACTCATCGGGGGCACGACGGTCGACTGGCGCGAAGGGATTCGCCGGATGGCGACAAAGTTCCACCCGGACGTCGTCGGCTAGTGACGCGTTGCGCAAGATTCACCCATGCCGATGTATGAGCGCCATGCCCAGCCGGTGCAGCTCGGTGAGCTTCCGCCCCGCATCAGCACGAAGCTGGCCGAACACGCCGAGTCCCGACAGATCGACCTCAGGAATGTCCGGCTGTGGATGACCCATAGCGAAAACTCACCGGCCAGTTCGGCATTCGGGAAGCTGCTACGGCGCCGGGCAAATCCGTCCGACCCTGACGAAGAGCACTGGACCGCGGTGGTCCTGCATCCAACCCAATCCTCGTCGTCATCGACGGCGCAAAACGCGGAACCGCGGTTCTGTCATTACCGTTGCAGCAAGCATCGGTGGCTCCCGGCCTCGGCCTGCGTGCGGCGCTGAACCCCGCGGCAAGCGACGCAACGGGATTCACGATCACCGGCTTTCCCGGTGATCAAACCGGCAGCTTCGACGTCGGGCTCGGCCCCGAAGCCGCGGCGGCTGAATGCTTTTCGGCGGTACGTTCCGCGATCACCGCGGCGAAGAATCCCACCGACTGACACGGTCGGCCGAACGTGGCAGCATCACCCAGGTGACCGGTAGCTCGGCCGAGCAGCACTTGCGCGACCTCACGCGGCTGCGTCGCGTCCGAGACCGCATCGACCGGGACTACGCGCAGCCGCTGAACGTCGAGGCGCTCGCAAGCGGGGTGCACATGTCCGCCGGGCACCTCAGCCGGGAGTTCCGGCGCGCCTACGGGGAGTCGCCGTACTCGTATTTGATGACGCGGCGCATCGAGCGCGCGATGGCGCTGCTGCGTCGCG
>DASZLQ010000013.1:0-5552 GCA_035552295.1 Mycobacterium sp. | reverse complement strand
TCAGGTGCCCCCGATGCAGCCTTCTCGCTGGGAGCCGGCAGCGTCGGGAGTGAGTCGATGCCGATTCACCGGATCCCTCATCTCATCGGGCGGCTCTTCGGGTGGAACGTGCCGCAGCCGTTCCCACGCCACGTCGTCTAGCCGGATATCTGGATTCAGGCAGGGTTGTCATCAAAGAGAAAGCTTGGCCGCCGCCGCGGGCGCAAACATCGTTGAACGCTCAGATGCTAAACGTGGGCCGTGACGCAACATCACATCTGAACCTATGTAGCGCGTGGTCCCAAAGTGGTCCCACATTTCGACTGACGTCAGTGAGGCGAAAGTTAAAACATGCAGGTCAAATGCTGTTGTGCGTCGGGCTGACAGGATTTGAACCTGCGACCACTTGACCCCCAGTCAAGTGCGCTACCAAACTGCGCCACAGCCCGGTTGCCGGCGAGTGCACCAGCAGCAGGTCGAAAGCCTACCGCAGACGTACGGTGAACCGGCCATGGCCTCGGGACGCGTTTCGAGTGTGCGCTCTGGGCGTTGGGCGTGCGCGGAGGGCTTCAAAATCGCTGGATTTCCGCCATCGACGCACACTCAAGTACGTGAGCGCACCGTCGGGCGCTCAGCGGCGTTTCGTGCCCCGCTTTTCGCGCACCCGCACGTTGATCCGGATCGGACTGCCTTCGAACCCGAACGTCTCGCGCAGCCGCCGCTCCAGGAACCGTCGATACCCAGCCTCGAGAAAACCCGAGGTGAACAGCACGAACGTCGGCGGCCTGGCGGTGGCCTGGGTGACGAACAAGATGCGCGGCTGCTTGCCACCACGCACCGGGGGCGGCGTGGCCGCCACTATTTCCTTGATCCAGGTGTTCAGCGGGCCGGTAGCGATCCTGGTGTCCCACGACTCCAGCGCGGCCTCCATCGCCGGCACCAGTTTCTGAACCGCTCGCCCTGTCTTGGCGGAGATGTTGACCCGCTGCGCCCAGCGCAGCTGCACCAGTTCGCGGTCGATCTCGCGCTCCAGCAGCTCGCGCCGATCCTCGTCGACCCGATCCCACTTATTGAATGCCAGCACCAATGCCCGTCCGGCTTCGATGACCATGGACAGCACCCGCTGATCCTGCTCGGTCAGCGGCTCGGACGCATCGATCAACACGATCACCACCTCGGCGGCATCGATGGCCGAGTGGGTGCGCACCGAAGCGTAGAACTCATGCCCGCTGGCCTGGCCGACCTTGCGTCGCAAACCCGCGGTGTCGACGAAACGCCATACCTTGCCGCCCAATTCGATGAGTGAGTCCACCGGATCCACCGTGGTCCCGGCGACCTCATGCACCACCGAACGCTGGTCGCCCGCGAGCTTGTTCAGCAACGAGCTCTTGCCGACGTTGGGCTTGCCGACCAGCGCCACCCGCCGGGGGCCGCCCGCCGCCGGTGCCGCTTCGGACACCTCGGGTAGCGCGGCCAGTACCTCGTCGAGCAGATCAGCTACGCCGCGACCGTGCATCGCGCTGATCGCGTGCGGCTCCCCCAGCCCCAGCGACCACAATACTGCCGCGTCGGCTTCGGCCTTCTCACTGTCAACCTTGTTGGCGGCCAGGAAGACCGGCTTACCCGAACGGAGCAGGATGCGGGCCGCGGCTTCATCGGCGGCGGTGGCACCGACAATCGAATCGACCACCAGGATCACCGCGTCGGCGGTGCGCATGGCCACCGACGCCTGCTCGGCCACCAGCTGCTGCAGGCCCTTGGCGTCGGGCTCCCAACCGCCGGTGTCCTGTACGACAAACCGGCGTCCGGTCCACAGCGCGTCGTAGGAGACCCGATCGCGCGTGACGCCGGGAACGTCCTGCACCACCGCTTGACGCCGGCCCAGGATCCGGTTCACCAGCGTCGACTTACCGACATTGGGCCGGCCCACCACCGCCACCACCGGCGCTAGACCGGGCTCCTCGGTAGCGGAATCGACGAACTCCCAGTCACTTTCGTCGGTCCAGGTGCCGTCCTGGGTCACCGCACTGCCCCGCTTCGCTGCTTGACCAACTCCAGCAAGTTGGCGATCACCTGCGCCTCGGTCATGTCGCTGGTGTCGACGATCACCGCGTCCGAAGCCGCGCGCAGCGGTGACACCGGCCGGGTGGAATCCAGATGGTCGCGGCGACGCACGTCGGCCAGCACGCCCTCATAGTCGTCGGCCAGGCCGGCCGCGACGTTCTGGTCGTTGCGCCGCCGGGCGCGGGTTTCCGCCGACGCCGTCAAGAAAATCTTCACCGGCGCATCGGGCAACACCACGGTCCCGATGTCTCGGCCCTCGACAACGACGTTGCCCGGGCCCGTCGCCATGGCCCGCTGCAGCTCGACGAGCCGGGTACGCACGGCAGGAACCGACGACACCTCCGAAACCGCTCCGGTTACCTCGTCACCCCGGATCTCAGTCGAAACATCTTCTCCGGCAAGGTAACAGCTGATCCCGTCGGGGTCGTAACTCACCGACAACCGCACCTTCGAGGCGATCTTCTCGACGGCTTCGGCGTCCGTCGGCCCGACTCCGGCGCGCAGTACCGCCAGCGTCACGATTCGATACATCGCCCCGGTATCCAAGTAGCGTGCACCCAGTGCGCGTGCCACTCCCCTTGATACCGAGGATTTTCCGGTCCCCGCCGGTCCGTCGATAGCGACGACGACATCTGCGCTCACAGGCCCACCGCTTTGTACAGTTGCCCTATCTCGTCAAGCCGCAACGCCCGGATGCTACCTGGCCGCTGCTTCCCCAGCGACACCGCGCCGATGTCGGTGCGCACCAGCGACTCCACCTGGAAGCCCGCGGCCGCCAGCAGCCGGCGCACAATGCGATTGCGTCCTTCGTGTAACGTCAACCGCACCAACGTCTTTCCCGGAATGGCATCCACCACCGCGAAATCGTCGACGTGCGCAAGGCCGTCCTCCAACTCGATGCCGGCCCGCAGCTTCTTTCCCAGCCCGCGCGGGACCGAACCGGTCACCGTCGCCAGATAGGCCTTGGGCACCTCGTGGGAGGGATGCATCAACCGGTGTGCCAGCTCGCCGTCGTTGGTGAGCAGGATCAGCCCCTCGGTGTCGGCATCCAGCCGCCCGACGTGAAACAGATTCTTGTTGCCGCGTACCCGGCGCTCTATCAAGTCGCCGATACAGGGCCGGCCGCGATCGTCGGACATAGTCGAGTGCATTCCGCGCGGCTTGTTCAGCGCCAGGTACACCATCGAGTCGTCGACGACCACCCTGGCCCCGTCGACGCGGATCACCGAGACATCCGGGTCGACCCGGGTACCCAACTCGGTCACCACCTGCCCGTCCACCTCGACGCGACCGTCGATGATCAATTTCTCTGCGGCCCGCCGCGACGCGATCCCGGCCTGGGACAACACTTTTTGTAACCGTGTCCCCCGGGGCTCCTCCGGCTGGACCATCAATCCTGATCCACGTCGAACGACAGCGCCCGCTCGGGTGCCTGACCGCCCGCAAGTTTGATGAAACGTGGCTCGCTGTCCAGTGATTCGCTGAGGTCCTCGATCGCGTCGACATCCGGAAGCAGCGGCGCGATATCGGGAAGGTCGGCCAGCGACGTCAGTCCCAAGCGCTCCAAGAACAGTTCGGTGGTGGCGAAGGTCACCGCGCCGGTGTCGTCGTCGACACCCGCCTCGGTGATCAGGCCGCGCGCCAGCAGGGTGCGCATCACGGCGTCCACATTCACACCGCGAACCGCGCTCACCCGGGCGCGCGTGACGGGCTGGCGGTAGGCCACCACGGCCAGCGTCTCCAGGGCGGCCCGGGTGAGTTTGGAGCGCGCGCCGTCCAGCAGCAGCTTCTCCACGTAGGGCGCGAACCTGGCCCGGGTGTACATCCGCCAGCCCTCGCTGGTTTTCCGCAAGTCGATGCCGCTGTCGCGCTCGGTGAGTTCGTCGGCCAGCTGCTGCAGCTTGGCGGCGACGCGGTAGACAGGTTGCTGAGTGGCCGCGGCCAGCGCCTCGACGGTGACCGGGGTGTCCACCACCAGCAGCAGCGCCTCCAGCACGGAGCCGAGTTCGTCGGCATCCATCGGCTCGGCCTCGGCGATGTCCGGGATCCCGACGTCGAGGTCGACGTCGGGCAGCTCTTCGGTCATGATTCGTCCCGCACTTCTACCAAGGCTTCGCTGGCCGGACGTTCGCCGGTCCATGAAATCTGGAGCACGCCAAGCGGCTCCGACTGGTCGAATGCTACCGCCCGGGACCGATACAGTTCGAGCAACGCCAGGAAGCGTCCGACGACCTCCATCGGCGCCTGACAGTCCGCGACCAGCTCGGAGAACGTCGCCCAGTGACCCGTGCCCCGCGCTTCCAGCATTGTCAGCAATTTTTGAGCCTGCTCGGGCACCGAGATCTGCAGGTCGTGCAGGTGCTCGGTGGCCACCGTCGGCACTGGCCGCGGGGTGAACGCGATCGCTGCGATCTCGGCGAACCGTTCGGCGTCGACGCCGAGCATCACCTCGGGGAGCAGTTCGGTGAACCGGTCCTCCAGCGACACCGCGCGCGGATAGCTACGCAGCGCGGTGGCCTCCAGCTCGGCGAACATCTCCGCGACGTGCTTGAACGCGCGGTACTGCAGCAGCCGGGCGAACAGCAGGTCGCGGACTTCCAGCAGCGCCAAGTCCTCTTCGTCGTCGATCTGTCCCGCCGGCAGCAGCCGGGCCGCCTTCAGATCGAGCAACGTCGCGGCGACCACCAGGAACGCCGTGGTCTCTTCCAGCTGCATCTGGGAACCGACCGCCCGGGTGTAGGCGATGAAGTCGTCGGTGACCTGGTGCAGCGCCACCTCGGTCACGTCGAGCCGGTGGGCGAAGATCAGCTGCAGCAGCAGATCGAACGGCCCCTCGAAATTGGTCAGGCGTACCTGGAAGCCGTTCTGCGGTGGCGCCTCACCATTAGCGGTCCCGTTCACGCGCCAAATCGGTCGATGAACTCGCGGGCCAGGCTGCGGTACGCGACGGCGCCCGTCGACCTCGGCGCCCAGGTGGTGATGGGTTCGCCCGCCACACTGGTCTCCGGGAAACGCACGGTGCGGGTGATCACCGTGTCAAACACCAGGTCGCCGAACCGCTCCACGACGCGGGCCATCACCTCGCGCGCGTTGACGGTGCGCGGGTCGTAACGGGTGAGCAGGATGCCGCTGATCTCCAGCTTCGGGTTGAGCCGGTCGCGCACCTTGTCGACGGTGTCGGTGAGCAACGCCAGGCCGCGCAGCGAGAAGAACTCGCACTCGGTGGGGATGACCACGCCGTCCGAGCAGGCCAGCCCGTTGACGGTGAGCAGACCCAGCGACGGCTGGCAGTCGATCAGCACATAGTCGTAGCGGTCCAGCACCGGATGCAAGGCGCGGCCCAAGGTCTGCTCGCGGCCCACCTCATTGACCAGCTGGATCTCTGCTGCCGACAGGTCGATATTGCTGGGCACCAGGTCCATGTGCTTGACCCGGGTGGAGAGCAGCACGTCGTCGATCGACACCCGCGGCTCCACCAGCACGTTATGAATGGTGTTTTCCAGCTCGTA
>DASZLQ010000012.1:0-13664 GCA_035552295.1 Mycobacterium sp. | reverse complement strand
TCGGCCGTTGAGCAGATTGCTCAACCCCCTAGTCGGCATTCTGGCCGGACGACGTTTCGTACCGCTCATCGCCCGGATCCATCATGTGGGCCGCCGGTCCGGCAAGCCATACGTGACCCCAACGGGTGCGCACGTCACAGGTAACACCATCGTGATTCCGCTATCGTTCGGCAACCGGTCCGACTGGGCGCGCAATGTCCGGGCCGCCGGGCAGTGCTTCGTGGACGTCGGCGGCAAGAGTTATCGCGCGACGCAACCACAGTTCGTCGACGCCGAAGATGCCAAACCCGTTGTGAAGCAATCGTTTAATGCAATCAACCGGTTCGCATTCAGAATGTTTGGCATCAAACAGTACCTGTTTCTTCACACAACAAAATGAGAGGCACCGCCATGAAAACACTTGCCACACTTGATCGGCCAAACTGGCTGCCGTCGTCGGCGTGGCCCTGGCCGACCTACACGCTGAGTCAGGATCAGGGCCGCATCGCGGTCACCGACACCGGGCACGGACCGACGTTGCTGTTCGTTCACGTCGGCAGCTGGAGCTTCGTCTGGCGTGACGTATTGCTGCGTTTGCAGAACGATTTTCGATGCGTCACGGTGGACGCTCCCGGTTGCGGGCTCAGCGACCGGCTGTCGGCCCCGCCGACGCTTACCCAAGCGGGCGACGCGGTCACCGCGGTCATCGATGCGCTGCAGTTGCGCGACGTCACCCTGGTTGCCCACGACCTGGGCGGCCCCGCCGGATTCCTGGCTGCGGCACGTCGTGCCGATCGCATCGCGGCGCTGGCCGCCGTCAACTGCTTCGCGTGGAAGCCGACGGGTCCAGCGTTCCGGGGCATGCTCGCCTTGATGGGAAGTGCGCCCGTCCGGGAACTGAACGCGACCACCGACGTGCTATCCCGCGTGACGTCGACGAGTTTCGGTATCGGCCGGCACATGAGCCGCGGCGACCGCGCGGTCTTTCGCGCAGGGATCGACGTGCCGGCGCGTCGGGCCTGGCACGGCTACTTCCGGGATGCGCGCGGCGCTGACGCCCTCTACGCCGAGGTCGACGACGCGTTGCGGGGAAGCCTGGCCAACCGGCCGCTGCTGACCATCTTCGGCCAGCTCAACGATCCGCTGCGGTTCCAGCCGCGGTGGAAGGCGTTGTTTCCCTCTGTGCGTCAACTGAAGGTTCGCCGCGGCAACCACTTTCCGATGTGTGACGACCCAGACTTGGTGGCCGGGGCGCTTAAGTCCTTCGCGCAGCCGCGACGCCGATAGCGCGTCGAGAGCCCGTGAGTCTTTCGTAAACGGGTCGTCACATGCAAAGCTGCTGGACATGGTGCTCGCGATCGCCCGCCCCAAGCTCGAAGGAAACATCGCGGTCGGGGCGGACCGCCAAATCGGGTTTGCTGAATTCGGCGCGCCGCAGGGGCGCCCGGTGTTCTGGCTGCACGGAACTCCCGGTGCCCGGCGGCAGATTCCGACCGAGGCCCGGGTCTATGCCGAAAACCACAACGTCCGGCTGATCGGCATCGACCGCCCGGGCATCGGTTCGTCGACACCGCATCGCTACCAGAACATCGCCGCGTTCGCGGACGACCTGCACACCATCGCGGACACGCTCGGAATCGACAAGATGGCCGTCGTCGGCCTGTCCGGCGGGGGTCCGTACGCCCTTTCCTGCGCAGCGGCCTTGCCCGACCGAATGGTGGCTGCAGGTGTGCTCGGTGGCGTCGCTCCGACGCGGGGCCCGGACGCGATCAGCGGTGGTGCAATGAATCTCGGTTTGCGGGTTGCGCCGCTGCTGAAGTTCGGCGGTAACCCGCTGCGGATCGGCGCCAGCCTGTTGGTCCAGGCGGCCCGGCCGGTCGCGTCTCCTGCGCTGGACATCTATGCCCTGCTTTCACCCCAGGCCGACCGGCATCTGCTGGCCCGTCCCGAATTCAAGGCGATGTTTCTCGATGACCTGCTCAACGGCAGCCGCAAGCAACTGGCCGCACCGTTCAGCGACATCATCTTGTTCGCCCGCGACTGGGGATTCGGGCTTGACGAGGTCAAAGTCCCGGTCCGCTGGTGGCACGGCGACCACGACCACATCATTCCGTTCTCCCACGGGGAGCACGTCGTGTCGCGGCTGCCCGACGCCGAGCTGTTTCACCTGCCGGAGGAAAGTCATCTCGCCGGGCTGGGCCGCGGTGAGGAAATCCTGTCCACCTTGATGAAGATCTGGGACGAGCAGCCCTGACCCCCGTTCATCGGCCAGCCTCCGGGGTAACCTGCTGACGTGCTGCTGGCATCGCTGGACCCCGCTGCCGTAACCACTGCAGACATCGGCGACGCGGTGAGCATCGACGGCGCCGTGCTGAGCCGCAGCGACTTGGTCGGCGCCGCAACGTCGGTGGCCGAGCGCGTCGCCGGTGCGGACCGGGTTGCCGTGCTGGCCACACCGACCGCGTCGACGGTGCTGGCGATCACCGGATGCCTGATCGCCGGCGTGCCCTTCGTCCCGGTCCCCGCCGATGTCGGCGCGGCCGAACGCCGTCACATGCTCACCGACTCTGGGGTGCAAGCCTGGCTGGGCCCGGAACCTGATGAGCCAGAAGGGTTGCCGCACATCCCAGTCCGGCTACACGCCCGGTCCTGGCACCGGTATCCCGAGCCCGCACCCGAGTCCACCGCAATGGTCATCTACACCTCGGGCACCACCGGACTGCCCAAGGGCGTGCTGCTGAGCCGACGAGCCATCGCCGCCGACCTGGACGCGCTGGCGCAGGCCTGGCAGTGGACCGCCGACGACGTTTTGGTGCACGGATTGCCGCTGTTTCACGTGCACGGGCTGGTGCTGGGCTTGCTCGGGTCGCTGCGGATCGGAAATCGCTTCGTGCACACTGGAAGACCGACGCCGGCCGGCTATGCCCAGGCCCGTTCCGAAGCCGGGGGCACGTTGTTTTTCGGGGTTCCCACGGTGTGGTCACGGGTGGTGGCGGATGAAGCGGCGGCCGAGGCGCTAAGGCCGGTGCGGCTGCTCGTGTCCGGGAGCGCCCCACTACCGGTGCCGGTCTTCGACCGGCTGGCACAGCTCACCGGGCACCGGCCCATCGAACGGTACGGCGCCTCGGAATCGTTGATCACGATCTCTACGCTGGCGGACGGCGAACGGCGTGCGGGCTGGGTGGGCCTACCGGTCGCCGGTGTGGAAACCCGGCTGCTCGACGACAATGGCCGCCCGGTGCCCGACGACGGGGAAACCGTTGGCAAGCTTCAGGTTCGGGGCCCGATGATGTTCGACGGCTACCTGAATCGGCCGGAGGCCACCGCCGAAGCTTTCGAGCCCGACGGCTGGTATCGCACCGGCGACGTCGCGGTCGTCGACAGCGAGGGCATGCACCGCATCGTCGGCCGTGAGTCTGTTGACTTGATCAAGTCGGGTGGATACCGGGTCGGCGCAGGTGAAATCGAAACATCGTTGCTCGGCCATCCGGGCGTACAGGAGGCGGCCGTCGTCGGACTGCCCGACGAGGACCTGGGCCAACGGATCGTCGCATTCGTCGTCGGCGCGTCTGAACTAAAAGCCGACGAACTGATCAACTACGTCGCCCAGGAGCTATCGGTGCACAAGAGGCCGCGCGAGGTGCGCATCGTGGACGCGCTGCCACGCAACGCGATGGGCAAGGTCCTCAAGAAGCAGTTGCTGACCGAGGGCTGAGCCGCCCGCACACTGTCGCGAGCGTGCGCAGTTGTTCCCCCGCAAGCGGGTGGTACCCCCAGCCTGATGCGGCGTGTCGCCGTACAGACACGCACGCTCGCAGGGTGGGCGAGACGGCGAACCTTCACCTACCGTCGTAGGCGTGAGTAAAGGCAGCGACCACTGGGCGACCACCATGGGTGGGCCGAATCGCGCAGTGGACTCCGCTGTGATGACTGCGGAACCGAAGGTCACGCCGATGAGGCGGGTGGCGGCCGCCTGTCTCGTCGGCTCGGCAATCGAGTTCTACGACTTCCTCATTTACGGCACGGCCGCGGCGCTGGTGTTTCCCACCGTGTTCTTCCCGCACCTCAGCCCCACTGTGGCGACGATCGCTTCGATGGGGACATTTGGCGCAGCGTTTCTGTCCCGACCTGTCGGCGCTGCCGTCTTTGGGAACTTCGGCGACCGGCTGGGCCGGAAAAAGACGCTGATCGCCACGCTTGTGATCATGGCCCTTTCCACCGTGACCGTCGGCATCGTTCCCAGCACGGCAGCGATTGGTGCGGCGGCCCCGTTGATCCTGGTCGCGCTGCGGCTGCTGCAAGGGTTTGCCGTGGGCGGCCATTGGGCGGGGTCCGCGCTGCTGAGCGCCGAATATGCGCCGGCCGCCAAACGTGGCCGGTATGGCATGTTCACCGCGCTCGGTGGCGGCACCGCGCTGGTGCTGAGCAGCTCGACCTTTCTAGGCGTGAACTACACCATCGGCGAAGACAGCTCCGCATTCATGCAATGGGGGTGGCGGCTTCCGTTCCTGATGAGCGCGGCGCTGATCGTCATCGCCTTGTACGTGTGGCTCAAGATCGACGAAACTCCGGTGTTCGCCGAGGAAAAAGCCCAACACTCGGTACCAAAAGCGCCGCTCAAGGAGGTGCTACACCTTCATCGCCGTGAGATCGCCCTGGCCGCAGGCAGCGTCGTCAGCGGATTCGGCTTCGTCTACATGGCCGGCACCTATCTGACCACCTATGCCCACTCCCACCTGGGGTACTCCCGCAGCGTCATCTTGTTCGTCGGTGTGCTGGGCGGAGTGGCGAGCATCGCGTCCGTCGCGTTCTCGGCCACTCTGTCCGATCGAGTCGGGCGCCGCAGGATGATGTTGGTGGCGTGGATAGGGTGTCTGTCCTGGTCGTTTGTGGCGATCCCGCTGATAGATACCGGCAAACCCATTTTGTATGCGGTGGCTGTCGTCGGCATGTACGCCGCCGCCGCGATCGGCTCCGGACCTACGGCAGCATTCATCCCCGAGCTGTTCTCCACCCGCAACCGCTACAGCGGATCGGCGCTGTCGGTGAACCTCGCGGGTGTCATTGGTGGCGCCTTGCCGCCTCTGATCGCCGGAACACTGCTGGCAACCTACGGCAGCTGGGCGATCGGTCTCATGTTGGCCACCCTTGCGTTGACCAGCCTGGTGTGCACGTTTCTGCTTCCGGAGACAAACGGAACGGCGCTTCGAACCACGCAGGGTGTTCTCGTCGGGCACGGGCCGGCTGAGGTGGAGCTGCCCAACGGCGGCCGTTGACTTAATTGGCGTAACTCAGTTGGCGTGCAGGTCCTCATTGAGCGTTATGCCCTGACCGTCGCGGGCCACCACTTCGACCGCCCCGGTGAGCGAATTGCGCCGGAACAATAGGTTATTGGCGCCGGACAGTTCTCGGGCCTTGACCGACTTGCCGTCCGGGGTGGCGACCTTGGTGCCCGCAGTGACATACAGGCCGGCTTCGACGACGCAGTCGTCGCCCAGTGGGATACCCAGGCCCGCGTTGGCGCCGAGCAGACACCGCTTGCCTATCGAAATGACTTGCGTTCCACCGCCGGACAACGTGCCCATGATCGACGCTCCGCCGCCGATGTCGGACCCGTCACCCACCACCACGCCGGCCGAGATGCGGCCTTCGACCATCGACGCACCCAGCGTGCCGGCGTTGTAGTTCACGAAGCCCTCGTGCATCACCGTGGTGCCCGGCGCCAGGTGGGCGCCGAGCCGGACCCGGTCGGCGTCCGCGATGCGCACGCCGGTCGGCATGACGTAGTCGACCATCCGGGGAAACTTGTCGACGCCGTAGACAGTCACCGGTCCTTTGCGGCGCAGCCGCGCCCGGACCGCCTCGAAACCGTCGATTGCGCACGGTCCGTGATTAGTCCAGACCACATTGGTCAATACCCCGAACAACCCGCCGGCGTTCAGCCCGTGCGGCGCCACCAGCCGGTGCGACAGAAGATGTAGCCGCAGGTAGGCGTCGTAAGCATCTGCGGCGGCATCGTCTAAGGAGCCGATGACCGTGCGGACGGCGATGGTCTCGGTGCCGCGGTCGTCGTCGCGGCCGATCAGCACCGCCAGTTCCGGGGGAACATCGGAGAGCGCCAGGCGCGACGTGGCGCTGGTACCCGGTTCGGTCAGTTCCGGTGCGGGGAACCACGTGTCGAGAATCGATCCGTCGGAAGCCAGCGTCGCCAATCCGATGCCTGCAGCCCCAGTCACGCCCGCCACGCTACTTTCTCAGCAGAGCAGATACAAAGTCGTTGTCTTCCGATCCCAATGGGGACTTCGTCAATGTTGACGATGGAAACCTCAACGACGACCGTCAACGTTAGGAGTGCCTCATGATCAAGGTATTCGGATACTTGAAGCGCAAGCCTGGCCTGTCGCCGCGGGAGTTCGCCGATTACTACGAGAACAACCACGTGCCTTTGGTATTGAGTAAGGCCTTCACGCCGACGGTATACAAGCGCAACTACATCCAGCGTGGCGACGCCATCAACATCGAAGGCGACGAGATCGGCTTTGACTGCATGACAGAACTCGTCTTCGCCAACCGAAACGACTTGCTCGCGTGGATGGCCAGTCTTGGCGACGACGAAATCGCCCGAGACGAAGAGAAGTTCATCGATCGTGCCGCGACCCGAGCGTATGTGGTAGACGAGTGCACCACCGCACGATAAGCGCATCACCCAGATAGACATCGATCACCATCTGCGGGGTCCGTTCGTAGGAAATCACTGCTCAGGGAATCGAGCGGGCCACTAAGCTGGTGGCGTGCTGGACTTGCGTGGGGATCCGATCGAGCTGACCGCGGCGCTGGTCGATATTCCGAGCGAGTCGAGGGATGAAGCGCGCATCGCCGGCGAGGTGGAGACCGCGCTGCGCGCCCAGACGTCCGGCTTCGAGATCATTCGCAACGGCAACGCGGTGTTGGCGCGTACCCACCGGAACCGGCCGTCGCGGGTGCTGTTGGCCGGGCATCTGGACACCGTCCCGGTGGCCGAAAACCTGCCCAGCCGCCGCTCGACCGAGCCAGAAGGCGACGTGCTGCACGGGTGTGGCAGCGCGGACATGAAATCCGGCGACGCGGTCTTTCTTCACCTGGCCGCCACCATCGCCGAACCGGTGCACGACCTGACCCTGGTGTTTTACGACTGCGAGGAAATCGATGCGGCCGCAAACGGTTTGGGGCGAATCGAGCGGGAGCTGCCGGACTGGTTGTCCGCCGACGTGGCCATCCTGGGCGAGCCCACCGCCGGCTACATCGAAGCGGGCTGTCAGGGCACGCTGCGCGTCGTGGTCAGTGCGACCGGAACCCGCGCGCATTCGGCACGTTCCTGGTTGGGCGACAACGCGATTCACAAGTTGGGCGCCGTGTTGGACCGGCTGGCCTCGTACACCGCACGCACCGTCGATATCGACGGTTGCGTCTACCGCGAGGGCTTGTCGGCGGTGCGGGTCGACGGCGGCGTGGCCGGCAACGTGATCCCCGACGCTGCCTCGGTGACGGTCAATTACCGCTTTGCCCCTGACCGTTCGGTGGCCGCGGCGCTGCAACACGTGCACGACGTGTTCGACGGGCTCGACGTGCAGATCGAGCAGACCGACGCCGCCGCGGGTGCGCTGCCGGGCCTGTCGCAACCTGCCGCCAAGGCACTGGTCGAAGCCGCGGGCGGGCAGGTCAGAGCTAAATACGGTTGGACGGACGTGTCCCGGTTTGCTGCCCGGGGCATTCCGGCGGTGAATTTCGGGCCGGGTGACCCCAATCTCGCGCACCGGCGCGACGAACGGGTGCCGGTCGCTGCGATCACCGCCGCAGCGGAGATGCTGCGGCCCTACCTGGCCGGCTGACAGTCAACACCGTCAGCCGCACTGCTGTGCCTGCGCGGCGGCATCGGCGGCCGCCGCGCGCATCCCGGCGGCAGCCAGCTCGTGCGATACCGCCAGCAGGGCCGCGCCATCACTGGTCGCCAACGCCCGCGCATGGGCCAGCGCGAGCCTGCCTACGACGCAGTCGATCTCGCCGCCCAGTCGGGCCAGCGGATCCGCCGCCCGGGTGTCCCCGAGCCGGACGGCCTCGTGCCATACCCGTATCGTCACCGCCGACTGCCCGCCGCGTTCGGCCATCCGAGCGGCGTCGCGGGCGGCGGCCACCGCGCCGTGTGCGTCGCGCATCGAGGCCAGCCGCCATGCCCGGGCCACACCCAGCTCCGGGGCGAACAGCGCCGACTTGGTTCCGTGCCGAGACTCGGCTCTGCTCAAGGCTTTTGCCGTCGCGGCAGTATCTCCCTGTTGAGCCAGCGCGGTGGCCAGGAGCGTCAGCGACAGCGGCCCCCACGAGTAGCCGGTACGTTCCAAGGTGGCGGCCGCGGGGCCGAGCAGCGCTGCGGCTTGGCCGAATTCGCCTTCGGCGATCAGCACATGCGCCAGTAGCACTTCGCCGATGGCGCGGCCCGGCTGCTGCAGTTCGGCGAAATCGGTGAACTGCTGCGCGAGTTGCCGCGCCGCGCCGAGCCGACCCGCCATCAGCAAAGCGGTGGTTTGGCCCAGCCCGATCGTGAAGCGCAGCAGCCCGGGATGTTCGGCGGCCAGGGCGCGCTGTGCCAATGGCTCGACGTCGTCGAAACGGCCCTGACGCGCCGAACACAGCGCGGCCGCGCTGGCCGCCCAGGCCACCGCCTGGTCATCGGCGGACGATGACGCCAGCACCTCGCCGGCGACTTTGACGGCGTGCCCGACGTTGCCCGCGTTCATCGCGAAGGTGGCGCTGAGCGCGTCGAGCGTGGTGCGCCGGCCCGCATCCGGAATCCGATTGCGGACGGTCCGCAGGAACGCGGTGGCCCGCTCCGGTTCGCTGAGCATCCAGAACTGGTTGGCCGCCCGCAGCAGCGTCCAATCCATGAGCGCAGCTTCGGTCAACGCGGCGGAGTCGACGTCGGCCAGCACCGCGTCGGCTTGGCGGCCACGCCCCTGCCACGCCAGGGCGTGAGCCAGCGCCAGCCGCGCGGCCAAGCCGCCGGAGCGCTCCAGCGCCGACCGTGCCAGTCGTTCGCCCAGCGCGAGGTCGCCCAGCCGCAACGCCTGCTGGGCGGCGGCGACGACCTCAGCGGTCGGCTGCGGCGCGTCGCTGTCCAGCGCCAGGGACGCCAGCCGCAGCCGGTCGATGAGGTGGTCCGACGGCTGGTCTGACCGCAGCCTGACCAGCTCGGTGCGCCGCCGCCGCGCGCCGTCCTTGCCCAGCGCCGCGCGCGCTCGTTCGGCGAACAACGGATGCGCGGTGTACACCACCGGGTCGTTCACGCGCTCGTCGCGCACCCGGGTTTCCGCCGCGCCCCATTCGGCGGCCTCGCGGACCGCGCCGTGGCCGGCGAGGACGGTGAGATCGGCGAGCGACAACGGCTCCTCGACCGCGAGATAGTCCAGCACCGCCCGCGCTGCCGCGGGGAGCTCGGCGATGAATGCGTCGACCTCTGCCGGCGTGGTCGCCCCGCCGGGCGCTTGGATGTCGATCCGGTCCACCAGACCGTCGGTCCACAGCGCCGCGATGGCCTCGGGTGCCGCGTCAGCGCGGGCGGTGACGATCATGCGGGCGGTGCCGGCCAGCGCCAATTGGTACACCAGGGTGGCCGACAGGATGTCGAGGTCGTGGGCATCGTCGACGATGAGCAGCAGATCGGCCTGCGGATCGTGACCGCCCAGCGATGCCCGGGCCGCCCGCAACAGCGCAGCCGGCTTGCCGATGTCGGCCCCGAAACTAGAAAAGTCCATCAGGTGGCTGAAGGCCCCGAACGGCACAATCTGCTCGGTCGGCGTGCCCGTAACCCAGCGGGTGACGGTGGTCGGGTGCCGGCCAATGAACTGTTCGGCGGCCAATCGGGCCAAAGTGGATTTACCGCAGCCGTCGGGTCCGAGCACGACGGCACCGGGCCGCGCCGCATCACCCAGGGCAACGTCTAACTGTTCCAAGGCGGCCGCGTGCTGAGGGACATTCCATCGAATCGGCACCGTCAGGATTTTATTTGCGCGCGGTGTGCGCGCCGCACTGGGCTTGGTCTACCTTTCGGATATGCCCCCGGAACGCGATTCATCGAGCGAATGGGCGGTGTGCGTCTACTGCGCGTCCGTCCCGACGCATCCTGAATTGCTGGAGCTGGCCACCGAACTCGGCGAGGCGATAGCCGACCGCGGCTGGACCTTGGTGTGGGGCGGCGGCCACGTCTCGGCAATGGGTGCGGTGGCAAGCGCGGCGCGGGCACGCGGTGGCCGGACCGTCGGGGTGATCCCCCAACAGTTGATGCGCAGCGAGCTAGCCGATACCGACGCCGACGAGCTGGTCGTCAGCGAGACCATGCGCGAGCGCAAGCAGATCATGGAAGACCGCTCCGATGCGTTCATCGTGCTGCCGGGCGGTGTCGGCACCCTCGACGAGCTCTTCGAGGCATGGACAACCGGCTACCTCGGTATGCACCACAAACCCGTGGTGATGCTCGACCCGTGGGGGCACTACGAGGGCCTGTGGATCTGGTTGAACGGCTTGCTGGACAGCGGGTACATCTCGCAGGTCGCGATGGACCGTCTGGTGCTGGTCGATAAGGTGGGTGCCGCAGTAGAGGCGTGCGCCCCCGCTTGACGTCGGCGGGCTCGAAAAAGGGACAGTGCCGAGGGGAATCGAGGGATCACGTGTCCGATCACGACGGGGGAAGGCGCGCGGCGGTCGGTCTGACCGATATCGCAGTTCGGGCGCCGGGCGTAGTGGCCGACATGCCGTCGATCATGCGTGGTGTGCGCACCGGGCTGCTGGCCTTTCCCAACTCCAAGAAGTCGATCGGGACGGTATTCCAGGAACGGGCCGCCCGCTACGGTGACCGGGTCTTCCTGAGATTCGGTGACCAGCAACTGACCTATCGCGATGCCAACGCGGCCGCCAACCGCTACGCGGCCGTGCTGGCCGCGCGTGGTATCGGCCACGGCGACGTCGTCGCGGTCATGCTGCGTAACTCGCCCAACGCGGTGCTGGCGATGCTGGCCGCGGTCAAGTGCGGCGCCATCGCCGGGATGCTCAACTACCACCAGCGCGGCGAGGTGCTGGCGCACAGCCTGGGCTTGCTGGACGCCAAGGTGTTGGTCGCGGAGACCGACCTGGTCAGCTTCGTCACCGAATGCGAGTCCCCGGGCACCACCGAGACGCTGACCATCGAAGACGTGGAGCGATTCGCGGTGAGCGCTCCGGCCACCAACCCGGCGTCGGCATCGGCGGTGTTGGCCAAAGACACCGCGTTCTACATCTTCACGTCGGGCACCACCGGATTCCCCAAGGCCAGCGTGATGACCCATCGGCGGTGGCTGGCCGCATTGGCCGCGTTCGGCGGACTCGGGTTGCGGCTGAAGGGCTCCGACACGCTGTACAGCTGCCTGCCGCTGTATCACAACAACGCGTTGACGGTCGCGCTGTCGTCGGTGATCAATTCCGGGGCGACGCTGGCGCTGGGCAAGTCGTTTTCGGCGTCGCGGTTTTGGGACGAGGTGATAGCCAGCCGGGCCACGGCGTTCATCTACATCGGCGAGATCTGCCGCTATCTGCTCAACCAGCCGCCCAAGCCCACCGACCGCGCGCACAAGGTGCGCCTGATCGCCGGCAACGGGCTGCGCCCGGAGATCTGGAACGAGTTCACCAAACGGTTCGGCATCGCGCGGGTGTGTGAGTTCTACGCGTCCAGTGAAGGCAACACCGCTTTCATCAACATCTTCAATGTGCCTCGAACCACGGGTATCTCGCCGACGCAGTTGGCTTATGTGGAGTACGACCCCGACACCGGCGCACCGTTGCGCGACGGGAACGGACGGGTGCGCCGGGTGCCCGCCGGTGAGCCCGGCCTGTTGATCAGCCCGGTCAACCGGCTGCAGCCCTTCGACGGCTACACCGACCAAACGTCGAGTGAAAAGAAGTTGGTGCGCAACGCTTTCCGCGAGGGCGACTGCTGGTTCAATTCGGGCGACGTGATGAGCCCGCAGGGCATGCGTCACGCCGCGTTCGTCGACCGGCTCGGCGACACCTTCCGCTGGAAGGGCGAGAACGTCGCCACCACACAGGTCGAAGCGGCGCTGGCGTCCGAGGGGTCCGTTGAGGACTGCACGGTCTTCGGCGTCGAGATTCCCCGCACCGGGGGCCGCGCCGGGATGGCCGCGGTCAAGCTGCGCGATGGCGCCGAGTTCGACGGCGAATCTCTGGGTCGCGCCGTCTACGGTCAGTTGCCCGGCTACGCCCTGCCGCTGTTCGTCCGGGTGGTACCGGCGCTGGAGCAGACCACGACGTTCAAGAGCCGCAAGGTCCAGTTGCGCGAGCAGGCCTACGGCCCCGACGTGGCCGACCCGCTGTACGTACTGGCCGGCCGCAACGAGGGCTACGTGTCCTACTACGACGAATACCCCGACGAAGTCGCGGCGGGTAAGCGACCGCAAGGCTAGCGGTCCCGCGCAACGCGCACGTCGCTCTGGTCACACTCTGCTGTCCCCGACCGGCGCCGCAGCCGGTGACCAGGCACCATGGATGGGTGCAGTCAACCCTGTGCGGCCGGCCGGTCGCAGCGGATCGCCCGCTCATCATGGCGATCGTCAACCGCACCCCGGACTCGTTCTACGACAAGGGTGCGAACTTCAGCGACGACGCTGCCAGGGCTGCCGCACACCGGGCCGTCGACGAAGGCGCCGATGTCATCGATGTCGGCGGCGTCAAAGCGGGCCCGGGGGACGACGTCGATGCGGACACCGAGATCGCCCGGCTGGTGCCGTTCATCGAATGGCTGCGCCGCGAATACCCGGACCAGCTGATCAGCGTGGACACCTGGCGCTCGGACGTGGCCAGAGTGGCCTGCACGGCGGGCGCGGACCTGATCAACGACACCTGGGGCGGCGTCGACCCCGCCCTGGCCGAGGTGGCCGCGGAGTTCGGCGCCGGCCTGGTGTGTTCGCACACCGGCGGGGCGCTGCCACGCACGCGTCCCTTCCGGGTGAGCTACGGTACGACCACCCGCGGCGTGGTCGACGACGTGATTCGCCAGCTCACCGAGGCCGCCGAGCGGGCCGTCGCGGCCGGCGTGGCCCGCGACGGGGTGCTGATCGATCCGACCCACGATTTCGGCAAGAACAGCTTCCACGGGCTGGCCTTGTTGCGCCACGTGGACGATCTTGTTAAGACCGGATGGCCTGTCCTGATGGCTTTGAGCAACAAGGACTTTGTCGGGGAGACTCTGGGTGTGGACTTGACCGAGCGGCTTGAGGGGACACTGGCAGCCACCGCGCTGGCGGCGGCCGCTGGAGCACGGATGTTTCGGGTCCACCAGGTAGCAGCCACCCGACGGGTACTCGAGATGGTCGCCTCGATCCAGGGAATACGCCCGCCGACGCGCACGGTGAGGGGACTCGCATGACAACATCGGAGCTGGTCGGCGGCCATCTCACCCGCGAGGGCGCCCTTGCCGCGCGGCCCGGCGACATCTGGCTGTCCAACCGCAGCTGGAACCGTCGCGGCTGGACGATCGGCCAACTGGAAGAGGCGAAGGCCGGGCGGACCATCTCGGTGGTGCTGCCTGCCCTCAACGAAGAAGAAACCATCGAATCGGTGATCGACAGCATCTCGCCGCTGGTCGATGGTTTGGTCGACGAGCTGAT
>DASZLQ010000011.1:0-1812 GCA_035552295.1 Mycobacterium sp. | reverse complement strand
TTGCGGGGCAGCTGATTCACGATCCGGAAAACACCGCCGGCGGCGGCGATCAGCCCGCGCTTGACCTCCGGCAGCCCGAACTGAGCGCGCTCGTGCGCCACCACCAGGTCGCTGGCCAACGCCAACTCGGTCCCACCTCCGAATGCGGTGCCGTTGACCGCGGCGATGGTGGGCTTGTCGATGAAGTGGTGCACGTAACCCGCGAAGCCCCATTCCCCGTGGTCGGGGTGGTACAAGTTCTCCCGGCGCGAAATCGCTTTGAGGTCGGCTCCGGCGCAAAAGGACTTGTCACCGGCACCGGTGATCACCACCGCCCGCACCTCGGGGTCGTGTTGCGCTTCTTCCAGCGCGTCCCCGACGCCGATGCTCACAGCGCTGTTCACGGCGTTGCGAGCATCCGGCCGGTTGATCGTAATCACCATGACGTTGCCGGGCCGGTCAACCAGCACCGCGCGCTGATCGGCCGGAGCGCCTGGGACATCCGTCACAGCAGCTCCACGATGGTGGCGTTGGCCTGGCCGCCGCCCTCGCACATCGTCTGTAGGCCGTAACGAATTCCCTTGTCCCGCATGTGGTAGAGGAGCGTGGTCATCAACCGCGCACCCGAACCACCGAGCGGATGGCCGAGCGCGATCGCGCCGCCGTTGGGGTTGAGCTTCTTCTCGTCGGCGCCGATGTCTTTGAGCCAAGCCAGCGGCACCGGGGCGAACGCTTCGTTGACCTCGTAGGCCCCGATGTCGCCGATGCTGAGCCCGGATTTCTTCAGCACCTTCTGGGTCGCCGGGATGGGCGCGGTCAGCATGATCACCGGATTGGCTCCGGCCAGTGTCGCGGTGTGCACCTTGGCGAGCGGCTTCAGCCCCAGCGACTTGGCCTTCTCGGCCGACATGAACAGCAGCGCGGCCGAGCCATCGGAGATCTGCGAGGAGTTGCCCGCGTGGATCACGCCATCTTCCTTGAACGCCGGCTTCAGCGAGGCCATCTTCTCCATCGGCGTACCGCGGCGGATGCCTTCGTCCTTGAGCACGACATTGCCGTCTTGGTCTTTGATGCCCACGATCTGGTCATCGAAGGCACCGGAATCCTGTGCCGCTGCGGCTTTTTCGTGTGACCCCAGGGAGAACTCGTCGAGCGCGAGGCGATCGAGGCCCCACTGCTCGGCGATCATTTCCGCGCCGAGGCCCTGGTTGGGGACCTGGCCCTCATAGCGCGTCATGAAGGCCTCCGGATACGGGCGACCGCCACTGGCCAGCGATGCCCCCATCGGGGTCCGTGACATCGACTCCACGCCGCCGGCAACGACGACGTCGTAGTGCCCGGCCATCACGCCCGCAGCGGCAAAATGTATGGACTGCTG
This sequence comes from Mycobacterium sp., assembly GCA_035552295.1. Classification (GTDB taxonomy): domain Bacteria; phylum Actinomycetota; class Actinomycetes; order Mycobacteriales; family Mycobacteriaceae; genus Mycobacterium. Next base: position 455 of record DASZLQ010000011.1, on the reverse strand, counting down.
GCTCGACCCGCACTGGCGGTCGACGGTCACACCCGGCACGGTCTCCGGCCAGCCGGCCGCCAGCAGCGAGGTGCGGGCGATATCGAGGGCTTGTTCGCCGGCCTGCATGACGCAACCCCAGATGACGTCGTCGACGATCCCGGGGTCGATGCCGGCCTTGTCGGCCAACCCGTTGAGGACCTGAGCGGACAGGTCGGCCGGGTGCACCCCGGACAGCCCGCCGTTGCGTTTCCCGACCGGTGAGCGCACTGCCTCGACGATGACGGCTTCAGCCATGGTGATGTCTCCTTTGACAGATGGACTTTGGACGAAGTGCTGTTGAGTCGATTGTCAACCAACGCGTTCGGGGGTCCGGGGTCGGGGTGGTTCTCATTATCGCGACGAGATTGCCGCGAAGGTCGTGATCGGCGCCAGGATCACAGCCATGACGGCAATCTCGGCGCAAAGGGATTGCT
>DASZLQ010000010.1:0-3941 GCA_035552295.1 Mycobacterium sp. | reverse complement strand
CTGACCCTTGCCCCGCCCCGGTCACCGTGTAGCTTTTGCCGTCTTTGTTTGCTTGGACTTGGGTCGGGGTCTGCACCGACTGATAGGGCAGTTGATATTGAGCGTTTCCCACCTTGAGCGAGATGGCAAAGCCGTCGACGCTCGGTGGTATTTCGTCCGACAGGGCGAGCGATATGGATGCTGAATCGTCATACGCGGTGATGCGGGTGGTCAGATCCCCCGATTCCGCCGGTGTCGCACTCGGTTTCGCCGCCGAGCTATTGCAATCGACTCGGCTGTAAATCGTGTGCGTGTGCTGGTCCAGCATGACGGTGGTGGCGGAGAAAGCCGGACTCGAGCTCGTCGGAGCAGCCGGCCCGCCACTCTTTGTGGAACAGGCCGACAGACCCGCCGCCAGCACGAGCACGCCGAGCCCGGCAGTACCGATAACGATTCGCCGCCCCACCGGCCGATTCCTCCTCACATCCCCTGTTAGATGGTCACCAGGACTATAAGTCTTGTTCGGTGTACGGGACGTCTCATTTCTTTGCCGACGAGACCGCAGCCGGCAATCCAACTAGGTCCGACCACGCCGACCATGACTGCTTGCGCCACGGCGCCGAGGAGATTTCGCGCAGCCAGGCGACCCATGCCCGCCCACTGGAGCACGGGGATTCTGCGCGCCGGCGGCAACCATAGCCGCTGACTACAGTTGCATTATGCAATACTTGTAAGTCAGCCATCATATTTCGGGGACGCCCGTGTACGGCGCGCTGTGGGAAAGGGAGGCAAAATGACCGTCGGAAACGCGACCGTGGCCGGGGAGTCGGTGGATGTGCTCACCGACGCAATGTTGACTGCGTCGCGGTTACTGGTCGCTATCTCGGCCCGTTCGATCGCCCTGGTCGATGAGACCATGACCATTCCGCAGTTCCGCACCTTGGTGATCTTGTCGAATCGAGGCCCGGTCAATCTGGTTACGCTGGCCGGTCTGCTGGATGTGCAACCGTCGACCACCGGGCGGATGGTCGACCGGCTCGTGAGCGCCGGGTTGATCGACCGCCGGCCGCACCCCAACTCTCGCCGCGAACTGGTGGCCGAGCTCACCGCACGCGGGCGGGAGGTCGTGAGACGGGTCACCGCGCATCGGCGCTACGAGATCGCCCGCATCGTGGAGAAGATGCCACCGCCGGACCGACGCGGGCTGGTGCGCGCCCTCACCGGGTTCACCACCGCCGGGGGAGAGCCCGCCGCCCATCTCGAGGCGTACCTATAGGTCAGCTCGTGCCTGCCTACATGTCGCACTTGTCGTTGATCCACGGCTGGCTGCCCGCAGCGGTGCAGGCGATCACCGTGGTGGTGCTGGTATCCGCGATCGGCTGGCGATCACCGCGCTGGCGGGCGCTGTGGCTGCCGGTAATGGTGGCCGGCGGGGTGGTGCTGGCGGTGTGGGCGCACTGGTACCTCGGCTCGCTGGGGGTGGCTCGTGATCCCTCGCCGCCGCTGCTGTGGGTCTGGATCGCCGCGGCCGGGGTCGCGGTGGTGGCGGTGGTGCTGGGTTGGCGTGGCGCGCGGTGGTGGCGGCGCGGCGCGGCGGTGGTGGCAGTGCCGTTGTGCGTGCTCTGCGTTTCGCTTGTGGTCAACGCGTGGGTTGGCTATCTCCCCACCGTGTACACCGCCTGGAATCAGCTCGCCGCTGGCCCACTGCCGGACCAGATGGATGGGGCCGGAGTGACCGGGCGGCAGCTGACGGGTGCGCGGCTGGCCAACGGGGTTGTCCTGGAGGTAGCCATGCCGGCCGATGCGTCGAAGTTCGCCCACCGGCGCGAACTGGTGTACCTGCCGCCGGCCTGGTTCGCCACCAGCCCGCCTCCCCGGTTGCCGACCGTGATGATGATCGGTGCTGACTTCAACACCCCCGAAGACTGGCTGCGCGCCGGCAACGCAATACACACCACCGACGATTTCGCCTCCGCGCACCGTGGCTACGCGCCGGTGCTGGTGTTTGTCGACGCCACCGGGGCATTCAACAACGACACCGAATGCGTCAACGGCCCCCGTGGCAACGCCGCCGACCATCTGACCAAAGACGTTGTGCCATACATGATCTCCAACTTCCGAGTCAGCGCTGACCGGGCCAACTGGGGCATTGCCGGCTTCTCGATGGGCGGCACCTGCGCTGTCGACCTGACGGTAATGCACCCGGACATCTTCAGCGCCTTCGTTGACATCGCCGGCGATGCGGGACCCAACATGGGGACTAAGGCACATACCATCGCCACGCTGTTCGGCGGCAATGCCGACGCCTACGCGGCGTTCGACCCCACCACCGTGATCACCAGACACCGGCGTTACGAGGGGATCTACGGCTGGTTCGACGTCCCCGGCACTCCTCGCGCCGAGCACCGTTACAGCACGGCGGCCGGCATCGGGGCGGTCGCGGTCGGCGCCCATGACCCCATCGCTAATCCCGAGGGCCAAGACTTCGCCGCCAACTCGCTGTGCACCGTCGGCAGCGCACACGGCATCCGATGCTCCGTCGTGACTCAACCCGGCAGACACGACTGGCCGTTCGCGGCCCAAGCGTTCGCCACCGCATTGCCGTGGCTAGCAGGAAGGCTCGGCACCCCCGGAGTTCCCCGGATTCCGTTGCTGGGACTCAGCCCGGAAGCGGTGTCATCCGCCCCGACCGCCTCCGCAATGCGGGCCACGCACACCGGCGGAACGCCGTCATTGCCCAATACCCCACGCACTCATTAGTCGACGTTTCACTGCGGTCGCTGACACTGCAACCCACTCGGCAGGAAAAGGAGGAACTCAATCATGAAGATTGTCAAGATCGTTCAACCACCGGCCGGAGTAACCCGGTTCCTGTTTCGGATACCTATCGGCTTTTATCGGCTCGGGCTGGGGTGGTTGTTCGGGAGCCGCCTTCTGCTCCTCAACCACATCGGCCGCGTCTCCGGCAAGCTCCGACAGACCATCCTCGAGGTCGCTGAGCACGACGGCGACAGTTACGTCGTCGCGTCGGGGTGGGGACCCAGCGCCGCGTGGTATCGCAACATTCTGCACACCCCCGACGTCACCATCCAGGCGGGGACGCGAACGATACCGGTGATGGCCATACCGCTCGACAAGGACGACGGCGGAGACGTCTTTGTGCGGTACGCGTCACGCCACCGCGCCGCCGCCAGGTACATGCTTCCCCGAGTGCTCGGTTACTCCGTCGACGGGTCAGACGCCGACTTCCGCGCAGTAGGACAACACATGCCCTTCGTCCGGTTCGTTCCCCGGGCAACAGTCTAGGGTCGGGCTGCTATGCCGGCAGCACCGTCGCGACGACCTGAGCGATCACGCCCCGGTAATCGTCCCGAGCTCGAACCGCTTCCCGACCGTCACGCGATAGCCTTTTCGGCGCCGATCATCTCCTTCATCTGCTCAGGGAGCGAGCAATGCTGCACGAATTCTGGCCGAACTTCGGCCACAACCTTTTCAAGCCGCTGTTGCTGTTCTTCTACCTTGGGTTCCTGATCCCGATCCTCAAAGTGCGCTTCGAGTTCCCGTACGTGATCTATCAGGGCCTGACCATGTACCTGCTGCTGGCAATTGGCTGGCATGGCGGTGAGGAGCTCGCCGAGATCAATTCGTCCACTATGGGCAGCTTCGCCGGATTGATCGTTGTGGGCTTCGTCTTGAACTTCGTGATCGGTGCCATCGCCTATTTCCTGCTTAACCACACGACCGCCCTGCGGCGCATCGACAGTGCCATGGTGGCGGGTTATTACGGGTCGGACTCGGCGGGAACCTATGCCACCTGCGTGGGCATCCTTACCGGCCTCGGCTTGGCCTTCAATGCGTACATGCCGGTCATGCTGGCCGTCATGGAGATTCCGGGCTGCCTGGTTGCGGTGTACCTGGCGGGCCGACTGCGCCGCAAGGGGATGGACGCGGCGGGGTCCATG
>DASZLQ010000009.1:0-5043 GCA_035552295.1 Mycobacterium sp. | reverse complement strand
TGGTTCGACACCAACTACCACTACCTGGTTCCCGAGATCGAGCCCGCGACCAAGTTCTCCCTGAACCCCGACAAGGTGCTCTCTGAGCTGAAAGAAGCACTCGCGCAAGGCATTCCCGCGCGACCGGTCGTCATCGGGCCGATCACCTTCCTGCTGCTCAGCAAGGCCGTCAACGGCGGCGGCGCGCCGATCGAGCGGCTCCGGGAGCTGGCGCCGATCTACTCCGAGCTGCTCTCGCTGCTCGCCGACAACGGCGCGCAGTGGGTGCAATTCGACGAGCCGGCGCTGGTGACCGACCTCTCCCCCGACGCGCCCGCACTGGCCGAGGCCGTCTACAACGCACTGGGCGCGGTGAGCAACCGCCCCGCTATCTACGTCGCCAGCTACTTCGGCGACCCGGGTGCATCCCTGGCCGGGCTGGCCCGCACGCCGGTCGAGGCGATCGGCGTCGATCTGGTCGCGGGTGCCGACGCTGCGGTGGGTTCAATATTTGGGGCACCCGATTTGGCCGGCAAGACGCTGGTGGCCGGCATCGTCGACGGACGCAACATCTGGCGCACCGACCTGGAGTCGGCGCTGGGCAAACTGGCGACTCTGCTCGGCTCGGCGGCCAATGTGGCGGTGTCGACGTCATGTTCGACGATGCACGTGCCGTACTCGCTGGAGCCGGAAACCGAGCTCGACGATGCCCTGCGCAGCTGGCTGGCGTTCGGGCAGGAGAAGGTCGCCGAGGTGGTGACGCTGGCACGGGCACTGCATGAGGGACGCGACCGGGTTGCCGACGAGATCGTGGCGTCCAACGCCGCAGTGGCCTCGCGCAAAAAGGACCCACGGCTGCAGAACGGCCAAGTCCGGGCGCGGATCGACGCGATCGTCGCATCGGGCGCCCACCGCGGCGAGGCGGCCGCGCGCCGCACGAGTCAGGAGGCGCGGCTGCATCTGCCCCCACTGCCGACCACGACGATCGGCTCCTACCCGCAGACCTCCGCAATCCGCAAGGCGCGCGCAGCGTTTCGGTCCGGCGAGATCGACGAGGCCGAGTACGTCCGCCGGATGAAGAAGGAGATCGCCGACGTCATCAAGCTGCAGGAGCAACTCGGCCTGGACGTGCTGGTGCACGGCGAGCCCGAGCGCAACGACATGGTGCAGTACTTCGCCGAGCAGCTCGAGGGTTTCTTCGCCACGCAGAACGGATGGGTGCAGTCCTACGGCAGCCGCTGTGTGCGTCCGCCGATCCTCTACGGCGACGTGGTCCGCACCGATCCGATGACGGTCGAATGGATCACCTACGCGCAGTCGTTGACCGACAAGCCGGTGAAGGGCATGTTGACCGGGCCCGTCACCATCCTGGCCTGGTCGTTCGTCCGTGACGACCAGCCGCTGGCCGACACCGCCAACCAGGTGGCCCTGGCCATCCGGGACGAGACCGTGGATCTGCAGGCCGCCGGTATTGCGGTCATCCAGGTCGACGAGCCGGCATTGCGTGAGCTGCTGCCGTTGCGTCGCGCCGACCAGGACGAGTACTTGCGTTGGGCCGTAGGCGCTTTCCGGTTGGCTACTTCCGGAGTCGCCGACTCGACGCAGATCCACACCCATCTTTGCTACTCGGAGTTCGGTGAGGTGATTGGCGCCATCGCCGACCTGGACGCCGACGTCACGTCGATCGAGGCCGCGCGCTCACACATGGAGGTGCTGGACGACCTGAACGCCGTCGGCTTCGCCAACAGCGTGGGCCCTGGTGTATACGACATCCACTCGCCGCGGGTGCCGAGCGCAGGCGAGATGGCCGAGTCGTTGCGTGCGGCGTTGCGTGCCGTTCCCGCGCAACGACTCTGGGTCAACCCCGACTGTGGGCTGAAGACCCGCAACGTGGACGAGGTCACCGCGTCACTGCAGAACATGGTCGCGGCGGCCCAGGAAGTCCGGGCGGGCGCCTAGGTCGTTGGAGTAAGCACCTGGACCGGAACGTCGTCGGCCCACGGTTGCCGGGTGACCATGTCGGCGACTTTGACGATGCCCGACTCGAACTCGCCGGTCGCGGCATCCACCAGTCGATATGCCTGGGTCTGCTGGTGGATCGGCTGCGCGTCGAGCAGGACCACCCGCACTTCACCCGGCTCGAAGTGGCAGCGCTCCTGCATCGCGGCGATCAGTTGTTCGTTGTGCATGTGACCATCACCGAAGTTCCAGCCGATGGCGGTGCTGCAGATTCGCTCGCCATCGGTGATGACGTAGTCGTCCTCGTTCTGGCCGACCATTGCCCGATGCGCCAACGTGAACAGCGCCCGGCCGTGCGTGTTGAATCCGCGGAACGCGTACCCCATGTAGATCGGGATCTGCGCGGCTTCCGGGCTGCCGTAAAACCGCTCCAGCTGGGCCTGCGGCATGCTCGCAATCGCCACGATGCCCCTGCCGATCTTGTCGTTCGCCGAAGGCTTGATGCACCACAGAGTGGTGTCCCAGTTTCCGGCGTAGTAGCGCATGCCCGGCAGGAACGAGATCTTGCGCGGGAACATGTTGCCGAGTGCGACGATTCCCACGACGACGACGAACAGGATCGCCACCGGCACTGGGTGTTTCAGATCGCTCAATCCCAGGCGGGTATGCGCGACGAACAACGACAACACCCCGAAGATCATGAAGACGTTCCACTCCAGCGGCACCCCCATGGGGATCGACACCAGGATTCCCAGGTGGAAGCACACCATGACGATGGCGGCCACCGCGGTCGGCCAGCCGCCGTGGCAGAAGAACAGCGGCAGCGGGACCAACATCTCGATCGCGGTACTCAGATGAGCGAGCAGCCGTGACAACCGTCCGGGCCGCAGATCGTCCGGGAACTTCTCGAAGAAGCGCCGTTTCAACCAGCGGGGCCGCACCAGCGGGTTGTTGGACATCATCGTGGAGATCACGAACGGGAAGTGTTTGTTGAGCTTCGACGTCGCCGCGCCCATCCAGATCACCAAGAACACCAGCTTGGCGGCAACGATCATGTCGACGCCCCCGAACAAGAGCGTGACCGTCATCGTCACGTAGACCTCGCCGCGAGCGGCCAGAAAGATCACCTTGTCGCGCAAGCCGAGCACGCCGACGATGAGCAGGATCGTCACGATTTCCCACGTCGGCAGCAACCCGACCGTCGTGCCGAGCTCCGGTACCGGTCCGGTGCCATCCGAGAAGAGCGCCCTCAGCGTCACCAGCAGCAGCAGCGCATACAGCGCGACATCAAACGGGGTGCGTTTGGTTCCGCTGGTCCATGGGACGCGATCCGGCCACGGTGGCAGCCGGATCGTGCCGAATCGCATCCAGTACAGAATTGAGCCCATGGGCGGGAAGAACCGGTTGTTCAGCGGACCGAAGCCGCAGCCCAACCCGATCACCTCGAAGATCATCGTGTAGAGCACAACCTTCTCGAACACGATCGGTTCCGACCACCACGACGCGACGTGGGTGAACCCGCCAATTCCGTTGGTGGCCGATGCAAACAACCACGCGAAAAGAATGTAGAGAAGGATTTTGACGACGTAGAACAGGTGCAATGCGACCGGTGCTCCGAAACCCACCTCGGCCCAATGCTTGGCCATCGGGCGGATCTTCTCGCGGCGGGTACCCTTGCTCCACTCGGCCATGTCGATCTGCGGCAGGTCAGGCTTGAGAAATCCCATGGTGTCACAGACTAGAACGTGTTCTAGACGAGCGCGATCGGGTTCGGGCAAAGAATCTTTTGCCCGCGCGTTCTTTGCCGGATACGGTGAACTTGGGTCGGCATGTCCGGGGAGACATCCATCATGAGCAAACTTCGATTCGGCATTGTGGCAATGCTTGCTGCTGTCGCAGCGATTGCCTTCGCCGCAGGAGGCGGTATCGCTCGCGCCGACCCACCCGCGCCCGGCGATGCGTGCACGGTGTTGCACGCGACCACCAAGGACGTCAACGGCCGGATGTTGTGGTGCAATCCGACCATGACCGGCGACCACACCCTGGTGTGGCAGTACGGCGGACCCGCCGCATCATAGTCGGCGGCAGCGTGCAGAGGCTGTTCGTCGTGGTAGCGGCCGTGATGGTGCTCATGCATCGCTCGCGTGCCCCGCTAGCAGCGATCATTGTGGGGTTCGGCAGCGCACTGGTGTTCACCTACGCGCACCTGTTGCCGACGGGGTTGTTCGGCTACCAAGACAGCTTTATCTCGCCGCCCCACATCAACGTGACGTGGTTTTCGTGGTTCAGTGCCGTCGCCGAGATCGGCACGGGCATCGTCTTCGGGATCGTCGGCGTCCGCGGAGCCGGCGGGCGATCGTCTAATCGGGACCGTCAGCGCACGTGCACGCCAAATAGGCTTTGCCAGCCGGTCCGTTCCCGAATACCGTCAGGTTAAGTCGGCGTGCGGCTTAGGAGACGTCCAGCATGAGCAGACTTCGGTTCGTCGTATTGGCGATCATTACTGCTGCCTCACCGATCACGTTCATCGCCCGGGGCGGTGTTGCCAATGCCGCGCCGCCCTCGCCCGGTCAACCGTGCTCGGGGTTGCACGCAGCCACCCAGGACGGTAACGGCCGGATGATGTGGTGTGAGCCACCCGGGCCCGAATTTAACGTCCTGTTGTGGCAGTATGGCGGACCCAGCTAGCTGTCAAGCTTGCACCGGCCAGCGCCCTCTGCTCGCGCCCCGAGTACGCGCTCAGCGGCCGGATCAAGGAGTTGGATGCGGCCTGTTCCATGATGTGGGCGGTCCATCCGGTGATCCTGCTCATCACGAAGATCGGTGTGAAGCAGGCGATGTCGAATCCCATCAGGTATACCACGCAGACACCCACGTGCTGCGGGGTCGCACGCTGGCTGATGCCCTGCCAACGCGCCTTCCAGATCGCCACTCAACTCGGTCTGCTCAGCCAGTCCGACCTGCTCTCGGCGATCGTGGCCACCGACGACCAGCTCAGCGCCGAATCACGAGGCGTGGCCCGGATCGGACTGGCCAACTACTTCGCGGGCGCTTTCCTGTTGCCCTATCGGGAGTTTCACCACGCCGCAGAGGAGCTGCGCTACG
>DASZLQ010000008.1:0-15789 GCA_035552295.1 Mycobacterium sp. | reverse complement strand
TGCCGATGATTTCGCCCAGTTCGCGCACCCAGCCGAGCCTTTCGTCACGGGTGTTCCACACCAGACCCAACCGTCCGCCGGGCCGCAGCACCCGGGCCACCTCAGGAACCGCTCGCTCAGGATTCACCCAGTGCCATGCCTGCGCGACCAGCACCGCGTCAACGCTGTTGTCCTCCAACGGAATCTCTTCGGCGGTGCCCAGCACCGCGCGAGTTTCCGGCAGCGAGGTGCGCAGCACTTCCAGCATGTCGGGAATCGGGTCGACGGCCACCACATCCAGCCCGCGCTCCACCAGCCGGGTGGTCAGCTTGCCGGTGCCCGCACCCAGATCGAGCACTCTGCGCGCCCCGGTCGGCAGCAGCCAGTCGATCGCTTCGGGCGGATAGGACGGACGGCCACGCTCATAGGCAGCAGCCGCGGAGCCGAACGACATCGAGCGGTCATGCCTGGAGCGGGTCACCGTTTTCACGCGCCTTCGGTTTCAGCTAATTCGAGGGTCTTGCGGATCAATTCGTTGACCGCCTCGGTTTCCACCAGGAAGCCATCGTGCCCGTAGACGGACTCGATTACGTGCAGGCCGGTGCAGCCTGGCAGCAGCTCGGCCAATTCCTCCTGCAAGCGCAGCGGGTAGAGCCGGTCACTGGTGATGCCGCCGATCACGACCGGTACCGGACACCTGCGCAGTGCGTTTCGCACCCCGCCGCGGCCACGGCCGACATCATGGCTGCTCATAGAGTCCGTCAAAGCCACATAGGTGCCGGCATCAAAGCGCTCCAACAGCTTCTCACCCTGGTATTCCAGGTAGCTTTGCACCGCGTAGCGGCCTCCGTTCGCCGGATTTTCGTCAGCTTGGCGGTCGTTGCCGAACCGGGTGTCGAGCTCCAGCTCGCCGCGGTAGGACAGGTGGGCGAATTGCCGGGCGATCGCCAGCCCGGCGTCCGGTTTACGCCCGGTGCCGTAATAGTCACCGCCCTGCCAGTCCGGGTCGGCCTTGATCAGCGATAGCTGCGCGGTCAGGTGGCCGATCAGGTCGGCGGTGCTGCGCGCACTGACCGCTATCACCAGCCCGGCCCGGACCCGGTCGGGGTGGGCGACGATCCACTCCAAAGCCCTTGCGCCTCCCATGGATCCCCCGACGACGGCGGCAACCTGGTTGATACCCAGTGCCGCCAGTGCGGCGGCATCCGCCTCGACCTGGTCCCCCACCGTAATCTGCGGAAATCTAGAGCCCCATGGCTTTCCGTCCGGGGCAAGCGAACTCGGCCCTGTGGAGCCACGGCAACCGCCCAGCACATTGGTGACCACCGCGCACCAGCGGTTGGTGTCGATCGGGGCACCCGGGCCGGCCACGCCGTCCCACCAACCGGCCGTGGGATGTCCCGGCCCGGCGGGTCCGGTGAGGTGCGAATCGCCGGTGAGCGCGTGCATCACCAGCACCGCGTTGTCATGCGTTGGCGACAGTTCACCCCAGCGCTGTACGGCAATACGGACATCGTCGATCACTGCACCGCTTTCGACGGTCAGCGAGCCGATGTCGACCAAGCCGATTTCGCCTTCGGGGGGCAGTGTTTGGCTAGGAATATCGGAAATCATCATCTCAGAGTTCATCACAACGCTGCCGATTCCTGCGGGCACGACTCGCAGTTGCGGGTTGTGATCGTGCCTGGGGCGGGCCACCCTTGTCACGCGCCTTCGTTCTCGGCCAATTCGAGGGTCTTGCGGATCATGTCGCTGACCGCCTCAAATTCCACCAGGAAGCCGTCGTGCCCGTAGATGGACTCGACCACCTGCAGGCCGGTGCAGCCCGGCAGCAGCTCGGCCAGTTCCTCCTGCAACCTCAGCGGGTAAAGCCGATCGGAGGTGATACCACCGACCACGACCGGCACCGGGCACCCGCGCAGTGCCTTGCGGACCCCACCGCGGCCACGGCCGACGTCGTGGCTGTCCAGCGTCTCGGTCAGCACCACGTAGCTGCCGGCGTCAAAGCGGTCCACCAGCTTGTCGCCCTGGTATTCCAGGTAACTCTGCACCGCGTAACGGCCTCCATTTGCCGGGTCTTCGCCGTTCTGGTTGTCGTTGCCGAACCGGGTGTCGAGTTCGACTTCGCCTCGGTAGGTCAGGTGCGCGAAGCGGCGGGCAATCGCTAGCCCGGCATCCGGTGTCCGCCCGGTGTCGTAGTAATCGCCGCCCTGCCAGTTCGGATCGGTCTTGATGGCTGCGATCTGAGCGGTTTGGGTTCCGATCTGGTTGGCGGTGGCGCGCGCACCGACAGCTAGCAGTAGTCCGGCCCGAACGCGGTCCGGGTGGCTGACTATCCATTCCAAAGCCCTTGCGCCTCCCATGGATCCGCCGACGACGGCGGCAACCTGGTTGATACCCAGCGCCGCCAGCGCTGCGACATCCGCTTCCACCTGATCCCGCACCGAAATCTTCGGAAACCTCGAGCCCCATGGCTTTCCGTCTCGGGCAAGCGAACTCGGCCCAGTAGAACCACGGCAACCGCCCAGCACATTGGTGGCCACTGCGCACCAGCGGTTGGTGTCGATCGGGGCACCCGGACCAGCCACCCCGTCCCACCAACCGGCCGTGGGGTGCCCGGGTCCGGCAGGTCCGGTGATGTGTGAATCACTCGTGAGCGCGTGCAGCACCACCACCACGTTGTCACGCATTGGCGACAATTCACCCCAGCGCTGCACGGCAATATAGACATCATCGATCACTGCACCGCTTTCGAGGGTCAGCGAGCCGATGTCGACCACGCCGATTTCGCCTTCGGCAGGCAGCGTTTGGGTGGGAATTTCGAAAATCGTCATGTCAGAGTTCCTCAGAACGCCGCCACGGACTGCGGGTCGCCACTGGCTTGAGCAGACCCCGCCGCCGGCGCACCGAATTTGCTAGCCGCGGCGAAGCCGAGCTCGAGGTCGGCGAGGATGTCGTCGATGCCCTCGATGCCGACGGCCAGCCGCACCAGCCCCGGGCTGACGCCGGTGGTCAGCTGCTCCTGGGGGCTCAGCTGGGCGTGGGTTGTTGATGCCGGGTGAATCACCAGGGAACGCACGTCGCCGATGTTGGCGACATGACTGTGCAGCTTCAGCGCGTCCACGAACGCCTTGCCGGCCTCGATGCCGCCGCCCAGTTCGAACGCCAGGACTGCTCCGGTTCCATTGGGCGCCAGCTTCTTTCCCCGCTCATACCAAGGCGAAGTGGGCAACCCCGCGTAGTTGACCGACAGCACGCCGTCGTGAGCGGCCAGGAACTCGGCAACCTGCTGCGCGTTGGCGACGTGGCGCTCCACCCGCAGACTCAGCGTTTCCAGACCCTGGGCCACCAGGAACGCGTTGAACGGCGACGCCGCTGACCCGTAGTCGCGCAGCAGTTGCACTCGCGCCTTGATCGCATATGCCGGCGGTCCCAGTTCGGCATACACCACGCCGTGGTAACTGGGATCGGGTGTGGTGAACCCGGGGAAGCGGCCTTGCGTCCAGTCGAAAGTGCCGCCATCGACGATGACCCCAGCGATCGCTGCCCCGTGCCCGCCCAGATATTTGGTGGCCGAGTGCACCACGATGTCGGCGCCCTGCGCCAACGGCTGGATCAAATACGGAGTGGCAACGGTGTTGTCGACGATCAGCGGTACCCCGTTGGCATGGGCGACGCCGGCGACTCCCGGAGTGTCCAGCACGTCGATCTGCGGGTTGGAGATGGTTTCGCCGAAGAACGCCTTGGTGTTTGGCCGTACCGCGGCCTGCCAGGAATCCAGATTGTCGGGATCCTCGACGAAGCTGACGTCGATGCCGAGCTTCGCCAGCGAATAGTGGAACAGGTTATAGGTGCCCCCGTAGAGCCGCGGGCTGGAGACAATGTGATCCCCGGCACACGCCAGGTTCAATATGGCAAACGTCTCAGCGGCCTGCCCCGAGCTCAGGAAGAGCGCGGCCACCCCGCCCTCGAGCGCGGCGATGCGCTGCTCGACGACATCGGTGGTCGGGTTGCCGATCCGGGTGTAGATGTTGCCCGGAACCTCGAGCCCGAATAGCGCTGCTGCATGTGTGGTGTCGTCGAAGGCGTAGGACGTGGTCTGGTAGATCGGCAGGGCACGGGCGTTGGTCGCCGAGTCCGGGTGCTGGCCGGCGTGAATCTGCTTTGTTTCGAACGACCAATGTGCGGTCGGATCGGGCTCGGTAGTGCTGTCGTCGCTCATGAGTGGGCTCTCTGCTGGGAGTGGGTGGATCGGGTATCGGGAGTGCTCACAGCCAACCGGGACGCCACCATCGATGACGTCAACCGGGGGCCTTCCGCTAGCACCGACACACGATGGAGCGCGAATGGGTTTGGTGAATGCGCATCACGTTTCCCCGTCTACTCAGGGGCCCGTCATGGCGGACCCGCGCTTGCCGGATAGCCCGTTGCGGCTACTCAACCCGGTCATCACCCGGGGCACCCCACCGCGGTTGGAGGGTTGCCGGCCAGCAAGCCGGGGCTTAACGCTGGCGCTCATGACCAATACGAAGCCTAGCTTATTGCCCGGACTCGGCGCCAACTCCGGCGGCTCACCGTCCTCAAAGGCCGGTGAAGGTTCCTAGTAGGCTGACCTGACGAGCAACCGCTCAGCCAAAGCTTCCCCACGCTGGAGGATTCGGACGCAGATGTCCAATGAACCCAAGATCAAGGTCGAAGGTCCGGTAGTAGAGCTCGACGGTGACGAGATGACCCGCGTCATCTGGAAGTTCATCAAGGACATGCTGATCCTGCCGCATCTCGACATCAACCTCGAGTATTACGACCTGGGCATCGAGCACCGCGACCGTACCGATGACCAGGTGACGATCGACGCCGCCTACGCCATCAAGAAGCACGGCGTGGGCGTCAAGTGCGCGACCATCACCCCTGACGAGGCCCGCGTCCAGGAATTCAACCTCAAGAAGATGTGGCTGTCGCCCAACGGGACGATCCGAAACATCTTGGGCGGCACCATTTTCCGCGAGCCGATTGTGATCTCCAATGTCCCACGGCTAGTTCCCGGCTGGACCAAGCCAATTGTCATCGGCCGTCACGCTTTCGGTGACCAGTACCGGGCGACGAACTTCAAGGTCGACCAGCCGGGCACCGTCACATTGACTTTCACACCGGCCGACGGCAGCGAGCCGATGGTGCACGAGATGGTATCCATCCCCGAGGACGGCGGTGTCGTGATGGGGATGTACAACTTCAAGGAATCCATCCGGGACTTCGCTCGGGCGTCCTTCGCGTACGGCCTGAACGCCAAGTGGCCGGTGTATCTGTCGACCAAGAACACCATCCTCAAGGCCTACGACGGCATGTTCAAAGACGAGTTCCAGTGCATCTACGAAGAGGAATTCAAGGACAAGTTCGAAGCCGAAGGGCTGACCTACGAGCACCGGCTGATCGACGACATGGTCGCGGCGTGCCTCAAGTGGGAGGGCGGCTATGTGTGGGCCTGTAAGAACTACGACGGCGACGTCCAGTCGGACACCGTCGCGCAGGGCTACGGCTCACTGGGATTGATGACGTCGGTGCTGATGACGGCGGACGGTAAGACGGTCGAGGCTGAAGCCGCGCACGGCACCGTCACCAGGCACTTCCGCCAGTACCAGGCCGGCAAGCCAACCTCGACCAACCCGATCGCCTCGATCTTCGCGTGGACGCGCGGGCTACAGCATCGTGGAAAGCTGGACAACACACCTGAGGTGATCGAGTTCGCCCAGAGGTTGGAGGACGTCGTCATCGGCACGGTGGAGGCCGGCAAGATGACCAAGGACCTCGCCATCCTCATCGGTCCTGACCAGGACTGGCAGAACAGCGAGGAGTTCCTCAACTCGATCGCCGAGAACCTCGAAAAGGAGCTGGCTAACTAGCCGGTGGGCTGTCGACCGCTCGCATCGGCTGGCTGCACTCGTCGATGAACTCGGAAATGACCTGGGTGACACGCCCGGGCGCCTCGAACATCGGAACATGTCCGACGCCGTCGAGCCGGGTGACCCGCGTTCCGGCCGGCAGGTGATCGGTGAAATGCCGGCTGAACCTGCGCGGCGGGACCACGCGATCCTTCTCGCACAACACCAGCTGGACGGGCACGGCGGTGTCGGCCAATTCCCGCAGCCCGGGCTGCAGCGCCGACTTGACGAGCAGCTGGAAATAGGCCGGACAGTGCGCGGCGTCGTCGATGACGCCGGACAGTTCGCGTTCGCTGACCCCGTCCGGCGATGCGCTCAGCGGTAGGGTCGCCAGCCGGCGGCTGAACGGCAGCTGCAGTGTCCGTTGGCCCAACAATCGGGCCAACACCAGGAACGGCATGCCCGACAGGAACTTGCTGATCACCTCGAATTTGACCGGGCTCCAGCGCGTCCATCCGCCCGCAGCGCCGATGCCGGTCACACTGCGCGCCCGCCCGCGCCGCTCGAGTTCGAAGGCGACCCAGCCGCCCAGCGAGTTGCCCACCATGTGGGCGGTATCCCAACCGAGTTCGTCGAGCTGCCGCTCGACATGGTCGGCCAGCACCGATGAGCTCAGCAGCCACGTGCCCGCATACGGTCCGCCGTTGTGCCCGGCCATGGTCGGCGCGAATACCTCGTAGCGGCCGGTCTCGGCCAGCCGCGGTGCCACCCCGTCCCACACCGTCTGTGACATCAGGAACCCATGTAGGAGCAGGACCGGCTCTCCAGAACCCTCTCTAGAACCCTCTCTAGGACCGAGGTGGATCGGCGGGCGAGTCGTCATCCTGCCGACATTAAAGGCGATACCGCCGGTACCGCAAGCAACGGTCGGGCCCTGCCTTTGAACGGCCCCGGGGCGTTGCGTGAAAAGATCGGGGCATCATGAGCACCGCTACCGGACCCAGCCGCATCTTCTCCGGCGTGCAGCCCACGTCTGATTCGCTTCACCTCGGCAACGCTTTGGGTGCCATCACCCAGTGGGTCGCGCTGCAGGACGACCACGACCCGTTCTTTTGTGTGGTCGACCTGCACGCCATCACCGTCCCGCAGGATCCCGAGGCGCTGCGACGCCGGACGCTGGTGACCGCGGCCCAGTACCTGGCGCTGGGTATCGATCCCGAGCGCAGCACCGTTTTCGTGCAAAGCCATGTGCCCGCCCACACCCAGTTGGCGTGGGTGCTGGGCTGCTTCACCGGCTTCGGGCAGGCGTCGCGCATGACGCAGTTCAAGGACAAGTCGGTGCGTCAGGGCAGCGACTTCACCACCGTCGGCCTGTTCACCTACCCGGTATTGCAGGCCGCCGACGTACTGGCCTATGACACCGATCTGGTGCCCGTCGGTGAGGACCAGCGGCAACACCTCGAGCTGGCGCGCGACGTCGCGCAGCGTTTCAACGCCCGCTTCCCGGACACTTTCGTGGTTCCCGATCTGCTCATTCCCAAGATCACCGCCAAGATTTATGACCTGGCCGACGCGACATCGAAGATGAGCAAGTCGGCGGCCACCGATGCCGGGTTGATCAACTTGCTCGACGATCCGGCGTTGTCCGCCAAGAAGATTCGCTCGGCGGTGACCGACAGCGAGCGCGAGATCCGCTTCGACACCGACGCCAAGGCGGGCGTGTCGAACCTGCTGAGCATCCAATCGGCGGTCACCGGGGTCGACATCGACAAGCTCGTCGAGGGCTACGCCGGGCGTGGTTACGGCGACCTGAAGAAGGACACCGCCGAGGCCGTCGTCGAATTCGTCAGACCGATCAAGGCCCGCGTCGACGAATTGATGGCCGATCGCACCGAATTGGAGGCCGTGCTGGCGGCCGGCGCGGAGCGCGCTCAGGATGTGGCCGGGAAAACGGTCCAGCGGGTTTACGATCGGCTGGGGTTCCTTCCGCAACGGAGGTAGCAGCCCATTTCTAATTGGAGCCGTACCATGACCGAACCGGCCGAACCTGGATTCCTGGATCGGTTGCGGGCCCGGTTCGCATGGTTCGACCATGTGATGCGCGCCTACCAGCGCTTCGACGATCGCAGCGGCAGCTTCTTCGCGGCCGGCCTCAGCTACTACACGATCTTCGCGTTATTCCCCTTGCTGATGGTCGGTTTCGCGGTCGTCGGATTCACCCTGTCCCGGCGCCCCCAACTGTTGAGCACCATTCAGAACCATATCCATGCCTCGGTGCCCGGTTCGCTGGGTCACCAGCTGGTGGAGTTGATGAATTCGGCCATCGATGCGCGGGCTTCCGTCGGTGTCATCGGTTTGGCGACCGCGGCCTGGGCCGGTTTGGGCTGGATGTCACACCTGCGGCAAGCGCTGACCGAGATGTGGTGGGAGCAACGTATCGACTCACCGGGTTTCGTGCGCAACAAGGTGTCCGATCTGTTGGCGATGCTGGCCACGTTCCTGGTGCTCACGGCCACCGTAGCGTTGAGTACGCTCGCGCATGCCGCGCCGATGTCGGCGGTACTGAGATGGCTTGGGATACCCCAGTTTTCGGTGTTCGACCTGATCTTCAGGGTAATTTCGCTGTTGGTGTCGTGGTTGGTGTCCTGGCTGCTGTTCACTTGGATGCTCGCCCGGCTGCCCCGTGAGAAGGTAAGCCTAGTCGCCTCGATGCGGGCAGGGTTGATGGCGGCGGTCGGCTTCGAACTTTTCAAACAGGTGGGATCGATCTACTTGCAGGCGGTCCTGCGCAGCCCGGCCGGCGCCGTGTTCGGTCCCGTGCTCGGTTTGATGGTGTTCGCCTACATTACCGGCTATCTCGTCCTTTTCGCCGCCGCGTGGGCCGCTACCGCCTCCACTGATCCGCGCTCCAAGCCCGTCGAGCCTCCGGTGCCCGCGGTCATCGCCCCGCGGGTACAGCTGCACGAGGGGCTCAGCACGCGCCAGACGCTGACCGCCATGGCCGCGGGAGCCGTTGGCGCGCTGGCGTTTTCCCGCTTGACCCGCCGGAACCGCTAGTCGCCCACGCGCCAACCGCCGCGCACCATGACGGCTATGACCCGCGAATCATGATCCAAAACAACAAGATTGGCGTCATAGCTCTGCCGCAGGCTGCCTACCCGCTTCAGGCCGAGAGCCCGAGCCGGCGTCGTGGAGGTCATCCGCACCGCGGTGGCCAGCGCCGCATCGGGGTCCGGGCCGAGCTCGACTGCACCGGTTTTCAACGCCCGGAAAAGCCGATCCATGGTGGCGGTGCTTCCGGCGATCGTCGAGGTTCCGCGCACCCGCGCCACACCGGACACCACATCGATCGCCACCGGGCCAAGCCGAAATGCTCCGTCATCGCACCCGGCCGCGGCAATGGCGTCGGTGATCACCGCGACCCGATCGGGCCCGGCCGCCTGGATCACCGCGCCCATGACCGCGGGGTGCACGTGCACGCCGTCGGCGATGAGCTCCACGGTCACCCGCGGGTCCTGCAGCAACGCGAGCGCGGGCCCGGGCTCGCGATGGTCCAGCGGTCGCATTGCGTTGAACAGATGCGTGCCGACCGTGGCGCCCAGGGCGATGGCGTGTTTGGTCTGCTCGTAGGTCGCATCCGTATGTCCCACGGCGACAACAACACCCGCGTTCAGGAAGCGCCGGATTGCGGCGTCACTTCCGGGCCGCTCGGGCGCCAGCGTGACCATCCGGATCGTGCCGCCGCCCGCGGCGAGCACCGCGTCGACCTCGCCGGGATCGGGGTCGCGCATCTGGGTATGGTCGTGCGCTCCGCAACGAGCCGCGCTCAGCCACGGCCCTTCCAGGTGGATGCCCGCGACGGTGCCGTGTCGGGTCGCGTCGGCCAATGCGCGCACGCCGGCGATCAGCTCCGCGGGCGACGCAGTGACCAGACTGGCCAGCGTCGTGGTGGTGCCATGCGCCAGGTGGAACCCGGCGGTCTTGGCGATTTCCCCAGCCTGGAGGTAAGAGCCTCCACCGCCACCGTGCACGTGCATATCGATAAAGCCCGGCACCACAACACAATCGGGGAAATCATCGTCGGCCGGCCCACGTGACTGATCGGGTGGCGGGCCGGCTGCGCAGGCGCGGATCCGCGCACCCGATATCTCTACCCATCCGGGCCGGCAGACCTGCCCGTCGAGCACCACGGTGCCCGCGCTGATCACGGCCACGTGTTCTCCCAACGCCCACCGTTTTCCCAGAAGTGCCGGATCTCTTCCAGCTGGCGACCCTTCGTCTCCGGTGCGAATCGGTACATCACGACGAAACTGACCACCGCGAAAAATCCGAACACCGCGAAAGCTCCTGCACCGCCGAGCGAATGCAGCATCGTCAGGAAGCCCGCAGCGACGATCGCGTTGCCCACCAAGTTCGAGGTGAGCATGATGCTCGACCCCATCGACCGCAGCCGGGACGGAAAGCTCTCCCCGGCATACACCCACACCAGCGAGCCGAAACAAAAATCGAACCCGATGATGAACAGCAGCACCGCGGCGAAGCCGAGAATCGGCCCGCCACCGCCACCGCCACCGCCATAGCCGAAGCCGTTGACGAAAACACCGATAAGCACACCGTCGGCGACGATCATCAAGGCGATGCCGGACAACAGGATTGGCCGCCGGCCCAGCCGGTCGACGAGAATAAGCGCGGCACACACCGCGGCCAAACCGCCGATCTGCACCAACGCGGGCAGCACCAACAACGCGAAATCTCCGGTAAAACCCATGGCCGCAAACAGCCTGGGGCTGTAGTAGATGATCGCGTTGATCCCGGTGATCTGCATGAGAAAGCCAAGGGCAACCACGAAGACAGTTGCCCGTAAATAGGGCGGTCGCAGCATTTCGGTCACTCCGCCGCCGCTTTCTTCCTTTACGGCGCTGGCGATCTCGGCCAGTTCCTCATCGACCGCGGCCGCCGGTTCCACCCGCAGTAGTGCCTGGCGGGCGTCGTCGACCCGACCTTTGAGCAGATACCACCGCGCGGTGTCCGGCATGCGCAGCAACAACGGCAGCAGCAGCGTGGCGGGGATGGCGGCAAGCCCCAGGATCCATCGCCAGCTGTGCGTGCCCGCCAAAAAGTAGCCAGACAGGTATCCGAGGATGACCCCGCTGACCGTCATCAGCTGATAGGTGGCCGATAGCGATCCGCGCACGGCTGCCGGCACCGACTCGGCCACGTATACCGGGACGACCACCACCGAAACGCCGATGGTCAGGCCCAGCAGCAGTCGCGCCACCAGCAGCATCGGCATCGAGACCGAGGCCGCACCCAGCAACGCGAATACCGCGTAGCCCACGGTGATCAGCACCATCGAGTTCTTCCGGCCGATCGCGTTGGCCAGCACACCGCCACCGAGCGCTCCGGCGATCTGGCCGATCACCACCATCGTGGTCACCAGTTCTTGTTGCCGGGTGGTCAGGCCGAATTGGTCGGTGATGAACAGCAGCGCGCCGGCGATGCAGGACAGGTCGTAGCCATAGATGACGCCGAGGCTGGCCGCGGTGAGCCCAACCCGCGTTGAACCGTTCAGCTGACCGGTACCCGGTCGCGCAGTAACTCGATGACGCGATCGGGGTCGTCGGGCGTGATGCACGGCCGTACCCGGCGGCCGATGTCGAGCACCAGGAGGGTTCGCTTGCTTCCCCGGTGCGTGTCCAGGGCGAACCAGTAGCGCGGGTCGGATGTTCCCCAGATGCGGCCCTTGCCCGACAGCCAGCCCATCGGCTGAGTTCGGATCCGCCGAACGTCGGGGTAGCCGATCCATTTGGGCCCGGCCCACGGAAAGTAGTAGTGCCGGATAGTGATTCCGTCCTCATCGAGCCGAAGGCCGGCATCTTCGTACAGGGCTTCAGTCACGTGCACGACGGTGCCACAGGGAAGTTGGGTGGTCAACGGTGCTGATGCTGGGGGCGCCGGTTCATCGAGCGCGCGACCATGATCAACGCGAACACGATGATGGTGCCGAGGACGGCCACGCCCACCCGCACCGGCAGTGCGTCGGCCGACGGCAAGATCCCGGCGGCCTGCGCGCCGTTGCCTTGCCGGTCAGCCGAACCGTCCGGCTTCGTGGTTATCAGGGAGGGGTCGGGTTCGATCAGGTTGCCGACCTGGGTGCCTGCCGGGGTGCTGAACCCGTAGTCCAGTAGATGCGCCGCTTGCTCCCACGGAGCGATCGGCTGCCGCGTCCCGTGCAGCAGCACCGCCATCAGCCGTCGCCCGTTGTGGTTGGCCGCGCCGACGAAGGTCTGGCCGGCGTCGTCGGTATAGCCGGTCTTGCCGCCCAGCGCGCCCGGGTATTGGTAGAGCAGCTGGTTGTCGTTTTCCAGCTCGTAGCCGGGATGGTCGCCGTGGCCGGGGAAGTCGAACGTCCGGGTGGCGACGATGTCGGCGAAGGTCGGGTTCTGCCAGGCATACCGGTAGAACAGTCCGATGTCGTAGGCCGAGGTGCTCATGCCGGGCGCGTCCAGTCCCGACGGCGTTGCCACCCGGGTATCCTGGCCGCCGAGCTTGGCGGCCAGCACGTTGATCTTCTCCAGTGCCTGCTGCATTCCGCCCAGCTGCGTGGCCAGCGCGTGCGCGGCGTCGTTGCCTGAGTGCATCAGCAGCCCGTGCAGTAACTGGTTGACGGTGTAGGTACCGCCGTCGTCCACACCGACTTTGGTGCCTTCGGCGGCCGCGTCCTCGGGGGTTCCGACGACCGATTTGTTGAGCGGCAGCGCGTCCAGGGATGCCATCGCCACCAGCACCTTGATGATGCTGGCCGGGCGGTGACGGCCGTGCGGGTCCTTGGCGGCGACGACGGCGCCGCTGTCCAGATCCGCCACCAGCCATGCATCGGCGGAGACGTCGTTCGGCAGCGGTGGGGTGCCGGGCGCGGCGATGATGCCGCAGCCGCCAAGCGCCTCGCCGCCGACTGGCTTGGGGGGCACCGCCAGCGGGATCGGCGCGTCACCGGCTTGGGGCACCTCCGACGAGTCCACCGCGGGCGGCGTGGCCACCTGGTACGGGCAGTTGGCGGGACCGGCGTTCGGGCCCGGGATCGGTTCGGCGAACGCAACGGGGACAGCGATTGGCGTGGCGGCCATAAAAACCGCCGCTGCCAGGCATGACGCGGAACGTAACAGGCTCATTGCTTGAGCAGACTAGGCGATCGGAGGGCCAATTCCCGGAAGCCGCGCTGTGACTGATGGGGCAGATGTTACAAACTCGCTTGTGCGGGCGGGGACGGCGTCGAACCGCTACGCTGACATGCGGTCAGCGCGACAGCAACGGATTGCGCACCGAGTCCAAAGGGTTTGCCATTCAAACGGATCGATTTTGGTCGAAGTGGCGGCGCAACCGCGATGATTCCGCTCCGCGATCGCTGGAACATCTGCTCAAGCAGGTCGAGAAGGGGACCCAGGTTCGGAGCTCTGGGCTTGACCGCGTATTGGCGGAGCTGAAGCTGCATCGCGATGCCGCACCCGACGCCGACCTGCGGTCCGCGCTCGCCTGGCTCTGCAACGCGCAATCGCGGATGGCGAGCAGCCCGACATCGGCGCATTCGCGGGAGGTGATGCTGGCCGCGTACGAGGTCAAGCGGATCCTCGCTACAGCCGGCGGGACTCCTCGGTGAGCACGCTGCGCAGGGTGGCTTCGATGGTGTCGAACTCGGCCTGACCGCTGATCAGCGGCGGCGCCAACTGGATGACGGAATCGCCGCGGTCGTCGGTGCGGCAATACAACCCGGCCTCGAACAGCGCCGACGACACCCGGCCCAGCAGCGACCGGCGTTCCTCGTCGGTGAAGGTCTGCTTGGTCGCCTGGTCCTTGACCAGTTCGACGCCGTAGAAGTACCCCTCGCCACGCACATCGCCGACGATGGGCAGGTCGTACAACTTCTCCAGGGTGGCGCGGAAGCTGGGCGCGTGGGTTTTGACGCGATCGTTGAGGCCCTCGCGCTCGAAGATGTCGAGGTTGGCCAGCGCCACGGCGGCCGACACCGGATGCCCGCCAAAGGTGTAGCCGTGCGGAAACATCGTCTTGCCGTCGTCGAAGGGTTCGAACAAGCGGTCGCTGGCGATCATCGCGCCGATCGGTGAGTAGCCCGACGTCATCCCCTTGGCACAGGTGATCATGTCGGGCACGTAGCCGAAGTCGTCGCAGGCGAACATCGAGCCGATCCGGCCGAACGCACAGATCACCTCGTCGGAGACCAGCAGCACGTCGTACTCGTCGCAGATCTCGCGCACCCGCTCGAAGTAGCCCGGCGGTGGCGGGATGGAGCCGCCGGCGTTCTGCACCGGTTCCAGGAACACCGCCGCGACGGTCTGGGGCCCCTCGAACTCGATGGCCTCGGCGATCCGGTCGGCGGCCCACTGCCCGAAGGCTTTCACGTCGGTGTGCAGACCCTCTCTGAAAGGTTCCGGCGCGCGGTAGAAGTTGGTGTTGGGCACCCGGAAACCGCCGGGCGTCACCGGCTCGAACGGCGCCTTGTACAACGGCAGCCCGGTGATCGCCAGCGCACCCTGGGTGGTGCCATGGTAGGCGACCGATCGCGAAATCACCTTGTGCTTCCCGGGTTTGCCGGTGAGCTTGAAGTATTGCTTGGCCACTTTCCACGCGGTCTCGACGGCCTCGGTGCCCCCGGTGGTGAAGAACACTCGGTTCAATTCGCCCGGCGCGTAGTCCGCGAGGCGCTCGGCGAGCTCGATCGCGGGCGGGGTTGCATATCCCCACAGCGGAAAGAACGCCAGAGTTCCGGCCTGCCGGGCCGCGACCTCGGCGAGTTCGGTACGGCCGTGGCCGACTTGCACGGTGAACAGACCGGACAGCGCGTCCAGGTAGCTCTTACCGCGGTCGTCGAAGATGGTGACGCCCTCGCCGCGAGCGATGATCGGCGGCATGAAGTCCGGACCGTGGCGGGTGAAATGCAGCCAGAGGTGTTCTGTCATTGCCGCGAGCGTAACGCCACAGCGACTTTCGGCGTCGAAAGTGTCGGTGGCGTTACGCTCGGCGTATGACCGCAGCGCAGCAGGTCGCCGATTTCGAAGCCCTGCGGCCGCATCTCACGTCGGTCGCTTACCGGCTGACGGGCACCGTGGCCGATGCCGAGGACATCGTCCAGGACGCCTGGTTGCGCTGGGACAAACAGGATAAAGCGATCACTGACCTGCGCGCCTGGCTGACGACGGTGGTGAGCCGGCTCGGCCTGGACCGGTTGCGGTCGGCGGCGCACCGTCGTGAGACGTATGCCGGCAATTGGCTGCCCGAGCCGGTGGTCACCGGTTTTGACGAAGTCGATCCGCTGTCCGCCGTGGTGGCCGCGGAGGATGCCCGGTTCGCGGCGATGGTGGTGCTGGAGCGACTCACTCCCGATCAGCGGGTCGCGTTCGTGTTGCACGACGGGTTCGCCATGCCCTTCGCGGAAGTGGCCGAGGTGCTGGGAACCAATGAGGCTGCCGCCCGGCAGCTGGCATCGCGGGCCCGCAAGGCAGTCGCCGCCGAGCCGCCTCCGGAACCCGACCCGTCCCATAACGAGGTGGTTGGCCGGCTGATGGCCGCCATGGCCGCCGGCGACGTGGAGGCCGTGGTGGCGCTGCTGCATCCCGACGTGACCTTCACTGGCGATTCGAATGGCAAGGCGCCCACGGCAGTTCACGTTATCGACGGGCCGGACAAGGTGGTCCGGTTCATCTTCGGCCTGGCGCAACGCTATGGCCCGTCGATGTTTACCGCGTATCAGCTGGGATTGGTCAATGGCGAACTCGGCATCTACACAGCCGGCAGCCCCGCCAGCGACGGGTATCGGGAGATGCTGCCGCGGATCATCGCCATGACGTTGCGCGACGGAAAGGTCCACGCCCTATGGGATATCGCCAACCCAGACAAATTCACCGGCTCTCCGCTGCGG
>DASZLQ010000007.1:0-19300 GCA_035552295.1 Mycobacterium sp. | reverse complement strand
CGAAACCATCTCCCCGCGCACCCGCGACGCGGTACGCGCCGCTGTCGCCGCCGGCACCCAGTTCGTCGTGGCGACCGGCCGCCCGCCGCGATGGATACGTCCGGTCGTGGACGCACTCGGTTTCGCGCCGATGGCGGTGTGTGCCAACGGAGCCGTCATCTACGACCCTGCGTCCGACCGGGTGGTGTCGGCACGCACGCTGGCCGTCGACACCCTGGCTGAGTTGGCCGAGATCGCGGCCCGGACCATCCCGGGCGTGGGGCTGGCCGTCGAGCGGATCGGCGAGCGCGCCCATGACACGGCAACGCCCCAGTTCATCAGCTCGCCCGGGTACGAGCACGCGTGGCTCAACCCGGACAACACCGAGGTGTCGATCGAAGACCTACTCAGCGCGCCGGCGATCAAGCTGTTGATCCGTAAGGCCGGTGCCCGCAGCGCGGATATGGCCGCCGAACTGACCAAGCACGTCGGCATCGAGGGTGGCGTCACCTACTCCACGAACAACGGGCTGGTGGAGATCGTCCCGTTGGGAATCAGCAAGGCCACCGGTGTGGAAGAGGTCGCCAAACCGCTGGGTATCGCCAACCACGAGGCGGTGGCATTCGGTGACATGCCCAACGACGTGCCGATGCTGCTGTGGGCGGGTCACGGCGTGGCGATGGAGAATGCGCACCCAGACGTGCGGGCCGCCGCCGATGAGATCACCGCGTCCAACAACGACGACGGGGTTGGACGGGTGCTGGAACGCTGGTGGCAATAGCCGCTACGCGGCCGCCGGATGCGCTGGTAGCGAGAAGTGTTCCGGTGGCACTGTCGGACCGCTCGGGGATTCTGTCGACAGCGGCGTGCTGATCCCGTCGACGACTTCGGTGACGTTTCCGGTGAGCCGCTCGTAGTTCAAGGTCCCATGCTGGAAGTTCTGCGTAATCTGCAGGGGCTCTTGAATTTCCGCGCTGGTCGGCAACCCGAGTGGACCACGCTCGAAGCTCAGCGAGGCCCAGGCGTCGTAGATCGCGCCGGTGACCGGCTGCGCTCCGGTCTCGGGTGACCAGTACATGGCGCCCCTGGCGAACGTGGCATAGCGGGCATCGCCCTCGGCGCCGTCTTCCGGCGAGGTGGGTGCGCCCAGCACACTGTTCATGCCGCCGATCGCCTGCCAGTGCTCGTAGATCGCGCCACCCTGCAGCGCCTTGATCAACTCCTCGGGCGGGTCATTGAAATGCGATGCGATATCCCGGATTTCGTCCATCAGCGCATAGGCGGCGTTGCCTGGGCAATCGGTATTGCCGACGTCGCGGTGGGTGAAGATGGTGGGCAGGTTCGCGACGGCGCCGGCCGGAAAGGTGGTGTAATGGCTGCCCGCTGACTCGAGTGCCACCGCGCCCTTGGGGTCGACGCCGTCCAGGCCCAGACGCCAGCCCAGGAGACGGCCAACGGTACGAAGCTGAATCGGCGTCGGCGGCACGTCGTCAAAGTTGCCGATCATCGCCACACCCCAGGTGTTGCGGTTGAATCCGCCGGTGTGGACGCCCTCGACCGCTTTGGTCAATCCCCCGGCCCTGCCCTCGAACACCTGGCCGTACTTGTCGACCAAAGCGTTGTAGGCGATGTCGCACCAGCCCAGCGTCTTGCTGTGATACGTGTAGATCGCCTTGACGATCCCGGCCGATTCCAGTGGCGAGTAGTCATTGCTGCCCGCGGTGTGGTGGATGACCGCGGCGCGAATCCCGTTGTCGTACTGGGGACTACCGCATCGCAGCGATTCGTCGGCGCCCCATTCGGCTCGGCTGATGATAGGGGGCGCCTGACCCGGCATCACGACCCCGGACGGCGGCGTCCAATGTGTTTCGACCGGCGCTTGCGGCGGGGAGATGAGGATCGCCGAGATGTTCTGGCTGAAGGGCTGTTCCTTGGACGCTGGCTGATATCCCAAGCCGTCTTTCTCCGGCGGGTCGCCCGGTGCCGCGGGCTGGGTCACCGGCGCACCGAGCGGGCGGGTGACCGCGATCTGCACGGTCGTGGTGGTGCCGACGAAGACCGGATCCGTGCTGCGGGGGCCCTCGGTTGGGCCGGCCGCCTGGAACCCTGCGCCGCTCGCCGGGCTGGTGTCGGGTGCGGCGGTTTCATACTCGGTCTGATACCAGGGCCCCCACGACCCGTCGGGCCGCTTTGCGCGCACCCGTGTCGAGGTGCCGGCCAGGTCGCCGGTGAGGGCGACCAACGAGAACGGCTGGTCCTGCGTGACCTCGCGAACGGTGACACCGCCTCCGAGCCTGATCAGCGGCTGTTCGGTGAGCTGGGTGCCATGAGCCGGAGGCGGGTCGTGGACGCCGCGATCGTGTGTCGCGTCCGCCACCGCCGAGACGATGACGACGGTCGCCGCGATGGCGGTGAGCAACATCGTTGGCGCCCGACTACGAGACAACACCAGCTGATGTTACGTGTGTTTCTATTGTTATTTATGAGGCGACACGATATATGGGTGCGGAACCCCCACGAAAACCTGTTCGACGGCACCGCAGAGGTTTAGCCGCTGGGCGGGTTCCTAGCTTCCGGAATCCATGCGTGGCGTGACTCCGCGGTGCCGTCAGGTGACAGGTCCCCCGAAGCTCTAGACGGGCGGCAGGGCACCGGCAGCCGCCGGCAGGGCACCGGCTGCAGCACCCGGCAGGGCGCCCGCGGCACCCGGCAGCGCACCCGCGGCACCCGGCAGCGCACCCGCGGCACCCGGCAGGGCACTGACCGCACCCGGCAAGGCACCCGGCAGGGCACTCGCAGCGGCGCCCGGCAGGGCACCGGCCGCACCCGGCAGCGCACCAACCGCACCCGGCAGCGCACCAACCGCACCCGGCAGCGCACCAACCGCACCCGGCGCGGCCGCGCCGCCGTGCATGCCCTGCGTGATCGCCGGCATTACCAGGCCTTTGAGCAGGTCGATCGCCTGACCGGCGCCCAGCTGGTTAGCGGCTTGCATCATGTCGTTGACGAGCCCGCCACCGCCGCCGCTACCGCCGCTGGTGCCGCCACCGCCGAGGCCGCCGAGGCCGCCGGTCCCGATCGGCGAAGCGCCGCCCAGGGTCGACGGGTCACCGAGGATCGGGTAGGTGCCGTCAGCACCCGGGTCCAATCCGGCCGGCGCGGCTCCGATCGGCACCTCGCCGGGAGTAACCCCGGCGCCGCCCAGGCCGGGCGTGACTCCAGCCGGGCTGGTCAGGCCGGGGTTGGAAAGCGCGGGGTTCATCCCCGCACCCGGCGTGGTCGGAAGCGCACCCGGCGCGGTGAGCCCGGGTGTCCCGGGCATCATGCCCGGGCTGGTCAGCCCCGGTGTGCCAAGACCCGGGGTGGTCGGCCCCGGTGCGCCAAGGCCCGGACTGGCCAGCCCCGGTGTGCCGAGACCCGGACTTGTCAGCCCCGGGCTGGTCAGCCCCGGACTGGTCAGGCCTGCAGTTCCCAGCCCCGGGCTGGTGAGGCCCGGACTGGTCAAGCCGGTGGTGGTGCCACTGTTGCCGCTCAACGCGGGCACCGGCGGCAAGTTGATCCCGAATTGCGACAGTCCCTGCGACAGCGCGCCCATCAGCTCGCCGGGCAGGTCGCTCATGACCGCGGCTTGCTTGAAGTCGTGATGCTCGGGTGGCTTGCTGCCGGTGGTGGATTCGTAAACAAGGAAGTATGCGCAAGGACTCGCGACTGCCAGGGCGGCGACCGCGCTCATGGCTGTCGAAAGCTTGCGTCGGCGTCGGTTCGGCACGGAAGTCTCCTCTACCTGGACTATGTGTTGTGTCGGCGTGTCCTGCCTGTCCTATCCGGCAGGAACACACACAGTCGATGGTACGAGTGAGATTGTTGTGGCCAGAGTGGTGATATTGAATCGTGAGGCAATTGCGACCTTGGCCGCAATCTTGTGTTCGGCTTGTGTTCGGCCCGTAGCGGCCACGCCTGCCCAGTCGCTCCCAACTCGATGGCGTCGCCAAATCGGGTAATGCGACGCGGTCGGATACCCTAGGCAACCGATGACAGCTCGTTTCGACCTCTTCGTCGTCGGCTCCGGATTCTTCGGCCTGACCATTGCCGAGCGCGTGGCTACCCAACTCGGGAAGCGCGTGCTGGTCGTCGATCGGCGTCCGCATATCGGCGGCAACGCCTATTCCGAGGCCGAGGCCCAGACGGGTATCGAGGTCCACAAGTACGGCGCGCACCTGTTCCACACCTCTAACAAGAGGGTTTGGGATTACGTGCGGCAGTTCACCGATTTCACCGACTACCGGCACCGCGTATTCGCGATGCACAACGGGCAGGCCTACCAGTTCCCGATGGGGCTGGGCCTGGTGTCGCAGTTCTTCGGCAAGTACTTCACCCCCTCCGAAGCGCGGCAGCTCATCGCGGAACAAGCCGCTGAGATCGACACCGCGGACGCGCAAAACCTGGAGGAGAAGGCCATCTCGCTGATCGGCCGACCGCTCTACGAGGCGTTCGTCAAGGGCTACACCGCCAAGCAGTGGCAGACCGACCCCAGGCAACTGCCGGCGGCGAACATCACCCGGCTGCCGGTCCGCTACACCTTTGACAACCGTTACTTCAGCGACATTTATGAGGGCCTGCCGGTCGACGGCTACACCGCCTGGCTGCAGAACATGGCCGCCGACGGCCGCATCGAGGTCAGGCTGAACATCGACTGGTTCGATGTCCGGGATCAACTGCGCCGGGAGTCCCCGTCGGCTCCGGTCGTATACACCGGCCCGCTGGACCGTTATTTCGACTACGCCGAAGGCCGGCTCGGCTGGCGCACACTGGACTTCGAAGTCGATGTGTTACCCGTTGGGGATTTTCAGGGCACGCCGGTGATGAACTACAACGATCTCGATGTGCCCTACACCCGCATCCATGAGTTCCGTCACTTCCACCCCGAGCGGGACTACCCGGCCGACAAGACGGTGATCATGCGGGAGTACTCCCGGTTCGCCGAAGACGACGACGAGCCCTACTATCCGATCAATACAGAGGCCGACCGCGCCTTGCTGGCCGCCTATCGGGCGAGGGCGAAGTCCGAAACCGCGTCATCGAAGGTACTGTTCGGCGGCCGGCTGGGCACCTACCAGTATCTGGATATGCATATGGCTATTGCCAGCGCACTGAACATGTACGACAACATCCTCGCGCCGCACCTGCGCGACGGCACACCACTTGAGGAAGGTGCGCGCGAATGACTGCCGTCAGCCTGCTGGCCCGAATTATTCTGCCGCGTCCGGGTGAGCCCCTCGACGTGCGCAAGCTTTACCTGGAGGAGTCGACGACCAACTCCCGGCGCGCGCATGTGACCACCCGCACCTCACTGCAGATCGGTGCGGAATCCGAGGTGTCGTTCGCGACCTACTTCAATGCCTTTCCAGCCAGCTACTGGCGCCGCTGGACGATCTGCAAGTCGGTGGTGTTGCGGGTCGAGATGACCGGCACCGGGCGGCTCGACATCTACCGGACCAAGGCGACCGGGGCAAGGATTTTCGTCGAGGGCCGCCAGTTCGCCGGCACCGCGGATCAGCCGGTCGTCGTCGAGATCGAAGTGGGGCTGCAGCCGTTCGAGGACGGCGGCTGGATCTGGTTCGACATCACCACCGACACCAAGGTCAACCTGCTCAGCGGTGGCTGGTACGCGACCGAGCCCGCTCCGGGAAAGGCCAACGTCGCCGTCGGCATCCCGACGTTCAACCGCCCAGCCGACTGCACCAATGCGCTGGCGGCGCTCACCGCGGATCCGTTGGTGGACGAGGTGATTGGTGCGGTGATCGTGCCGGATCAAGGTGTGCGCAAGGTGCGCGATCATCCGGACTTCCCCGCCGCGGCCACCCGGCTGGGCACTCGGCTGTCCATCCACGACCAGCCCAACCTGGGCGGGTCGGGTGGATACAGCCGGGTGATGTACGAGGCGCTGAAAAACACCGATTGCCAACAGATTCTGTTCATGGATGACGACATCCGCATCGAGCCGGACTCGATTCTGCGGGTGTTGGCCATGCACCGTTTCGCCAAGAGCCCGATGCTGGTGGGCGGCCAGATGCTCAACCTGCAGGAGCCGTCGCACCTGCACATCATGGGTGAAGTCGTGAACCCGTCGAACTTCATGTGGACCTCCGCGCCGCACGCCGAGTACGACCACGACTTCGCGGAATATCCGTTGAGCGACAAGAACCCTCGAAGCAACCTGCTGCACCGCCGCATCGACGTCAACTACAACGGCTGGTGGACGTGCATGATCCCACGGCAGGTCGCCGAGGAGCTGGGACAGCCGCTGCCGCTGTTCATCAAATGGGACGACGCCGACTACGGCCTGCGGGCGGCCGAGCACGGATATCCGACTGTCACGCTGCCCGGCGCAGCGATCTGGCACATGGCCTGGAGCGACAAGGACGACGCCATCGACTGGCAGGCCTACTTCCATCTGCGCAACCGCCTCGTGGTCGCGGCGATGCACTGGGACGGTGACGTCACCGGCCTGGTTCGCAGCCACCTCAAGGCAACGCTGAAACACCTTGCCTGCCTTGAATATTCGACTGTGGCAATCCAGAACAAGGCCATCGACGACTTTCTCGCCGGCCCCGAGCACATCTTCTCGATCCTGGAATCGGCGCTGCCCGAAGTGCACCGGATGCGCAAGGAGTTCCCGGATGCCGTTGTCCTGCCGGCGTCGAGCGCGCTGCCGCAGCCGTTGCACATGAGCAAGGCGATGAATCCTCCGGTGAACCCGCTGTCCATCGGTTACCGGCTGGCCCGCGGGATAGCGCACAACCTCAAGGTCGCCGATCCGGCCCACCACCAGCGCCCGGAGTTCAACGTGCCGACCCAGGACGCGCGCTGGTTCCGCTTGTGCACAGTCGACGGGGTGACCGTCACGACGGCCGACGGGTGCGGTGTGGTCTATCGACAGCGCAACCGACGCAAGATGTTTTCGTTGCTGTTCAAGTCGCTGCGCCGCCAGCGTCTGCTGTTGAGCCGGTTCGACGAGATGCGCCGGGTGTATCGGGGCGCGCTGCCGGTGCTTTCCAGCAAGCAGAAGTGGGAGACGGCATTGCTGCCAGCAGCAGAGAATGGCTGAAGCGGTGGCGCCGCGCGGCGAAGTCGCCGCGATGGTGGCCGTTCAGTCGGCACTGGCTGATCGCCCGGGGGTGCTGACTACTGCGCGGGCACTGTCCCACTTCGGAGAGCACAGCATCGGCTGGGTCGCCGTATCGCTGCTCGGTGCGCTGCTGGCGCGGCGCCATCGCGGGGACTGGCTGGTGGCCGGGGCCGGGGCGTTCGTCGCACACGCGGCCGCCGTGCTGATCAAGCGGCTGGTGCGACGCACACGCCCGAATCATCCTGCCGTCGCGGTGAATGTCGGCACGCCCAGTCAGCTGAGCTTCCCGTCGGCGCATGCCACCTCGACCACGGCCGCGGCAATCCTGCTACGCCGCGCTACCGGGCTGCCGCTGCCCGTGTTGCTCGTCCCTCCGATGGCACTGTCGCGGATACTGCTGGGGGTGCACTATCCCAGCGACGTGGCCTTCGGCATCGCGCTTGGCGCCGCCGTCGCGGGGATCGCACGCAGAGCGCGGGAGGTGTGGCCGAATGAGTGAAGACGTGGTGACCGGACCGCCGGCCAACCTGATCACCGGGGTGGTCAAGGCGATGCGCCCGCGGCAATGGGTGAAGAACGTCATCGTGCTGGCTGCGCCGCTGGCCGCGTTGGGCGGGGCTGTCCGCTACGACTACGTCAAAGTATTGACCGAAGTGTCCGTGGCCTTCGTGGTATTCAGCCTGGCGGCCTCGTCGATATACCTAATCAACGACGTGCGCGATGTCGCGGCCGACCGGGAGCACCCCACCAAGCGATTCCGGTCGATCGCGGCCGGCGTGGTGCCCGAGTGGCTGGCCTACGTTCTGGCCGCGCTGCTGGGGGTGGCCTCGCTGGTCATTGCCTGGTGGCTGACGCCGAACCTGGCCCTGGTGATGGCTGTCTACATCGGGATGCAACTCGGTTACTGCTTCGGTCTCAAACATCAAGCGGTGATGGACATCTGCATCGTGTCGTCGGCGTATTTGCTCCGAGCCATCGCCGGGGGTGCGGCCACCGACATCCCGTTGTCGCAGTGGTTTTTGCTATTCGTGGCATTCGGATCGCTGTTCATGGTGGCCGGCAAGCGCTACGCCGAACTGCAAGTCGCCGAGCGCACCGGCGCGGCGATCCGCAAGGCGCTGGAGAGCTACACCAGCACCTACCTGCGATTCGTCTGGACGTTGTCGGCTACCGCGGTGGTGGTGTGCTACGGGCTGTGGGCGTTCGAGCGCGACCACCATTCGGGCTCATGGTTCGCGGTGTCGATGGTCCCGTTCACCATCGCGATCCTGCGTTATGCGGTCGACGTCGACGGCGGGCTGGCCGGGGAGCCGGAAGACATCGCCCTGCGTGACCGGGTGTTGCAGCTGCTGGCGCTGGCGTGGATCGCAACAGTCGGAGCCGCCGTTGCCTTCGGCTAGCCCCCAACGGAATGCCCTGAAGATGGGGGTGATGCGCCGTCGGGCAGTGGTCAGGCGGGTCGGCCGGCCGGTGTTCCCGTATGACACCGTGGTCCGGGTCAGCCTGTGGATCAGCGTGGCGGTGGTCGCCGTGCTGTTCGGGTGGGGGAGCTGGCAGCGACGCTGGATCGCCGACGACGGCCTGATCGTGCTGCGCACGGTGCGCAATCTGCTGGCCGGCAACGGGCCGGTCTTCAATCAGGGCGAGCGCGTCGAGGCGAACACCTCCACGGCATGGACGTACCTGATGTACGCGGGAAGCTGGGTCGGCGGCCCGATGCGCATGGAGTACGTGGCGCTGGCGCTGGCCCTGGGGCTGTCCGTGCTAGGCGTGGCACTGCTGATGCTGGGTACCGGACGGCTGTACGCACCCAGCCTGCGGGGCACGCGGGCGATCATGCTCCCCGCGGGCGCATTGGTCTACATCGCGTTGCCACCGTCGCGTGACTTCGCCACCTCAGGGCTGGAAAGCGGCTTGGCGCTGGCGTATCTGGGGTTGCTGTGGTGGATGATGGTCTGCTGGGCGCAGCCACTGCGGGCCCGCCCGGATAACCGAGTATTCGTCGCCGCGCTGGCCTTCGTCGCGGGGTTCAGCGTTCTGGTGCGGCCCGATTTCGCGCTGATGGGCGGGCTGGCGCTGATCATGATGCTGATCGCGGCCCGCACCTGGCAGCGCCGCGTGCTGATCGTGGTGGCGGGCGGATTTCTGCCGGTCGCCTACGAGATCTTCCGGATGGGTTACTACGGCCTGCTGGTGCCCGGTACCGCCCTGGCTAAGGACGCCGCCGGCGACAAGTGGTCGCAGGGCATGATCTATCTCTCGAACTTCAACGCCCCATACGCGATATGGGCGCCGGCGGTGCTGCTGGTGCCGCTGGGACTGCTCCTGCTGGCGGCGCGTCGCCGGCCGTCGTTCCTGCGCCCCGCGCTGGCGCCTAACTACGGACGGGTGGCGCGGGCGGTGCAGAGCCCGCCGGCGGTGGTGGTTTTCGTCCTCGTGAGCGGTCTACTGCAGGCGCTGTATTGGATTCGGCAAGGCGGCGACTTCATGCACGCACGGGTGTTGCTGGCACCCCTATTTTGTTTGCTGGCTCCGGTCGCCGTCATCCCGGTGGTCATCCCCGACGGCAAGGTCTACTTGCGCGAGACCGGCCTGTGGCTGGCCGGTGCGGCCGGGGTGCTGTGGCTGGGTATCGCGGGCTGGTCGCTGTGGGCAGCAAACTCACCCGGGATGGGTGACGATGCCACTCACGTCACCTATTCGGGGATCGTCGATGAGCGCCGCTTCTATGCACAGGCCACCGGGCAGGCGCATCCGTTGACCGCCGCCGACTACCTCGGCTACCCGAGGATGGCCGCCATCCTGACAGGGCTCGACAACACCCCGGACGGGGCGTTGTTGCTGCCGTCCGGCAACTACACGCAGTGGGATCTGGTGCCGATGAGTCAGCCAACGCCGCCTGCGGCCGGAGGTCCAAGCGGCAAGCCACCCCAAAAGCCGCAACACACAGTATTTTTCACCAACTTGGGCATGCTAGGTATGAACGTCGGGCTCGATGTCAAGGTGGTCGACCAAATCGGGCTGGCAAACCCCATTGCGCAACACACGGGGCGACTGACGCACGGCCGGATCGGGCATGACAAGAACCTCTTTCCGGACTGGGTGATCGCCGACGGCCCTTGGGTGAAGGTCTATCCGGGCATTCCCGGCTACCTGGACGCGAATTGGGTCGCCCAGGCGGTAGCGGCGCTGCAGTGCCCCGAAACCCAGGCGGTGCTGAGCTCGGTGCGTGCCCCGATGACGCCGCACCGATTCGTCTCAAACTTCTTGCATTCCTTCAAATTCACCCAGTATGAGATCGACCGCGTGCCGCTCTACGAGCTCGCCAGGTGCGGGCTGCCGGTGCCCGAGGCGGGCCCGCCGCCGCCACGCGAGTGAGCTGTCGACGCAGATTTTTTCGACGGCTCTCAAACCGCTCGCCGTCCGCCGG
This sequence comes from Mycobacterium sp., assembly GCA_035552295.1. GTDB lineage: Bacteria > Actinomycetota > Actinomycetes > Mycobacteriales > Mycobacteriaceae > Mycobacterium. Next base: position 8,762 of record DASZLQ010000007.1, on the reverse strand, counting down.
CACGGTAGTTTGACAGCAAAATCGCATTTGCGGCGCCACCAGCGCGCGGCGCTGGGTGGGCACATGCGGAAATACCGTTTTCGACCGCGCCGTTCGGCCGGAAATTCACTGGAAATGACGGCCGGATGACCGTTTGCGGGACCTCCTCGATGAGAGGAGACGCACGAAGGTGTGGTTGACTACACGGGCACTGCTGCGCCCAAACGCATGCAGTCGGACCCAATCGATCATGCGCGGGGACGAAGGATGCGCCCGAAAGGATGAGGAAGCAAGAATGAAGCTTGTTGACAGAGTGCGCGGTGCCGTGGCGGCTATGCCGCGCCGGCTCGTGGTGGGTGCTGTTGGGGCAGCCCTGCTGTCGGGCCTGATCGGCGTCGTGGGGGGCTCGGCGACGGCTGGGGCGTTCTCTCGCCCGGGTCTGCCGGTGGAATACCTGCAGGTTCCCTCCGCCGGAATGGGCCGCGATATCAAGATTCAGTTCCAAAGCGGTGGCGCCAACGCGCCCGCCGTGTACATGCTCGACGGTATGCGCGCGCAGGACGACTTCAACGGCTGGGACATCAACACCCCCGCTTTCGAGTGGTACAACCAGTCGGGCCTTGCGGTCGTCATGCCGGTCGGCGGGCAGTCCAGCTTCTACTCCGACTGGTACAAGCCCGCCTGCGGTAAGGCCGGCTGCACCACCTACAAGTGGGAAACGTTCCTGACCAGCGAGCTGCCGCAGTACCTGTCAGCGCAAAAGCAGGTCAAGCCCACCGGCAGCGCCGCGGTCGGCCTGTCGATGGCCGGGTCTTCGGCGCTGATCCTAGCGGCATACCACCCCGACCAGTTCGTCTACGCCGGCTCGCTCTCGGCGCTGCTGGACCCGTCCCAGAGCATGGGCCCGTCGCTGATCGGCCTGGCCATGGGTGACGCCGGCGGCTACAAGAAGGACGACATGTGGGGTCCGTCCAGCGACCCGGCATGGGCGCGCAACGACCCGTCGCTGCAGGTCAGCAAGCTGGTCGCGAACAACACCCGCATCTGGGTGTACTGCGGTAACGGCAAGCCGTCGGACCTGGGTGGTGACAACCTGCCTGCGAAGTTCCTGGAGGGCTTCGTGCGGACCAGCAACGTGAAGTTCCAGGAGGCCTACAACGGCGCCGGCGGTCACAACGCGGTGTGGAACTTCGACGCCAACGGCACCCACGACTGGCCATACTGGGGAGCGCAGCTCAACGCCATGAAGCCTGACCTGCAGCAGGTGTTGGGCGCTACGCCGGGCGCCGGCCCGGCTACTGCGGCTGCTACCAACGCCGGCAGCACCAACGGCACGTAGTAGGCAGCTAAAAGCAACTGCACTAATGGCGGCGATCCCTCGGGTCGCCGCCATTAGTCGCTTAAGGCAGTCCGCCGGGTGTGGCCCATTTCACTACCCTGCGGGGCGGCCGCCCTGCGGTGCTGGTTAATGTGCTCACAGCGACTAGACGATGGAGGGTGGACATGAGGGGTCTGTCAGCGCTGCTGCGGGTGTTCTGCGTTGCCGCACTATCGGTCGGGTTAGGCGGTGTGGCGACAGCGCCAGGAAGCATCGGCAAAGCCAAGGCGGCGGGTTACGAAAGTCTCATGGTGCCGTCGGCGGCGATGGGCCGCGACATCCCGGTGGCCTTCCTGGCGGGCGGGCCACACGCGGCATACCTGCTGGACGCCTTCAATGCGGCCCCGGACGTCAGCAACTGGGTCACCGCCGGCAATGGGATGAACACGCTGGCCGGCAAGGGAATCTCGGTGGTGGCCCCGGCCGGCGGCGCCTTCAGCATGTACACCAACTGGGAGAACGACGGCAGCAAGCAGTGGGACACCTTCCTGTCCAGCGAGCTGCCCAACTGGCTGGCCGCCAACAAGGGCTTGGCGCCCGGTGGCCACGCCGCCGTCGGCGCTTCGCAGGGGGGCTACGCCGCGATGGCGCTGGCCGCCTTCCACCCCGACCGCTTCGGCTTCGCCGGCTCGCTGTCCGGGTTCCTGTACCCGTCGAGCACCAACTACAACGGCGCGATCCTGGCCGGCCTGCAGCAGTTCGGCGGTGTGGACGGCAACGGCATGTGGGGCGCCCCGCAGCTGGGCCGGTGGAAGTGGCACGACCCGTACGTGCACTCGACGCTGCTGTCGCAGAACAACACCCGGGTATGGGTCTACAGCCCGACGAATATGGGGGGTGACGACGCCGCGATGATCGGCCAAGCGGGCGCGGCGATGGGCAGCTCTCGGGAGTTCTACCAGCAGTACCGCAGCAACGGCGGGCACAACGGTCACTTCGACTTCCCGGGCGGCGGTGACAATGGCTGGGGTTCGTGGTCGGGGCAGCTGGGCGCCATGTCGGGCGACATCGTCGGCGCGATCCGCTAACCGCGGCAACCGCCCACAACACCACGCGTCGCCAGCGGCGCCGAGCGCACGGACGGTGTGGGTGCGACGAGCCGGTACCGTGTAGAGGGTGCAGCAGGGGGCGGGACGGCCGCGTCGCTGCGACTACCGACCGACCCTGCTAGCAGGAGAACATGGCCACCAACGCCCGGCGTAAGCGCCGCCGAATCCTCGCGTGGGTTGCCGCCCTCTCGATGGCCGGCGTCGTATTGCTGGTGATCCTGGGCGTGGTGATGCTGCTGCGCAGCCCCTCATCGCCGCCCAGCGCGGTGCCGCCCGGCGTGCTGCCCCCGTCGTCGACGACCCACCCGCACAAGCCCCGGCCCGCCTCTCAAGACGCTTCCTGCCCTGACGTGCAATTGGTAACGATTCCCGGCACCTGGGAGTCGTCCCTGCAGGACGACCCGCTGAACCCGGTGCAGTTTCCGAATGCGTTGCTGCACACAGCGACTACGCAGATCGGCCAGCAGTTCCCGGCCTCCCGGGTGCAGACGTACACCACTCCGTACACGGCGCAGTTCCACAATCCGCTGAGCTCCGACAAGCAGATGTCCTACAACGACAGCCGGGGCGAGGGGACCCGCGCGACCGTCCAAGCGATGACCGACATGAACAACAAGTGCCCGTTGACCAGCTACGTGCTGATGGGCTTCTCGCAGGGCGCGGTGATCGCGGGCGATATCGCCAGCGATATCGGCAACGGTCGCGGTCCCGTCGATGACGACCTGGTACTCGGTGTGACGCTGATCGCCGACGGCCGTCGCCAGCAGGGAGTGGGCAACGACATCGGGACCAACCCGCCGGGCGAGGGCGCCGAGGTCACCTTGGCCGAGGTGCCGATGTTGTCCGGACTCGGTTTGACCATGACCGGTGCCCGCCCAGGTGGTTTCGGCGCGCTCAACGACAAGACCAACGAGATCTGCGCGACGGGCGATCTCATCTGCGCTGCCCCGGACGAGGCGTTCAGCGTCGCCAACCTGTCGAATACGTTGAACACGCTGGCCGGCGGCGCCGGCCAGCCGGTGCACGCGATGTATGCCACCACCCAGTTCTGGAACCTGGACGGGGTCCCGGCGACCGACTGGACATCGAACTGGGCGCATGGACTCATCGACAACGCGCCACATCCCAAACATGGGTGACATGGCCGCCACGTAGGCCGATGCGTTACGGAATCGGCGGTACCTTGTGATTTGGTCTGCCGCGTGCCGCCCCTTAACATTAAGAGAAAAGTAAGAGCATTGTGATTGTGGCCCGTATGGGTCGAAGCTGGCACCTAACCGACGCTCGCCTGAGCATGCGCCGTGAAAGGGCTGGCTCGCGCGCAGTTATAACGTCGGAGCAGCCGACCGAATTGTGTTGTGACAGGAGAAACCGGCATGGCGTACCACAACCCGTTCATCGTCAACGGAAAGATCAGGTTCCCGGATAACACCAACCTGGTTCGTCACGTTGAGAAGTGGGCGAAGGTTCGTGGCGACAAGCTGGCCTATCGATTCGTCGACTTCTCCACCGAACGTGACGGTGAATACCGCGACATCTCGTGGTCCGAGTTCAGTGCCCGCAACCGCGCCGTGGGTGCCCGGCTGCAGCAGGTCACCCAGCCCGGCGACCGCATCGCAATCCTGTGCCCGCAGAACCTGAATTATCTCGTCGCCTTCTTCGGCGCGTTGTATGCCGGCCGGATCGCGGTCCCGCTGTTCGACCCGGCCGAGCCCGGGCACGTCGGCCGTTTGCACGCGGTGCTGGACGACTGCACTCCCTCGACAATCCTGACCACCACCGAAGCCGCCGAAGGTGTTCGCAAGTTCATCCGCGCCCGCGCGGCCAAGGAACGGCCCCGCGTCCTGGCCGTCGACGCGGTGCCCAACGAAGTGGCCTCCACCTGGCAGGAGCCACAGGCCGACGACAACACCATCGCGTACCTGCAGTACACCTCCGGCTCCACCCGCACCCCGACCGGCGTGCAGATCACCCATCTGAACCTGCCCACCAACGTGCTGCAGGTGCTGGTTGGCCTCGAAGGCAAGGAAGGCGACCGCGGCCTGAGCTGGCTCCCGTTCTTCCACGACATGGGCCTGATCACGGCGCTGCTGTCACCGGTGCTCGGCCACAACTTCACCTTCATGACTCCGGCCGCGTTCGTGCGCCGTCCCGGCCGGTGGATCCGCGAGATGGCACGCAAGCCCGAAGACCGCCCGGATTGCGAGGTCTTCACCGTCGCACCGAACTTCGCCTTCGAACACGCCGCGGCGCGCGGTGTGCCCAAAGACGACGAGCCCCCACTGGACCTGAGCAACGTCAAGGGCATCCTCAACGGCAGCGAGCCGGTTTCGCCGTCGTCGATGCGCAAATTCCTCGATGCGTTTGCGCCCTACGGTCTGCGCGAGACCGCGATCAAACCGTCCTACGGCTTGGCCGAGGCGACGTTGTTCGTCTCGACCACCCCGGCGGACGAGGCGCCGACGGTGATCCACGTCGACCGCGACGAGCTGAACAACCAGCGCTTCGTCGAGGTCCCCGCCGATGCACCCAACGCCGTCCCGCAGGTTTCCGCGGGCGTCATCGGTGTCGACGAGTGGGCGGTCATCGTCGACCCCGAGACGGCCAGCGAGCTGCCCGACGGGCAGATCGGCGAGATCTGGTTGCACGGTCAGAACTTGGGTGTGGGCTACTGGGGCAAGGAAGCCGAGACCACCGAGACCTTCCGGAACATCCTCAAGTCGCGGGTCAGCCAGTCCCACGCCGAGGGCGCACCCGACGACGGGTTATGGGTACGCACCGGCGACTATGGCACCTATCGCAAGGCGCACCTCTATATAGCGGGCCGAATCAAGGACCTGGTCATCATCGACGGCCGCAACCACTACCCGCAGGACCTCGAGTACTCGGCGCAGGAAGCCAGCCGGGCACTGCGCACCGGATATGTGGCCGCGTTCTCGGTCCCGGCTAACCAGCTGCCCCAGGTGGTGTTCGACAACCCGCACGCCGGTATCAAGTTCGACGCCGAGGACACGTCCGAACAGCTGGTGGTCGTCGCCGAGCGGGCCGCCGGCACGCACAAGCTGGACTACCAACCCATCGCCGACGACATCCGCGCGGCCATCGCCGTGCGTCACGGGGTGACCGTCCGCGACTTGCTGCTGGTGCAGGCGGGGACCATTCCGCGCACCTCCAGCGGCAAGATCGGGCGCCGCGCGTGCCGTGCCGCCTACCTCGACGGCAGTCTGCGCAGCGGCGTCGGTTCCCCGACCGCGTTCGCCGGCGCCAACGACTGAATCAGGAACCATGGCTGACACAGAATCTGACCTTCCGGACAACTCCGGAACGTCCACTCCTCCGGCTGGCGGGGACGCACCCGCCAAGAAGACCGACATGACCGTCCCCGAGATGCGGCAGTGGCTGCGCAACTGGGTGGGCAACGCCGTCGGGCAGTCGCCCGACGCGATCGACGAGTCGGTTCCGATGGTCGAGCTGGGCTTGTCGTCACGCGACGCCGTGGCGATGGCCGCCGACATCGAGGACATGACCGGTGTGACGCTGTCGGTCGCGGTGGCCTTCCAGCATCCGACCATCGAATCGCTGGCGACCCGCATCATCGAGGGCGAGCCCGAAGTGGCCGACGGCCTCGATGTTGTGGACTGGTCGCGCACCGGTCCGGCCGAGCGCGTCGATATCGCGATCGTCGGGCTGTCCACCCGGCTGCCCGGCGATATGAACAGTCCCGACGAAACCTGGCAGGCGCTGCTGGAAGGCCGCGACGCCATCACCGACCTGCCCGAGGGGCGCTGGGAAGAGTTCCTCGAAGAGCCGCGGCTGGCCCAGCGGGTCGCGCAGGCCCGCACCCGCGGCGGTTATTTGAAAGACATCAAGGGCTTCGACTCCGAGTTCTTCGCAGTGGCCAAGACCGAAGCCGACAACATCGACCCGCAGCAGCGGATGGCGCTGGAGTTGACCTGGGAGGCGCTCGAGCATGCCCGCATTCCGGCGTCGAGCCTGCGCGGCGGAGCCGTCGGCGTGTACGTCGGCGTGTCCAACAACGACTACGGCTTCTTGGCCATTTCCGACCCGACCGTCGCGCATCCCTACGCGATCACCGGCAACGCGACCTCGATCATCGCCAACCGGGTGTCCTACTTCTACGACTTCCGCGGGCCCTCGCTCGCGGTCGATACCGCGTGCTCGAGTTCATTGGTGGCCATTCACCAGGCCGTGCAGGCCCTGCGCAACAGCGAGGCCGATGTCGCGGTCGCCGGCGGCGTGAATGCGCTGCTCACGCCCGCGGTGACGCTCGGTTTCGACGAGATCGGCGCAGTGCTGGCTCCCGACGGCCGGATCAAGTCGTTCTCGTCGGACGCGGACGGCTACACCCGCTCCGAGGGCGGCGGCATGGTGGTGCTCAAGCGGGTCGACGACGCCCGCCGCGACGGTGACCAGATCCTCGCCGTGATCGCCGGCAGCGCGGTCAACCACGACGGCCGGTCCAACGGCCTGATCGCACCCAACCAGGACGCGCAGGCCGAGGTGCTGCGCCGGGCTTACAAGGACGCCGGGATCGATCCGCGCACCGTCGACTACATCGAGGCGCACGGCACCGGCACAGTCCTCGGTGACCCGATCGAGGCCGAGGCGTTGGGCCGCGTCGTGGGCAGGGGGCGTCCCACCGATCGGCCTGCGCTGTTGGGCGCTGTGAAAACCAATGTGGGCCACATGGAGTCGGCGGCCGGTGCGGCCAGCTTAGCCAAGGTGGTGCTGGCGTTGCAGCACGACAAGCTGCCGCCATCGATCAACTTCGCCGGACCCAGCCCCTACATTGATTTCGACGCGATGCGCTTGAAAGTGATTGACACGGCGACAGATTGGCCTCGCTACGGCGGCTACGCGCTCGCCGGTGTGTCGAGCTTCGGCTTTGGCGGGGCCAACGCGCACCTGGTGGTGCGCGAGGTGCTACCACGCGATGTGGTCGAGCGCGAACCCGAACCGGAACCTGAGGTGAAGGCCGCCGCCGAAGCGGCCGAGGCCCCGACCTTCGAAGGGCATTCGCTGCGGTTCGACGACTTCGGCAACGTCATCACCGACGAGCCCGTCGGCGAAGAAGAAGAGCCCGAACTGCCGGGCGTCACCGACGAGGCGCTGCGGCTCAAAGAGGCCGCGCTGGAAGAGCTTGCCGCACAGGAAGGTTCAGAAGAGCTTTCCGACCCCTTGATCCCGCTCGCGGTGTCGGCGTTCTTGACCTCGCGCAAGAAGGCCGCGGCCACCGAGCTGGCCGATTGGATGGAAAGCCCCGAAGGCCAGGCCTCGTCGCTGGAGTCGATCGGCCGGTCGTTGTCGCGGCGCAATCACGGCCGATCCCGTGCGGTGGTGCTGGCTCACAACCACGAAGAGGCCATCAAGGGCTTGCGGGCGGTCGCCGACGGCAAGCAGCGGCCGAACGTGTTCAGCGTTGACGGTCCGGTCACTAGCGGCCCGGTATGGGTGTTGGCCGGATTCGGCGCGCAGCATCGCAAGATGGGCAAGAGCCTGTATCTGCGCGACGAGACCTTCGCCGAGTGGATCGAGAAGGTCGACGCGGTGGTCCAGGACGAGCTGGGCTACTCCGTGCTCGAGCTCATCCTCGACGACTCGCAGGACTACGGCATCGAAACCACCCAGGTCACCATCTTCGCGATCCAGATCGCGCTGGGTGAACTGCTCAAGCACCATGGCGCCAAGCCCGCCGCGGTGGTCGGACAGTCGCTGGGTGAAGCCGCGTCGGCCTACTTCGCCGGCGGGCTGTCACTGCGAGATGCCACCCGGGCGATCTGCTCGCGCTCGCATCTGATGGGCGAGGGCGAGGCGATGCTGTTCGGCGAGTACATCCGGCTGATGGCGCTGGTGGAGTATTCCGCCGACGAGATCAAGACGGTGTTCTCCGACTTCCCCGACCTGGAGGTGTGCACCTACGCCGCGCCATCGCAGACGTTGATCGGCGGACCGCCCCAGCAGGTGGACGCGATCATCGCACGCTGTGAAGCTGAGGGCAGGTTCACCCGCAAACTCCAGACCAAGGGCGCCAGCCACACCTCGCAGATGGACCCGCTGCTCGGCGAGCTGTCGGCCGAGCTGCAGGGCATCCACCCGATGCCGCTGACCGTCGGTTACTTCTCCACCGTGCACGAGGGCAGCTACTTCCGGCCGGGCGGCGAGCCGATCCACGACGTGGAGTACTGGAAGAAGGGGCTGCGGCACACCGTCTACTTCACTCACGGCATCCGCAATGCCGTCGACAGTGGGCACACCACGTTCCTGGAGCTGGCGCCCAACCCGGTGGCGCTGATGCAGGTGGGCCTGACGACGGCGTCGGCCGGCCTGCACGACGC
>DASZLQ010000006.1:0-78697 GCA_035552295.1 Mycobacterium sp. | reverse complement strand
GCGACGTTCTCGGTGCGGAACATGAAGAAGAACACCACCCAGCCGACCGCGGCGATGAGTAACCAGCTGATCAACCGGTAGATCAGCATCGCCGAGATGGCGCTCGGCAACGACATGCCGCTAGAGACCAGGCCGGGGACGAGCACCGCCTCGACGACCAACAACCCGCCCGGCATCAGCGGTATCGTCCCGACCGCCCGGGCGGCCGCGTAAGCAACCGTCAGCCCGGCCACCGACGCATGGTCGCCGGCCGCGTACGCGGCGAAGCCGAGGCAGGCAACGTCGGCGATCCAGTTGAACAGTGACCAACTGAAGGCCACTCCCAAGTCGCGCCGGCCCAGGCTCACCGATTCGAGCTGCATGAGCGTCTCGCGCCATTTCTCCAGGCCGGAGTCGCCCGGCCGGCCGCGAATCGAGTTGACCCACGACAAGACCCGGCTGCCGATGCCATCGATCAGCTCCGGCCGCGACGCCACCGCCTGGGCCAGCAACAACAACGCGACGAACCCACCGAGCGTGAACAGCAACGAGAACGGGTTGTTCTTTGCGCCCAGGAGGAAAGCGCCGCCCAAGCCGAGCAATGCCAACCCCACCGCCTGCAGCACACCCGACATGACCAGCTGCCACGACGCCACCACCGTCGAGGCGCCCCAGAGCCGCTGCTGACGGAATAGAAAGGTGGCCGACAGCACCGGTCCGCCGGGCAGCGTGGTGCTCAGCGAGTTGGCGGCGTAGAACGCGGCTTCCGAACGCAATTGTTTGACGTGCACCCCGGCGGATTTCAGCAGGGTGCGCTGGATCTGGGCGAAGCTGTGCATCGAGGCGGCCGCCGCCAGCACCGACGCGAGCAGCCACCACCAGTTGGCCTCATACAAGCTCGTCCACGCTTTGGCCAGCTGGTCCCAGCCCAGTGCGATCTCGACGGCAAGCACGATCGCGACGATGGCGAGCACCACCCATCGCACCCACCAGTACTTCCCGCGCGGCGCGTCTCCCCCGCGAGCGGGTGGGGGTACGCCCCCAGAGGGAGGTGCCCCCACCCGCATAAAGGGGAGTGCCCCCAGGCGCGGGTGGAGTTTGTGGGCGGGTGCGTCGTGCGACACGTGCATTAGGGTAACCGTGCAGGTGGCGCGGCGATCGAGCCGCAGCTCCGACTGTGTCGTCGTCGTAACCGGATCGTGCCGCCCGGGTGGTTCGTGACCGACGCGCGGACCCGTCCGGACACGTTTGGTGCCGCCCCTCGGCGGATAGGCTGGCCAAATGCCGGCAAATCCCGACGACGCCGCGGTCGAACCGCTTGTCCGCAGGACCGCGGCCTGGGCGTGGCGTTTGCTGATCATCCTGGCCGCAGTGGTCGCCCTGTTGTGGGTTGTGAAAAGGCTTGAAATCATCGTCGTCCCGGTGTTGCTGGCTTTGATGATCAGCGCGTTGCTGGTGCCGGCGGTTGACTGGCTGGACGCCCGCGGCCTGCCGCGCGGTGGCGCGGTGGCGGTGGTCTTGCTGGGCGGATTCGCGATTGTCGGCGGCATCCTGGCGTTCGTCATCATCCAATTCATCTACGGTTTGCCCGATCTGACCGAGCAGGTGACCCACAGCATCGACTCCACCCGCAGATGGCTGATCGAAGGGCCGGCGCATCTGCGCGGCGAACAGATCGACAGCGCGGGAAACGCTGCGATCCAGGCGCTGCACAACAATCAGGCGAAGTTGACCAGCGGCGCTCTGTCCACCGCGGCCACCATCACGGAGGTGGTCACCGCCGCCGTATTGGTGCTGTTCACACTGATCTTCTTCCTCTATGGCGGCCGGAACATCTGGCGCTACGTGGTCAAGATCTTTCCGGCCGACGTCCGCGAGCGGGTGCTCGAGGCGGGCCGCGCCGGATACGGGTCGTTGATCGGGTACGTGCGGGCGACGTTCCTGGTGGCGCTGACCGACGCGGCGGGTGTCGGCACGGGGTTGGCCATCATGGGTGTGCCGCTGGCGCTGCCGCTGGCCTCAATTGTTTTTCTGGGTGCGTTCATCCCGCTGATCGGTGCCTTGATTTCGGGTCTGCTGGCCGTGGTGGTCGCCCTGCTGGCCAAGGGGATCGTATACGCGTTGATCACGCTTGGTTTGCTGATAGCGGTAAACCAACTCGAAACCCATTTGCTGCAGCCGTTGGTGATGGGTCGCGCGGTGTCCATTCACCCGCTGGCGGTGGTGCTGGCAATCTCCACCGGCGGTGTGCTCGCGGGAATCGTCGGCGCCCTGCTGGCGGTCCCGACGGTCGCGTTCTTCAATAACGCCATACAGGTGTTACTAGCTCCGGATCCATCCGCCGAAGCCGACAAGCAGACCGAGGATGCCGGTGAAGCCGGGGCGATCGTCCAGGCAGAGCCTGACAGCCCCGAAGAAAGGCCCGCCTGAGGGCTTAACGGCCTGAGGACCTACAAACGTCCTTCGCGGCGCAGCAGATCCTGGGCGGACAGACCGCCACCGCCGCGGCGGCGTGGACGCGAATTATCGCCATTGTCGCCGTGGTCGCCCTGCCCATGGGCGTTCAGCTTCTCGGTGGCCGCATCGGAGTCGTCGGCCTCCGACCGCATGACCGGGAGGCCGGCAGTGAGGTCGGCCGGGTCGTTGTTGTTCTCGCGGGTCGTCGGAACCGGCATGGCCCTGGTCTGACCAGCCGACGGCGCCGGCGTGGGTGGTGGCGGCACCGGGGATGCCGGTGACGGGGGTCGTGGCGGCGGCCCGGATTGGCCGGGCCCGCGCTGGTCGGCCGCCCGGTCGCGGCCGGATGCGGCCTGCTTGCCGGGAGCCGCATTGGTGATCACCGAGTTGCTGGGCACTGCGAGGCGCGCCGTCTTGGCTTCCGTCGGCTGGCTGGGCTTGCTCTGAATGCGTGTGGTGTTCGCACCGGAGGGCAGCTCCTTGGCCGGGCGTGGTCGCGACGGCTCCGGGGGCGCGCCGGGATGAGTGGGGTCGTGCGCTAGACGCGAGGGGGCGGCAACCAGGCTGGCCGCCGCGACCGGAGGCCGCGTGGCCCGCCCGTTGACGCTTGGCCGCTTGCGCTCGTCGGGCAGGTCGATCTCGCCCAGCCCGATACGGTTCTGCAGGCGCCGCGCCCAGCGCGGAGCCCACCAGCAGTCATCGCCGAGCAGCTTCATCACTGACGGCACCAGGAACATCCGCACCACGGTCGCGTCCAGCAGCAGCGCCGCCATCAAGCCGAATGCCAGGTACTTCATCATCACCAGGTCGGAGAACACGAACGAAGCGGCGACGACGGCGAGAACCAGTGCGGCAGCGGTGATTAGGCGGCCGGTGGTCGCGGTGCCGATCCGGATGGCCTCGGCGGTGGACATGCCGCGCTCGCGCGCCTCGACCATCCGGGACACCAGGAACACCTCGTAGTCGGTCGCCAGCCCGTAGCCGACCGCGACGACCAGCGCGATGATCACCACCATCAACGGCGTCGGCGTGAAATTCAGCCACTTCGCGAAGTGACCGTCGACGAAGATCCACGTCAGGATGCCCATGGTGGAGCCCAGTGTCAGCACGCTCATCACCGCGGCCTTGATCGGCAACACCACCGACCCGAACGCTAGGAACATCAACAGCATGGTCGCGGTGATGAGAACGACCAGCATCAGCGGAGCCTTGTCGAACAAGGCGTGGATGCTGTCCTGCTCAAGGGCCGGTGTACCGCCGATCCAGACTGCCAGACCCTTGGGTGGGTTGATCGCCCGTAGCTCGGTGATCTTCTTGGCCGCGTCACTCTGGTTTGCCAAACCGTTCTGGATGACCCGGACCGACGGATCCTTCGACCCGCCCGGTGCGGAGCTGCGCTCCTGCCACATGTTCGCTGGGCTGTTGTCCAGGTCGATGAACCCGCTGGTCGCCATCGCCTTGTTGCGAACATCTGCCACCTGCTGGTCGGTGACCGGCTGATGGTTGGTGCTCTGGATCACCACGGTCAGTGGATTGTTGCGGTACCCGGGGAAGAGTTTGTCGAACTGTTCCTGCGCCTGGCGCACCGAATTGCTGGGCGGCAGGTACTTCTCGCTCATGCCGCCAAGCGATATTTTGCCCAGCGGGATAACCAGCAGGATCATGCCGACGATGATGGGGATGGCGAACATCAGCGGCCGCTTCATCACGAAGGTGACGAGCTTGCCCCAGAATCCGGCCTCGACTTCTTCGCGGGTCTTGGTCTTCTGCAGCCGGTCCGCGAGCCAGTTGAGGTAGGCGCGCGAAACCTTCCAGTTCCGCAGGAACGGCACCCGGAACAGGGTCCGCACTCCGAGCGCGTCGACGTGGCGACCCAGGATGCCCAGGCACGCGGGCAGCAACGTAATCGACAGCACCGCCGCCAGCGTCACCGCCGCGATGAGGGCGTAGACCAGCGACTTCACGAAGCCCTGCGGCAACATGAGCAGGCTGGCGCCCGATGCGATGATCAGCACCGCCGAGAACGCGACGGTGCGCCCGGCCGTCATCACCGTGCGTCGCACCGCGGCCTCTGTTTCGTAGCCTTCCGCGATCTCTTCCCGGAACCGGCTGACCACGAACAGCCCGTAGTCCACCGCAATACCGAGACCGATCAACGAGACCACCGGTTGGGCAAAAAAGCTCACCGGTCCGAAGACCGTGATCAACCGCAGGATGCCCAGCGCGCCCGCAATGCTCAGCCCGCCCACCATCACCGGTAGGCAGGCGGCGATCACGCCGCCGAACACAAGGAACAGCACGACCGCCACCATCGGCAGCGCGAGAACCTCCATGCGGCGTTGATCGGTGGCGATAGTGCCAGTCAGCGCGTTGGCGACCGGTTCAAGACCGGCGAGCTTCACGGTGCCGCCGCCCAGCTTCTGCAAATCCGGCGCGACGGTCTTGTAGTTGGTGAGGATCGTGTCGTCGTCGTCGCCCTTGAGCGGGATGGAAACGAACGTGTACTTCTTGTCCTGGGTAACCATGCCCTGGATGATCGGGCTGGTGGTGTCGGGTGCGCGGAGGTAGCCGGCCCATCCCATGACCTGGTCGGAATGGTCCTTCTGGAACTGGTTGAGCCCGTCGGTGATCTGCTTGGCCCAGGCCGGGTCGTTGATGGTCTTGCCGTCGGGTGCCTTGAAAGTCGCGACGATGTGCCCTGTTCGGTCCCGGCCGTAGACTTTGTCGCCGACAATCGAGGCCTTCACCGACTGACTGCCGTCGTCGTAGAAGCCACTCTGCGTGACATGCTTGCCAAGGCTGAGCCCGAAGACGCCGCCGAGAAGGCACAGAGCTATCGTGACCCCAATGACGATGTACCGGTAGCGGTACACGGTTCGACCCCACCAGGCGAACACGTAAGCTCCTTACTGGATCTCTACGGACCCGCGCATTGGTTTCCCAGTGTCACACACGCGTGGTCAATAAGGCGGACAGCGGCCGGAACGGCTGCAGCCACGCTCCATGGTCAGGCAGCGAATCTAGGCCAATTCGCGGCAACGGCTCCCGGAAAACACCCGCGATGTCCTCCAGGTCGACGAAGTCCAAGGTATCCGACGCTAACGCCCAACTAGCGTGTTCACGAAATCCGATCACTTGGACGCCAACCCCGGTGCGCGCAGTTTCTTCCAGCGGTTGACGGAACGCTTGACCGTCGGCGGAAGCCACTACCAGCGCCGCAAGGCCTTCTTGGCGCCGCTGTTCGATGTGGGCGAGCATGTCGCGGTCGACGTCGCTGTCCTCGTCGATCTTCGGCTTGGCGAAGACCGCAAACCCCACGTTACGCAGTGCGTCCACCCACGGTCGAACGACGTCGGCGCTGCCCGGGGCGATATTGGTGAAGACTGTGGCCTCCGGTTCGATCACGATCCCTGGACGGCCGGCACTGATCTCTGCGGTACGGGCCAGCAGCCAGCGACCGAGCGCGTCGAAACGTGGGCGTTCCAGGGCTGTCGGGCGGCGGCCCAAAATCGAGCCGAGGCCCATATCGAGGTTGGGCGCGTCCCACACCAGCAGGACGCGCCTGGCCGGTGCTTCGAAGCCACCCAGACCACGAGACAGGACCGCCGGTGATTCGAGCGGTTCGGGTGCTGCTGCGGTCGCTTCCGTCAGGCTCATGCTCATTGCCTACTTATCGTCTAAGCCAGATCAACTCGGTCACGGCGCTGCCCGCTTCTTGGGCTTTCGTCTCGTACTTGGTGGTGGGGCGGACGATCGAGACCGGCAATCGGCTACCGGGCTCGACGCGACACAGCCGGGGTTCGGCATCACCGGCCTGGGCGATCTGCTCGGCGTACCCGGGGTGGTCCGTCGCGGCGTGCAGGACACCACCAGTGAGTAACCGATCGGCGATCAGGCCAACCGTGCTCGGTTGCAGGAACCGGCGTTTGTGGTGGCGTGCCTTTGGCCAGGGATCGGGAAAAAACACGCGAACCCCGCTCAGCGACCCCGGTGCAATCAGATATTGAAGTACGTCGATCCCGTTCCCGCGGATCAACCGGATATTGCCCACCTGCTCGCGGTCGATCGCGGACAGCAGCTGCGCCAGTCCGCGCCGGTAAACCTCGATCGCGATCACGTCGATACCGGGCTCGCCTTTGGCCATCGCCAGGGTGGACGTGCCGCTGCCACAGCCGATCTCGAGCACCACCGGCGCCGCACGGCCGAACCAGGCGCGGGTGTCCAGCGGTTCCACCCGCCGGGGTACTTCCGAGATACCTAGTCGCGGCCACAGCCGTTCCCAGGTCTGGCGCTGGGCGTCGGACAGGGCAGACCGTCGGGAACGAAAACTCGTCGCCGGAAGATAGCCATGCTCAGGATGTTCCGAATCGGGCGGCTCCGGTGCTGGGGTCACGTCCTCTCCGGTTCTCGCCTCCACCGGCGTGTCGGGACGTGTCCCCACCCCGGGTTGCGCATGCATTTGTCCATGGTGGCCCATGAGCGCCCGATGTAGCCGCCCCTGGTCCAGATTGATACCCAACAGTTGCCTTCGGCTGGTAACAGATAAACGGTGGCTCGCATCTCGGTGACGCAGGTGCCACCATTCGGTGGGACCCGGTCGGCCGCCAGGCAAACTGAGCGGGCAGCGGCGACGACCCCGCAGCCGACGAAGACAAGGTTGGCAGGCGGATCGGGCCAACGGGGTCGAGCGGGCACGCCATGAAGGGACAGGGGCACCAGATTTTCGTTGACGAGCTGGCGCGATTTGCTGTCGAGCACGCTGACGCGCGCGTGACGGCGATCGCCGAACGAGCCGCCGCGCCGTTGCGCGTGGCTGTCCGCGGGCGCCGGGGAGTGGGGCGCAGCACGGTGGCGCGCGCCCTGGACCGCGCCGGAACTGCGTCGGGGATCGCGGTGTCACCGCCCGGGTGCGCTGCGGACGTCGACGTCATCGTCTACGTCACCGCTGAGGTGATCAAGCCCGAGGACGCTGACGCCATCGCCGCCGCCGGGCGACCGGTATTAGCGGTGCTGAACAAAGCCGATCTGGCCGGCTCGCTGTCGGGCCGAATCGGCGACGGGCCGATCACGGCGGCGCGGACTCGCTGCGCGAATCTTTCCGCGCTTGCCGGAGTCCCGGTCGAGCCGATGATCGGTGTGCTTGCCGTCGCCGCGCTCGACGATCTGGACAGCACGCTGTGGACCGCGCTGAAGGAGTTGGCCACCCATCCCGGCGGCGCTGTTTCCCTCGACGGCTCCTTCGACGGATTCCTGGCGGCCAATAACCCAGTGCCCGCCGACGTCCGGCTGCACTTGCTGGACACCCTGGATCTGTTCGGCACGGCCCTTGGGATCGCCGCGGTCCGTCAGGGCAGGACGGCGGCGCAGGTGCGCGCCCTGCTGCGCCGGATGAGCTGTCTCGATGCCGTCATCGACAAGCTGTCGGTCGTCGGCGCCGAGGTGCGCTACCAGCGGGTGCTCGACGCCGTCGTGGAATTGGAGGCCCTGGCCGTCGGCCGGGCAGGGATCGGGGAGCGGATCAGTGGATTCCTTTCCCGCGACGACACGGTGTTCGCCCGGATGGCCGCCGCGGTCGACCTGGCCGCCGCGGCCGGCCTGGAGGTCGGCCCCGTTTTCGCCGACCGTGACGATCCGGCCGCACACCTGCCCCGGGCGGCCCGATGGCAGCGCTACAGCCGCGGTCCGGTGAGCGATCTGCACCGCGCCTGTGGTGCGGATATCGCCAGGGGATCGCTGCGGCTGTGGTCGCAGACCTGCGGTTCACTGCCCGACGCAGCTGGGGAGTCATGGTGAGCGGCGAGGAGCGCGACGACCCGGCCGCCCGGGTGGACGCGCTGGTTTCGGCGATAGGCCCCCGGCTGGATGCGCCGGCCGTCAACCGGCTCGACGTGGTGCTGGTGACCGGCCCGTGGATGGCCGGGGTGACCGGGGTGGTCGCGGCGCTGCGCGAACGGCTGCCGCAGCACAAGTTCGTCGAGTCGACGGATCTGGGATCCGGCGACGCGCCGATCGCGGTGGTGTTCGTGGTGTCGGCGGCGGCCCAATTGACCGAATCCGACTGTGTACTTTTGGACGGCGCGGCCGAGCACACCGACGTGGTGGTCGGTGTGGTGTCCAAGATCGACGTGCACCGCAGTTGGCGCGAGATGCTCACCGCCAACCGCGAGACGTTGGCCGCACACGCACCGCGCCACGGCCAAGTGCCCTGGGTGGGCGCGGCCGCCGCACCCGACCTCGGTGAGCCGGGCGTCGACGACTTAATCGAGACCGTCTCGGCACAACTCGCCGATTCCGATATCGCGCGGCGAAACAGGTTGCGGGCGTGGGAATCTCGGCTTCAGACGGTGGGGCAGCGATTCGATCGCGACGCCGAGGGGGCCGGTCGCCGGGTACGGGTCGAGGCGTTGCGCGAAGAGCGCAGCGCGGCCTTGCGGCAGCGGCGAGAGTCGAAATCCGAGCGAAACATCACGCTGCGCGGTCAGATCCAACAGGCGCGGGTCCAGTTGTCCTACTTTGCGCGCAACCGCTGCTCGGCGGTGCGCAGCGAACTGCAAGAGGACGTCGCGGGTCTGTCCCGGCGCAAGATTGCAGGGTTCGAGGCGCATACCCGCAAGCGGGTCGACGAGGTGGTCACCGAGGTGAGTGAAGGCACCGCCACACACCTCGCCGACGTCGCCGCGGTGATGGGTGTGCCGGTCGCACTCCCAGCCGTCGAGAAGCTGCCGACGGTTGACTTCGCGCCTCCGCACCTGAAATCGCGGCGACCGGAAACCTGGCTGATGATGCTGTTGGGCGCCGGGTTCGGACTGGGTGTCGCGCTCACGCTGAGCCGGCTGGTGGCCGGTTTGGCCCACGGCCTGAACCCGTTGACACAGATAGCCGGGGCCGTGGCGTGCGTCGCGATCGGACTGGCGGTCACCTTCTTAGTCGTCAACATCCGCGGCCTGCTGCATGACCGCGCTTTGCTGGACCGCTGGGCGGGCGATGCGACGTCGTCGCTGCGTTCGGTGGTCGAGGAGTTCGTCGCCACCCGTGTGCTGGTCGCCGAATCGGTACTGAGCACCGCGCTCAACGCCCTCGAGGAGGCCGAGAACGCGCGAGTATCCGACCAGGTCAGTGTTATCGACAGCGAACTGCGCGAACACGCCATCGCGGCAGCGCGCGCCGCGGCGGTGCGCGATCGGGAGATGCCGACGATAACGGCCGCGCTCGATGCCGTACGCGCAGAGCTGGGCGAACCGGGTATACCTCAAGCCGCGAACGCTGTCGAGCCTGCCGGCGAGGACGAAATCGATGAATCGGCTTCGACGGGCGACAACGGCGACGATTCGTGACGTTTCGAGAGTTTCTGAATCGTTGTTGTGAGGAGGCTTATACCCGCCCGAACCTTCCCCAGCAAGGTGATCACGATAACCTGTAGTTAAAGAATCACCATGTCAACAGTTGTGTGGGCGAATGCATACGCAACGCACGGATGCCCCGCAAGAACGCAGACGAAGAATTCAGGAGAGTTCGATGACCTCAGCGACCATTCCGGGTCTGGACAACGCGCCTACAAATCATCATGGGCTGCTGTCGTGGGTGGAGGAGGTCGCCGAGCTGACCCAGCCGGACCGGGTGGTCTTCGCTGACGGCTCCGACGAGGAGTGGAAGCGGCTCACCGAGCAGCTCGTCGAGGCGGGCACGTTCAAGCGGCTGAATCCCAAGAAGTTCCCGAATTCTTTCCTGGCGCTTTCCGATCCGTCCGACGTGGCGCGCGTGGAGTCGCGGACCTTCATCTGCTCCGAGCGGGAGATCGATGCCGGTCCGACCAACAACTGGATGGAACCCGCCGAGATGCGGTCCACCCTGACCGACCTGTACCGCGGCTGCATGCGCGGCCGCACCATGTATGTGGTGCCGTTCTGCATGGGCCCGCTCGGTGCCGACGACCCCAAGCTGGGCGTGGAGATCACCGACTCCGAATACGTCGTCGTGTCGATGAAGGTGATGACCCGGATGGGCAAGGCCGCCCTGGAGAAGATGGGCGACGACGGCTTCTTCGTCAAGGCGCTGCACTCGGTGGGAGCCCCGCTGGAACCCGGTCAAAAGGACGTGGCCTGGCCCTGCAACGACACCAAGTACATCACCCACTTCCCGGAAACCCGCGAGATCTGGAGCTACGGCTCCGGCTATGGCGGCAATGCCCTGCTGGGCAAGAAGTGCTACTCGCTGCGCATCGCGTCGGCGATGGCGCACGACGAGGGCTGGCTCGCCGAGCACATGCTGATCCTCAAGCTGATCTCGCCGGAGAACAAGGCGTACTACTTCGCCGCCGCGTTCCCGTCGGCGTGCGGAAAGACCAACCTGGCCATGCTGCAGCCGACCATCCCCGGCTGGCGCGCCGAAACGCTCGGCGACGACATCGCCTGGATGCGGTTCGGCAAGGACGGCCGGCTGTACGCCGTCAACCCCGAGTTCGGTTTCTTCGGGGTCGCGCCGGGCACCAACTGGAAGTCCAACCCCAACGCGATGCGCACGATCGCCGCGGGCAACACCGTGTTCACCAACGTCGCGCTCACCGACGACGACGAGGTGTGGTGGGAAGGCTTGGAGGGCGAGCCGGATCACCTGATCGACTGGAAGGGCCAGGACTGGGTTATTCGCGAGACGGAAACCAAAGCTGCGCACCCGAATTCGCGCTACTGCACCCCGATGTCGCAGTGCCCGATCCTGGCGCCGGAGTGGGACGACCCGCAGGGCGTGCCGATCTCGGGCATTCTGTTCGGCGCCCGCCGCAAGACCACGGTGCCCCTGGTGACCCAGGCCCGCGACTGGCAGCACGGCGTGTTCATGGGTGCCACGATGGGCAGCGAGCAGACCGCCGCCGCCGAGGGCAAGGTCGGCACCGTGCGCCGCGACCCGATGGCCATGCTGCCGTTCCTGGGCTACCACGTCGGCGACTATTTCCAGCACTGGCTCGACCTGGGCAAGAACTCCGATGAGTCCAAGCTGCCTAAGGTGTTCTTCGTCAACTGGTTCCGCCGCGGGGAAGGCGGCAAGTTCCTGTGGCCGGGCTTCGGCGAGAACAGCCGCGTGCTGAAGTGGATCGTCGACCGCATCGAGCACAACGCCGGCGGTCGGGACACCCCGATCGGCATCGTCCCCACCGCCGAGGACCTCGACTTGGACGGGTTGGACGTCGACGCCGACGACGTGCAGCACGCGCTCGCGGTTGACCCGAACGAATGGCGCCAGGAACTGCCGTTGATCGAAGAGTGGTTCGAGTTCGTCGGCGACAAGCTGCCCACCGGCGTCAAGGACGAGTTCGAGGCGCTCAAGCAGCGGTTGTCCGAATCGAGCTGAACGCCGTCGGGCTCTAGCCGGCCCCCGCAGCGCGGGTGATCGCCTGCCGCCGCAATGACTTCGGCAGGTAGACGGCGCCCGGTCCGGCGACTGCCGCCGTGTCGCCCGGATTGGAGATGGCGCAGCGCCTCAGCGACAGGCAACCGCAGCCGATGCACGAGTCCAGGTTGTCGCGGAGCGCCATCAGACCCGCGATTTGGTCATCGAGGCGCGCGCGCCACGCTTTCGACAACGCGGCCCAGTCGGCCCGCGTCGGGGTGCGGCGGTCCGGGAGTTTCGCCAGGGCGTCGGCGACCTCCTCCAGGCTCAATCCGACGTTTCGGGCGGCCCGGATGAAGGCCAGGCGCCGCAACATTTGTCGTTCGAACCGGCGCTGACCGCCGGACGTCCGCGTTGCCGTGATGAGACCCTGGCTCTCGTAGAACCGGATGGCCGATGCTGCGAAGCCACTTCGATCCGCTATCTCACTGACGGCGAACAAATCCCGCTTATCCATAGAACCTACTCACTCGGACTTGACTTAAAGTGTACTTTAACTATCAGTATGGGTCGTATGACTCAATCCAACGCCTCTCCCGTCGCAATCGTCACCGGCGCCGCGCGCGGTTTCGGCAAAGCGCTGACCGCCGCCCTGCTCGACCGCGGCTGGGCCGTCGTGGGCGATGCCCGCCGCGCCGCCGAACTGGAAACCACTGCCACAGAGCTGAATTCAGCGCGGCTCGTCGTGCTACCCGGTGATGTCACCGACGCATCCCATCGTGACTCGTTGGTCGGGGCAGCGATCAACGCCGGACCGCTTCGCCTGCTGGTGAACAACGCAAGCAGGCTGGGGCCCAGTCCCCAACCGGTCCTTGCCGACTATCCGGCAGCCGAGTTGTCAGCCGTGTACCAGACGAACTTGTTCGCCCCGCTTGCACTGATCCAGGCGGCGCTGCCGGCGCTCAGCAACAACGATGGAGTGGTCGTCAACCTGACCTCCGACGCCGCCGCCGAGCCGTATCCGGGCTGGGGCGGCTATGGCTCGTCAAAGGCCGCCCTCGACCAGCTATCCGCCGTGCTGGCCGCCGAGGCCCCGGCGGTGCCGGTTTACGCCTTCGACCCCGGCGACATGCGCACCGAGATGCACCAGGCCGCATTCCCGGGCGAGGACATCTCCGATCGCGCCGAGCCGGAATCGGTCGTGCCGGCGTTGTTGCGGCTCCTGGACACTCGGCCGGCCTCCGGTCGGTACCGGGCCGCGGATCTGGCGCTATCCGGAGCGCGGCGATGACTCTCGCGCGCCCGCACACTCACTTCCACCGGAGCCCGGGTTCCGACGCCACCGAGCCGCCGGAAGCGCGCGGCCTGGCCCGGGATGGGGTCAAGCTGCTGGTCGCCCGGCCGGGCGGGGTCAGCCACGTCCACTTCGGTGACCTGGGTGACTACCTGCGGCCGGGCGATCTGCTGGTGGTGAACAATTCCGCCACCATGCCGGCCGCCGTTGACGGCCGCCGTGCGGGGCAGCCGATAGCGGTCCACTTCTCCACGGTGCGTGCCGAGAAAGTCTGGGTGGTGGAGCTCCGGCCCGCGGCGAACGCGACCGGACAGCTCACCGACGTCAGGCCCGGCGAACGCATCGACCTACCCGGGGGCGCAGCGATCGTCATCCAGTCGTCCTACCCGGAGCCCGGGGTCGACGGTGCACGGCTGTGGACCGCGCGGGTCGTCGTGGAAGGCCCACAAGACAGCGTCGTGTCGTACCTCGCGGGCTACGGCCGGGCAATCAGGTATTCTTACGTGCCGCGGCAATGGCCGCTTCACTACTACCAAACCGTGTTCGCCCAGCGTGCCGGAAGCGCTGAAATGCCCAGTGCGGCGCGCCCTTTCAGCACCGAATTGGTGACCGCGCTGGTGGCCGGCGGGGTGGTGATCGCGCCGATCACACTGCACGCCGGGGTGTCCTCGGCGGACGCGGGCGAGCCGCCGACTCCCGAGCTTTTCGAGGTACCGCCCGCAACCGCGCGGTTGGTGAACTCGACGCACGCGGCCGGCGGCAGGGTGATCGCCGTCGGAACCACGGTGACCCGTGCTCTGGAATCAGCCGCAGACCCCGACGGCATGGTGCGCCACGCGGTGGGCCGGACGGATCTGGTGCTCGGCCCGACCCACCCGTGTCGCGTGGTCGACGGCTTGATCACCGGATGGCACGATCCCGGCGCCTCACACCTGTTACTGCTGGAGGCCGTCGCCGGCCCGGACCTGGTGGCCAGCGCCTACCGCGAGGCCGTCGAACACGGCTATCTGTGGCACGAATTCGGCGACAGCGCCCTGCTGCTTCCTTGAGTAGTGACCTCCATGCCACACGCCCACGGACGGGTAATACAGTCGGCGCATGCAGATCCGCCCGCATATCGGCGCCAACAAACCTGCCGTCATCCTGCACCCGTCGGGCACGGTCGTCACCTTTGACGATCTGGAGGCCCGTGCCAACCGACTGGCGCACCGGTTCCGCAAGGCGGGTCTGCACGAGGGTGACACCGTCGCGATCCTGATGGAGAACAGCGAACACATCCACGCGGTCATGTGGGCGGCGCGGCGCAGTGGCCTGTACTACGTGCCGATCAATACCCATCTGACGCCGGCCGAGGTGGCCTACATCATCGACAACAGCAGTGCCAAGGCGATCATCGGGTCGGCGGCATTACGCGAAACCTGCGAGGGCCTGGCACAACGTTTGCCCGGCGGGCTACCGGGCTTGCTGATGATGGCCGACGGTGATCTCGACGGCTGGGAGCGTTACCCGGAATGCGTTGCGGATCAACCTGACACCCCGATCGACGACGAAATCGAGGGCGACCTGCTGCAGTACTCGTCGGGCACCACCGGCCGCCCCAAGGGGATCAAACGCGAATTGCCGCATGTCCCACCGGAAGAGGCGCCGGGCATGATGTCCGCGCTGGTGGGATTCTGGATGACGCCCCAGTCGATCTATCTGAGCCCGGCACCGCTTTATCACACAGCGCCGTCGGTGTGGTCGATGAGCGCTCAGGCCGGCGGCATCACGACCGTCGTCCTGGAGAAGTTCGATCCGGAGGGCACGCTGGACGCCATCCAGCGTTACCGGGTAACCCACGGCCAGTTCGTGCCTGCCATGTTCAACCGGATGCTGAAACTCCCTCCAGCCGTTCGTGATTCATACGATCTCTCCAGCCTACAGCGGGTGATGCACGCCGCGGCGCCCTGCCCGGTGGAGATCAAGAAGCAGATGATCGACTGGTGGGGGCCGATCGTCGACGAGTATTACGCCTCCTCGGAGGCGATCGGGTCGACGTTGATCAGCGCCGAGGAGTGGCTGGCGCATCCGGGTTCGGTCGGCAAGCCCATGGCGTGCGAGATACACATCCTCGACGAGGACGGCAACGAGCTGCCCGCGGGCCAGCCCGGCGAGATCTATTTCGAAGGCGGATATTCATTCGAGTACCTCAACGATGCGACGAAAACCGCTGCGTCGCGCGACAACCACGGCTGGGTGACCGTCGGTGACGTCGGTTACCTCGACGAGGACGGCTACTTGTTCCTGACCGACAGGCGCCACCACATGATCATCTCCGGCGGGGTGAACATCTATCCGCAAGAGACCGAGAATCTTCTGGTCACCCACCCAAAGGTGCTCGACGCGGCGGTGTTCGGCATCCCCGACGATGAGATGGGCCAGCGCGTCACCGCGGTGGTGCAGATCGTTGACCCGGCCGACGCCACAGACGAATTCGCCGATCAGCTGCTCGGCTGGCTGCGAGACCGCCTGGCGCACTACAAGTGTCCGCGGTCAATTGCGTTCGAGACGCAGCTGCCGCGCACCGATACCGGAAAGCTCTACAAGAACAGGCTGATCGAGAAGTATTCGGTGTGACCGATGCTGCGGGTGGTCGACCTGTCGAGCGCGCCGGACGCCGGCGTCGATGCCGATCCCGCGTCACCGCCGGGCGTGATCGTCGCCGTCGGTTCGGCCGCTGATATCGCGAGGTCCGGATCCCGGCTGGACGCAGCGACTTTCACCCTGACTGAGGATTCGTGTACGGATCGCCGAGTGGTCACCGTCGATTCGGTGCCGGATACTCTGGCCGAGCTAACGCAGCGCTGTCAACGCTGGCCGCACGCCAGCAGCGTGTGCGATGACGTGTTGCGCGCGGTAAGCCCCGGCGGCCCGACGCCGGCCGCGGTGGTGACCGAGTCGTTGGCCTACTCGACGTTGCAGGCCGGTCCGGAGTTCGCGCGCTGGCTCGACGAGCGCGGCCCGGCCCGCATGCCCGAGATCGCCGACCCCGTGCAGGCGCAGCGCGACGGCGACACTGTGCGCATCAGGTTCAACCGGCCGCAACGCCATAACGCGTTTTCCACCGACGCGCGCGCCGCACTGCTGGAGGCGCTGACCGTGGCGCAACTCGATCCGTCGGTGACCGGAATCGTGTTGAGTGGCAACGGCCCATCGTTTTGCAGCGGCGGAGACCTCGCCGAGTTCGGCACCTTCGCCGACCCGGCGAGCGCGCACCTGGCCCGCACCCGGCACAGCCCCGCCCTAGCGCTCGATGCGCTTACCGCCAGGCTCGGCCGGTCCTGCCGCGCCGAGGTTCACGGCCGGGTGATGGGCAGCGGATTGGAGATGGCCGCGTTTTGCGGATGGATTGAGGCGCGGGCCGATTCGGTCTTCGGATTACCCGAATTGACTCTCGGGCTGATCCCCGGCGCCGGCGGTACCGTCAGCGTCACGCGGAGGATCGGCCGCTGGCGCACAGCGTATCTCGTGCTTTCCGGCCGAACCGTCGGTGCCGACACCGCACTGGACTGGGGGCTGGTGGACGCGATTTACCTTGGCGCCCAAGGCGTTGCTCAGTAGCCCGAAAACGTTGTCGTGGTCGTCGAGGGCAGGTTGGAAATGGCCACCGCGAAGATGAAGAAGTACAACATCGCACCGATGACCCCGATGACGGCGCCCACGATCGCAGCGATGATCGCCCACTTCTTAGCATTATCGGCCGCGGTCTGGGCCTCGGCGTACCGTCCTTGAGCCCACAACCCAGAGACCTTGGTGGAGTAGACGATCGACACGATGCCCAGCGGAAGACAGCACAGGACCGTGGTCAGAATCGCCCAGACGAGGTAGTTGTCCGGCTCTCGCTGGCCCGGCCAACCCGGTTGCTGGCCCGGCCAGCCCGGTTGCTGGCCCTGCCAACCCGGCTGCTGGCCTGGCCAACCGGGCTGCTGGCCTTGCCAATCCGGCTGCTGGCCTGGCCAACCCGGCTGCTGCTGGCCCTGCCATTCTGGGGAACCCTCGTACGGCCCTGGGGGATAACTCATGGCAACGCCCTTTCGGTGTGGGTTCCCTCCGGTCCCAACAGACTTTGCTGGTGTGCGAAGTCAGGCAAATATACAGCACACATCGACGTCAGGCCGTGAGATTTCGATTCCCTCCCTTCAGATCCCGCCTCGGGCGACCAGCTGCCCGGCGATCACGTTGCGCTGGATCTCATTGGTGCCTTCGCCGACGATCATCAGAGGCGCGTCGCGGAAGTATCGCTCGACGTCGTATTCGGTGGAGTAGCCGTAGCCGCCGTGGATGCGCACGGCGTTCAGGGCGATCTCCATCGCGACCTCGGAGGCGAACAGCTTGGCCATCCCGGCTTCCATATCGCAACGTTCGCCGCCGTCGTAGCGCTCGGCGGCATAGCGGGTGAGCTGACGGGCGGCGGTGAGTTTGGTCGCCATGTCGGCGAGGTAGTTGCCGACGGCCTGATGCTGCCAAATCGGCAGGCCGAAACTCTCCCGCTGCTGTGCATACGCCAGTGCGTCCTCGAGCGCCGCCGTCGCCACACCCAGGGCCCGCGCAGCTACCTGGATGCGGCCCGTCTCGAGTCCTTTCATCATTTGCGAAAAGCCCTCGCCCGTGCGGCCGCCCAGAATTGCGGTCGCCGGCAGTCGGTAGTTATCGAACGACAGCTCACAGGACTCGACGCCCTTGTAGCCCAACTTGGGCAGATCCCGCGACACCGACAACCCCGGCCCGTGCTCGACGAGCGCGATCGAGATGCCTTTGTGCCGCGGCGTGGCGTTCGGGTCGGTCTTGCACAACAGCGCGATCAGCCCGGACCGGCGCGCATTGCTGATCCAGGTCTTGGAGCCGTTGATCACCAAAGCGGCAGAGCTTTCTGGGCCGTCCGGTAATGCGGTGGTCGAGATGTTCTGCAGGTCGGAGCCACCGCCCGGTTCGGTCAGCGCCATGGTGGCCCGCAGCTCGCCGGTAGCCATCGGTGGCAGGTAGGCCCGCTTTTGCTGCTCGGTGCCGAACAGCGTCAGCAGCCTGGCCACCACGGTGTGGCCGCCCATCGCGCCGGCCAGGCTCATCCAGCCGCGCGCCAGCTCTTCGGTGACTCGCACATAACACGGCATCGACACCGGCGACCCACCGTATTCCTCGGGAACGGCCAGGCCGTAGACGCCGATCCGCTTCATCTGCTCGATCCACGCATCGGGGTAGGTGTTGGCGTGCTCGACCTCGCGGACCGTCGGTTTGACATCACGGTCGATGAACGCCCGTACCGTGGCGACCAGCATGTCTTCTTCGTCATTGCGTGCACTGTTCACCGGCAACCGCCCTCCTGCGTTGACCCCCGATTCGACACCCTGCCAGCATGTGGCGTTGTGACTACTAAGGGGTATGCGGGTCAGCGCGAGGGCGGACCCTACTTCGACGACCTATCGGTAGGCCAGGTGTTCGACTGGGCGCCGTCGACCACACTTTCACCCGGTCTGGCCGCAGCGCATCAGGCGATCGTCGGAGACCGGCTGCGCCTGGCGCTGGATGCCGATCTGTGTGCGGCGGTGACGGGCCTGCCCGCCGCGCTAGCGCATCCGGCGCTGGTCTGTGACGTGGCGATCGGACAGTCGACGCTGGTGACCCAGCGAGTCAAAGCCAACCTGTTCTATCGGGGCCTCACGTTTCACCATTTCCCCGCCCTCGGTGACTCGGTGTACACCCGCACCGAAGTGGTTGGGCTGCGGCCGAATTCACTCAAGCCGGGCCGGGCGCCAACGGGGTTGGCGGCGCTGCGGATGATCACGATCGACCAGGCCGATCAGTTGGTCCTCGACTTCTACCGGTGCGCCATGCTGCCCGCGAGCCCCGACTGGCAACCCGACGACCAACCCGGCGACGATTTGTCAGCCATCGGCGCTGACGCGGCCCCGCCCGCCTCCGATCCGACCGCTCAATGGGACGGCGCGGTTTTCCGGAACAAGGTGCCGGGCCCGCATTTTGACCCCGGAATGGCGGGCGCGGTGTTGCACAGCACCGGTGATGTCGTCAGCAGCGCACCGGAACTGGCTCGGCTCACGTTGAATATCGCGGCCACACACCATGATTCGCGAGTCGGTGGACGTCGGCTGGTCTACGGCGGACATACCATCGGGCTGGCACTCGCGCAGGCCAGCCGGCTGCTGCCCAATCTGGTGACGGTCCTGGGCTGGGACTCCTGCGACCACACCGGTCCGGTGCACGAGGGCGACACCCTCTACAGCGATCTGCACGTCGAGTCCGCCCAGTCGACCGAGAGCGGCGGCGTGCTGAGGCTCCGGTCGCTGGTCTACGCGGTCAGCGACTCGGCGGGTGAGCCCGACCGGCCGGTGCTGGACTGGCGCTTCAGCGCCCTGCAGTTCTGACCCACGCCGCTTCCAGCCACGCGCACAATGGTGTCGTGAGCAGCGAGTCGTCCCAGTGGGGCAGCAGCGGGCTGGCCTCCCTGACCGGCCTGGCCGACGGGCCGCCGGACTTCTCCCGTGCCCGCGTGCTGGCTCGTGCCGAGCAGGTCGCTTCGGTGGTCGGTCACCACGCGGATATCACGGTGGATGCGGCCACGTGGCTGACCGGGCGGGCCGCACTGCTCGGACTGACCCGCGGCGGATCAGTGTCGTGCGGCGGCGCCACCCGATTGCTGGCAGCGCGAGATGGCTGGTGCGCGATCACGCTGTCTCGCCCCGACGATGTCGCCGCGGTACCCGCGCTACTACACGCCGATGACGTGCCCGCGGACCCATGGCCCACGCTGCAGCGGTGGGCGACAACGTGTTCGGTGTCGGCGGTCATCGAGCGGGCGGGTCTGCTCGACATTCCCGCGGCCGCCCTGGGTGAGGTCGCGGCCGCGTCACCGCGGATCCGACGAATGGGACCCCGGGCGCCGGTGCACGGGATGGCCGGCCTGCTGGTCGCCGACCTGTCGTCGCTGTGGGCGGGCCCGTTGTGTGGGCAGCTGCTGGCCCGCGCGGGAGCGACCGTCGTCAAAGTCGAGAGCCCGCGCCGGCCCGACGGCACCAGGAGCGGCAAACACGCCTTCTTCGACCGGATGAACACTGAAAAGCTGTCGTATTGCCTCGATTTCGACAGTCAGGCCGAAGAACTGCGCGAGCTGCTCGCGGTCGCTGACATCGTGATCGAGGGCTCCCGTCCCGCGGCGCTGGCCAGGCGCCGGCTCGGGCCGGATGACGTTGCGCCACGAGCGGGTCGAATCTGGTTGCAGATCACCGGGTATGACGAGCATTCCGGACGGCCGGCATTCGGCGATGACGCCGCGATAGCCGGCGGGCTGGCCGGTACCAGCCTCGGCGGGCCGGTGTTCTGTGCAGACGCCGTCGCCGATCCCCTGACGGGGCTGGAGGCGGCCTGGGCGGTGACCGAGTCGCTGGCCCGCGGCGGCGGTGAATCGATCCACGTGTCCATGGCCGCGGTCGCGGCGACCTACGCTGCGCTGCCGACCGAGGCGTCGGTCTCGGAGCACCCGGCCCCACCGCCGTCCGTCCCGCCGGCGGCCGCCCCGGCGGCCGGGCTCGGCGCCCATAACGAAGCGGTACGACACCTGGTATCCGAAAGACGTTTCCTCTCATGCTGATTCAGCGAGCGACTTTGCTGGACGGGGCGACCACCAAAATCCGGGTCGGGGAGCGGATCGAGGAGGTCGGCGACGGGCTGACCGCCAGGCCCGGGGAGGGTGTGCTCGACGCCGGCGGCGGAACGGTGCTGCCCGGGCTGCACGACCACCATGTGCACGTGCGCTCGGCGGCTTCCGCGTTGGATTCGTTTTTCGTCGGACCGCCCGGTGTCAGCACCAAAGCTCAACTGGCACAACTGCTGGCGAATGCCACGCCAGGTCCCGATGGGTGGATCCGCGCCGTCGGCTATCACGAGTCGGTCGCCGGCGATCTGGACCGGGCCGCCCTTGACGCTGTGGTGCCGCGCATTCCAGTGCGCGTCCAGCACCGCAGCGGCGCGCTGTGGATCCTCAATTCCGCCGCACTGGGCCGGGTCGGCCTGGCCGAACATCCCGACGGGCGGCTTCGCAGCGCCGACCGTGGCTGGTCGGAAGCGCTGCAGCGCCGAGAAACCGACCTAGCGGAACTCAGCCGTCGAATCACCGCCACCGGCGTCACCGGTGTCACCGACGCCACCCCGGACCTCGGCGCCGAAGACATGGTCTCGCTGATCGTGGCGCACCGTCGCGGCGAATTTCGGCCCCGGCTGCGTTTCCTGTCGCCCGGTAAGAAAATCCTGCAGGATGACCATCTCGATCTGGACTCCCTGACCGATTGGATCGCCGAGCACCATCGGGCCGACCGGCCGATCGCCCTACACTGCGTGACCGCGGCCCAACTCGTGGTGACCATCGCCGCCCTGCGCGCGGCCGGTAGCCATCCGCTCGACCGCATCGAGCATGCCGCAGTGGTGCCCGACGACAATCTGGCCGACCTGGCCGGCCTATCCGACCTGGGACTGACTGTGGTGACACAACCCAACTTCGTCGCCGAGCGCGGCGATCAGTACCTCGCCGACGTGCCACCCGCCGAGCACAGCCAACTCTGGCGGGTCGCGTCGTTGTTGAAAGCGAATGTGCGCGTGGCGCTGTCAACCGACATGCCGTTCGGCCACGGCGACCCATGGACGGCGATGCGCGCCGCGGTATACCGCACCACACCCAGTGGCGCCGTGCTGGGTGCCAGCGAATGTGTCTCGGCGCGAGAGGCTTTGACGATGTTTTTGGGCCGGTCCGATCGGCCGGACCGGGCCCGCACCGTCGAAGTCGGACAGCCGGGTGATCTCTGCGTGTTGACCGAGCCGCCGGCGACGGCGCTGGCCGAGCTGGACGCCGGCATGGTGGCCGCCACGATCATCGGCGGTGAACTCGTGTATTTCGCGATGTGACCGGCAGTCAACCCGCCGGGGCGAGCGCAGCGCGCAAACTGTCGCATTGGCTATCGAAAAACCGTTGTGATACTTGAGCTTTCGGCACGAACAGGTCGAATCCGTGGAAGACGCCCGGGACTACCTCGACTTCGCACGGAACACCGGCGGTTCGCAGGCGTTCGGCGTAGGCGAGATCCTCGTCGTGGAACAGGTTGTTGGTACCTACTCCGATCCATGCCGGCGCCAGCCCGCTCAGGTCGTCGCGCCGCGCCGGCACGGCGATCTGGGGGTCGGCATCGCCGAGGTAGGCCGTCCAGCCGAAGTGATTACTGCGCGTATTCCACAGCCGGTAGTTCGGCTTGTCCGCGGTCGTGGAACTGCGGTCGTCGAGCATGGGGTAGGCCAGCAGCTGCAATATGGGGGTGACCTCGCCGCGGTCGCGAGCCAGCAAGGCCAACGCCGCAGCCAGCCCGCCGCCGGCACTGGCACCGCCGATCGCAATCCGTTCCCGGTCCACCGCAGGCAGCCCGGCCAGCCAGGTCAACGCCGTATAGCAGTCCTCGAGCGGCGCTGGATAGGGATGTTCGGGCGCCAGCCGGTAATCCACCGAGGCGACCGTGATGCCCAGTCTTCTGCTGAACTGGTGGCACAGCCGATCGTCCTGTTGCGCGGTGCCGATCACATATCCGCCGCCGTGGATCCACAGCAGCGCGGGTGCCGGTTCCGTGACGCCCATCGGCCGGAACACCCGGACACCGGCGCCGGGACCCAGGGTGACCACCTCGACGTCGCCGGTGGCAGCGGGTTTACGCCGGCGCACCCGCAACCCGTCCAGTGCGCGAATTATCGGCAAGGTCCGCGGACCGATGATGTGTCGGGGGGTGAGCAGGGCGATGCGGCGCAACTCGGGGTGAACGTCGGTGTTCGGCACCGATCCAGTATGCCCGGCGCACACCGCACCGTCGTTGGTAGCACCGTGAGCCCGCGGTAGTCGTCCGGACAATCCGCTGAAATGCCCCTGCAACATACGCGCCGTAGCTTCGGACAGTAAGCCCCGATCGGGAGGCGAGACATGGGAGGTCTGACCAGCGGAGCCGGCGAAATGAGTGCCGGCTTATCAGCTAAGCGGTGATCGCCGATGGCGTCGGCGCCGACGAAAACACACTGCCCGTACTGTTCGTTGCAATGCGGAATCACCCTCGACGTGGCGGGGACAGGCGTAGAGCTTGGACCACAGAGCGATTTCCCTACGAATCGCGGTGCACTGTGCGCCAAAGGCTGGACGGCGGCGGATCTGCTGGCGCATCCAGAACGGCTGACCAGGCCGCTGGTCCGCGACGAGCGCGACTCCCCGCTGCGTCCGGCAACCTGGAATGAGGCGCTGGAACGGGTCGTCGCGGCGTTCCAGAAAGCGCAGGCCGACGATGGCCGGGACGCGGTTGGATGCTTTGGCGGGGGCGGCCTAACGAATGAAAAAGCCTACCAGTTAGGCAAATTCGCGCGCGTGGCGTTGCGCACCGCGGCGATCGACTACAACGGCCGGTTTTGCATGTCATCGGCGGCCGCGGCGTCGAACCGCTCGTTCGGTATCGACCGTGGTCTGCCTTTTCCACTAGCCGATATCGCACAGGCAGATGCCATTCTCCTCGTCGGCAGTAACCCCGCCGAGACCTTGCCTCCGGCGATGCAGTTTTTCGACGAAGGTCGGGCGCGCGGTGCCAAGCACATCGTCGTGGATCCGAGGCGCACCGCGAGCGCCGAGCGCGCCGATCTTCATCTACAGCCCGTCCCCGGAACCGACCTCGCCCTGGCCAACGGCATGCTCAATGTCCTTGCCCGGGAGGGGCTTATCGATCAGGCATATATTGCCGAACGAACTACGGGTTTCGGGGCGGTGCGTCGCGCGGTGCGGCTGTACTGGCCGGATCGGGTGGAACGCATCACCGGCGTGCCCGAGAACGACATCGTCGCCGCGGCCCGTATGCTCGCGAGCGCCGATCGGGCGATGATTCTGACAGCCCGCGGCGCCGAGCAGCACAGCTCGGGCACTGACACCGTGCAGGCTTTCATCAACCTGGCTCTTGCACTCGGCTTGCCGGGCCGCCCGTACAGCGGATTCGCCACGATCACGGGTCAGGGCAACGGCCAAGGTGGCCGCGAACACGGGCAGAAGTGCGACCAGCTACCGGGCTACCGCAAACTCGAAGACCCGATCGCTCGCAACCACGTCGCGAAGATATGGGGCATCGACCCCGCTGACTTGCCGTCGTCCGGGCATTCGGCGTACGAGATGCTCAGCGGTATCGGCACTCCCGGAGGTGTCCGTGCACTGTGGGTGATGGCATCCAACATCGTGATTTCGGCGCCGAACTCGCTACACGTCGCCGAGAGGATCAGAAACCTCGACTTCCTCGTGGTGTCCGACATCTTCTTGTCCGAGACCGCGGCGTTGGCCGATGTGGTGCTACCCACGACCCAATGGGCCGAAGAGTCGGGAACCATGACCAACCTGGAAGGCCGGGTGATCTTGCGCCGAGCGGCGATAACGCCGCCCGAGGAGGTTCGCAGCGATCTCGACGTACTGGCCGACTTGGCAAAGCGGCTAGGAGTACAAGGGTTTTCGGCTGATTCCGAAGAGGTATTCGAGGAGCTGACCCGCGCGAGCGAAGGCGGAAAGGCCGACTACCGCGGAATCACCTACGAACGGATCGCGGCTCAGAAGGGAGTTTTCTGGCCCTGCCCGTCCGCCATGTACCCCGACACACCGCGACTGTTCGCTGAGGACTTCCCGACGCCTGACCGGCGAGCTCACTTTCATCCTGTGGAGCAACGGAGTGCCACTGAACCCCCCGATGACGAATTTCCTTATTACCTCACAACCGGCCGCGTATTGCGGCACTATCAGTCCGGGACGCAAACCCGCAGGGTCGCCAAGCTTGCCGACGCAGACCCGGAACCGGTGGCAGAGATACACCCGACGCTGGCCCAGGCGGTTGGTCTCCGCGGCGGGGACAAGATTAGCCTGCGCACGCGCCGGGGCGAGGTCGTGATGACGGCGCGCACGGTCAGCGGTATCCGCCCCGACACCGTGTTCGCGCCGTTCCACTGGGGCGGCACCGCGAGCATCAATCGGCTGACGAATCCGGTCCTGGACCCGCATTCGCGGATGCCGTCGTTCAAAGTCTGTGCGGTCTCGGTGTCCCGCGTTGCGGCCGCCGATGTTCCGGAGGGAGATGTAACGCATGGGTGATGGCAGTACGCCCCGATTCCTGCAGGGGGCATTCCCGTTCGACGGTAAGGGCTACGATTCGCCATCCCTGCTCGACTCGTCGCTGCGCTATGTCGTACCGGCCGGATCGATCACCCAGCCGGTGTACTTTCGCGGCGGCAACAGCACGGCCGAGCTGGTCACCGTCGTCGTGGTGCGCGACGGCGCCCCGATGCGGTACTTCCCCATCGGGGCCAAAGGAGCTGTGCACGTGCCGCTTCGGGTCGTCGAAGACCTTATCGCCGACACCGTGATCGAGGTGTTCATCGCCGCACCCGACGGGCTGAGCGGCACTGTCTTCATCGATCTCGGCCTGGTCGAAATCTAGTCGAAATCTAGCCGCGCTGAGGGTATCCCATGACTACATTGGCCCAACCCGATACGAACGGCCACAAAGAGGCCGGCCTGGCCAAGCTGGTGGTGGTCGGTAACGGCATGGCGGGCGCCCGAGCGTTGGAAGAGATCCTGGCCCGCGGCGGCAACGAGAGGTTTGACATCACCGTCTTCGGTGACGAACCGTACGGGAATTACAACCGGATCTTGCTGTCCAACGTGCTGGCCGGTTCCGACGACGCCGCAGAGATCTATCTCAATCCGCTGGACTGGTACGCCGAGAACGACATCGAGTTGCGGGCCGGCGTGCGAGTGGTGCGCATCGACCCCTTCGCGCACCTGGTGCATGCCGACGACGGCACCACCGTCCGTTATGGCAAGCTGATTCTGGCCACCGGCAGCAGGTCGTTCTTTCCGCCGATCGAGGGGATCTGGCAAGACGACAAGACCTTGGCCCGAGGCGTTTTCGGATTCCGCAGTCTCGACGATTGCGCGGACATGATCGAATTCGCCACGGGGCGTTCGAAAGCCATCGTTGTCGGCGGCGGATTGCTGGGCCTGGAAGCCGCACGGGGACTGCAGAATCGGGGACTGCAGGTGGGCGTCGTCCAGGGTGGGCCCACGTTGATGAACGCCCAACTCGATGAGCACGGAAGCGGCATCCTGCGCCGATTGGTGGAGGCCTTGGGCATCGAGGTGCACACCGGCAAAAGGACCACCAGGATGCTCACCGAGGACGATATGCCCTCGGCGATTGAATTCGCCGACGGCTCCACATTGCCCTGCGACATGGTGGTGATGGCGGCAGGCATCCGGCCCAACGTCGGGCTGGCGCGACGTGCCGGGCTGACCGTGGAACGTGCCATCGTCGTCGACAACCAGATGCGGTCGGTTGACGACGACGACATCTATGTGGTGGGCGAGTGCGCGCAGCACCGTGGACAGGTTTACGGTCTCGTCGCGCCGCTGTGGGAGCAGGCCAGCGTGCTCGCCGATCATCTGACCGGTGTCAATCCTCATGCCGCGTACCACGGTTCACGCACCGCCACCAAACTCAAGGTCGCCGGTGTTGACGTGGCGGCGATGGGCCTGAAGGGTCCGGAACGCGACGACGACGAGTTCGTCCAGTACGCCGAGCCCAAGCACGGCGTGTACAAGACCGTGGTGGTGCGTGACGGCAAGCTGGTTGGCGCCACTCTGGTCGGCGATGTGGGCAAGGTGGCCTTCTTGATGCAGGCCTTCGACCGCGGGCTTCCGTTACCGCCGGAACGAGTCTCACTGATGTTCGACATCGGCACACCCGAAGCGGCCACCGGCGCAGCCGAGTTGTCGGACGACGCGCAGGTGTGCAACTGCAACGGGGTCAACAAAGCCACCATCGTCAACTGCGTGAAGGACGGCCAGACGTCGCTCGCCGGCGTGATGTCGGCGACCCGTGCGGGCAAGGGCTGCGGGTCCTGTAAGGGCCTGGTTTCCCAGATCGTCGAGTGGGCGGCCGAACAAGCCGGCGCTGAGGTTTCTGAAGACGCGGAAGCCAGTTGGTATGTCCCCGGGATCCCTTACGAGAAACCGGACTTGATGCGGCGGATCCGCGAGCTTCAGCTGCACTCGGTTTCGTCGCTGTTCGCTGCGCTGGCGCCGGAAGGCCGCGAAGATGCCCGCTCGAAAATGGCACTGTCCTCACTCTTGCACATGATGTGGGGCGACGAGTTCGTCGACGAGCGCGACAGCCGGTACATCAACGACCGGGTGCACGCCAACATTCAGCGCGACGGCACCTTCTCGGTGGTGCCGCAGCTCAAGGGCGGGGTGACGAGTTCCGACCAGCTACGCAAGATCGCCGATGTCGCTGACAAATATCGAATTCCGATGATCAAACTGACCGGCGGACAACGCATCGATTTGCTCGGCGTCCGTAAGGAAGACCTTCCTTCGGTGTGGGACGACCTCGGTATGCCGTCGGGCTACGCATATGGCAAAAGCTTCCGAACCGTGAAAACCTGTGTGGGAACGGACTTCTGCCGCTACGGGCTGGGCGACTCGACGGCACTGGGTATCGCGATCGAGGATCGGTTCCAGGGCATACCCAGTCCCGGCAAAATGAAGTTGGCGGTGACCGGGTGTCCGCGCAACTGTGCTGAGGCGCTGTGCAAGGACGTCGGCGTCGTCGCTGTCGAAGGTGAGCAATGGCAGATCTACGTCGGCGGCGCGGCCGGCTCGCACGTCCGCAAAGGCGATCTGCTGACCACCGTGGACAGCCCCGACGAGGTCATCACGCTGACGGGCCGGTTCCTTCAGTACTACCGGGAGAATGCGAATTGGCTGGAGCGCACCTACGATTTTGTGCCCCGAGTGGGCATCGAGCGGATCCGCGCGATCGTGGTCGAGGACGGCGAGGGCATCGGCGCCGGCCTCGACGCGCGCATGCAGAAATCGGTCGACTCGTATCGCGATCCGTGGGATGAGAGCCGAAATCCCGCCGCATCGACCAACTTTCGGTCATCGCTGCCGCTGATCCCGCTGCCGCAGGTACCGGTGCGATGAGCGACATCACGTTGGGCCCAGTTGACGACATCCCGGTTGGTGAGGGCCGCGCCTACGCGGTCGAAGGTCACCAGATCGCGGTCTTCCGACTGCGGGACGGCTCGTTGCGCGCACTTGACGCCGTATGTCCGCACCGCGGCGGCCCATTGGCTGACGGGCTCACCGACGCTCACGTCGTCGTGTGCCCGCTGCACAACTTCACCTACGACCTAGCAACCGGATCCGAGGTCGCCAACGGCGGCGCGCCGGTGACCGCGTATCCCGTGTACGCCGACAACATCGGAACGGTCCACCTGCGGATGGACGGCCAGCCAGATCATCCACAGCGCAACGGCGCGCTCTCCCACCCGGTTTAACGAGGAATCACATATCGCGGGCGCGCTGAGCGGCATCGCGGGCGCGATTGGCGCGCGCTGGGCGGTCGAGGCATCAACGTCGTCTTGCGGTGCGCCGGGCCGCCAAGCCGGCGATCGCGGCCTTCTGGGTCTTTTTGCTGTTCGACCCGGTCTGGGTGGCGGTCACCTGAGCGGCTTACGTCCGGTGCCGCGACACCACGGCGCTCAAGTACCCATCCGGGCTTGCTTCGGCACCGAATCACTCGCGTGAGCGATCTCGCCCCATCGGTTGCGCGGCCTTGGCCGGGCTGGGTTAGCCGAGCCGAGATCGGGGTATCGATCCGGGTGATCCGAATGCTGGTGTATCTCGTAGAGATCTGCAGTTCGGCGATGCGAGTTCGTTGTAACGTCCCCGACGGGGGCGAGGCGTCCGGGCCGCCTGGCCGGGCACGATGCGAGAGGCGTGAAATGCTGGGGCATCTCTACGAACGGGCGCTCGGCGGTGAGCGATGTTGGATTCGTCACGAGGACGGTGAGCTCCGCGTGCTGCCGGCTCATCGCTGGTTGGGCGCTCGATGTCCCGATGGCTCCGGGGACGCCTTCGATGAGGTGTTCGACGAAGCCGTCACGCAGATGTGCATCGGTCCGACGATCGAGCTGGGGTGCGGGCCCGGACGCCTGGTCGCGCGGCTCATTCAGCGGGGGATACCCGCGCTCGGCATCGATCGGTCTGTGACCGCGATCCGTTTGGCCGGCCGCGGCGGCGCGCCTGCCATGCTGGGCGATGTGTTCGAGCCGCTGCCGGGGATGGGTCGATGGCAGACGGTTCTGCTGGTCGACGGCAACGTCGGCCTCGGCGGTGACCCGCGCCGGATACTGAGTCGCGCGGCCGAGCTGCTGGGCCGCGGCGGCCGATGCGTGGCCGAGTTCGACGCCGAAGCCATCGGCATCCGATCGCGCTGGGTGCGACTGGAGTCGGGCCACGATATCGGACCGTGGTTTCGGTGGGCGTCGGTCGGGGTGGACAGCGCCGCCGCGCTGGCCGCGCAGGTGGGTCTGACGCTGACCACCGTCAGTCTGATCGGCGGCCGGGTGGTTGCCAGCCTGGTGGCCATGTGAACGGGTACGGCTTTCCCGCCAAGTTGTGGAGCGGTATGGACCGCCACCCGCCGCCGGGTGTGCAGCGGCTGGCGCGGTTTCGAAGCCCGCTACGTGGCCCGTGGTTGACGTCGGTATTCGGGCTGGTGCTCTTGGTGACACTGCCGATAGTCGTCGTCACCGGGCTGTTGTCTTACATCGCCTATGCGCCGCAATTCGGGCAGGCGATCCCTGGCGATGTCGGTTGGCTGCGCCTGCCCGCCTTCATCTGGCCCACCCGTCCGTCGTGGCTGTACCGGCTGACCCAGGGTCTGCACGTCGGGCTGGGCCTGGTGACTATCCCGGTGGTGCTGGCCAAGCTGTGGTCGGTGATCCCGCGGCTGTTCGTCTGGCCGCCGTCTAGATCGATTGCTCAAGTGCTGGAACGGTTGTCGTTGTTGATGCTGGTCGGCGGGCTGTTGTTCGAGATCGTCACCGGTGTGCTCAACATCCAGTACGACTACATCTTCGGGTTCAGCTTCTACACCGCCCACTATTTCGGGGCTTGGGTGTTCATCGTCGGTTTCGCAATGCATATCGTGATCAAGATTCC
Source organism: Mycobacterium sp. (assembly GCA_035552295.1). GTDB lineage: Bacteria > Actinomycetota > Actinomycetes > Mycobacteriales > Mycobacteriaceae > Mycobacterium. The sequence continues at coordinate 48,542 of DASZLQ010000006.1, read as the reverse complement.
GCACATGGTGAGCGGGTTGCGGTCGCTGCCGATGCGAGATGTACTGCGCACCAGCCGCAGCGATACCCGGCCGCAGTCGCCCGATCCCGCCGGGCTGGTGGCCGCCGATCCGGCCGAACCGACAATGAGCAGGCGCGGTGCGCTGGCGCTGGTCGGCTCCGGTGTGGCGCTGATCGCCGCGTTGACTGTCGGACAGACCATCGGCGGGGGCGCCCGCGGCGCCGCCCTACTGCTGCCGCGCGGGCGAGGCCGCGGCGACTTCCCGGTCAACAAAACCGCCGTCGCCGCCGGAATCGGGCCCGAGAGTGTCAGCGCGAGTTGGGTTTTGACTCTGCGCGGCGGCCCTTCGGAGGTGGTGCTGGATCGCGCCATGCTGGCCGGTATGTCGCAAACCAGCGCGCGGCTGCCGATCGCCTGCGTCGAAGGGTGGTCGACGGTGCAGACCTGGAGCGGCGTGCGGCTGGCCGAGCTGGCCCGAATCGCGGGCGTGCCCGCGCCGCGCTCGGCGCGGGTGACGTCGCTGCAACGAGGCGGTGCCTTCGGTGCGGCGACGTTGCAAGCCAACCAGATTCGCGATCCCGATGCGCTGCTGGCGCTGAGGGTGAACGGTGCCGACTTGTCGTTGGACCACGGCTATCCGGCCCGGATCATTGTTCCCGCCCTGCCTGGCGTGCACAACACCAAATGGGTGGCGTCCATCGAATTCGAGACGAGTTGAGATGCCGCGATTCCCAACACGTTTCAGTGCAGTCTACGGTTCTCATCCGTTGCATCTGCTGACGATGGCGTCCGGCTTCGCGCTGCTGGGCTACATCGTGGCCACCTTCAAGCCGGCGACGCTGTGGAACCCGGGCACCTGGTGGCAGTCGATCGCCGTCTGGTTCGCCGCCGCCGTCGTCGGTCACGACTTGGTGCTTTTTCCGCTGTACGCACTGGCCGACCGGGTGGTTTCAACGCGTACCAATCGCCGGCTGAGCCACCCAAAAGTGCTCGCCCGCAACTACATTCGGGTCCCGGCCCTGGGAGCGGGACTGACCCTACTGATTTTCTTGCCGGGCATCATCGAACAGGGCGGGGCCACCTATCAGGCGGCCACCGGGCAGACCCAGCAGCCGTTCCTGGGCAGATGGCTACTGCTCACCGCGGCCATGTTCGCCGTCAGCGCCGTCGCCTACGCCACGCGACTTGCCGTGGCGTGTCGACGACCCACATCCAGAGAACAACCAAATGACAGTTAACAGCGGAGACGCTGTCAGCAGCAAACCGCAATCCGCGCGGCTTTGGACCAAAGTGACATGGCTAACGGATTCGTCAGTTTCCGCCGACTCCGCGGGGGTACAGTCCCCTACATGACGGCAAGGGTACCGAGCATGACACCCTGTATGAAGTGGTTGCTGCGGGCCCGGCCCGGCGATTACATGCTGGCGTTAAGTGTTGCCGGAGCTTCGCTGCCGGTCATCGGCAAGCATCTTGAACCCCTGGGTGGCATGACCGCTATGGGTGTGTGGGGTGTCCGCCACGCACCCAACGCGATATCCGCCATGAAAAAGGATTGGCTGACACCGGGCATCAACGACGAGCGCCGGCGGGATCGGGAGAGCACGCACCAGGTCTCCGTCGCTGCCTTGCGAGGGGTGGTGTCAGCCGCGGATCTGGAAACCGAATGGCCCGCGGCAGAGCGGACACCGCCGATTTGGGAGGCGCTGCGGCAACGCCGCTATCTCTACCGCCGTGCAGTCCACTACGGGGATCACCCGGCGCAGGTGCTCGATGTCTGGCGCCGCAAGGATCTGCCGGCGCAACCCGCGCCGGTGCTGATCTTCGTCCCGGGCGGCGCCTGGGTACACGGCAGGAGCGCGCTGCAGGGGTCTGCCCTGATGTCACGGTTGGCCGAGCAGGGGTGGGTGTGCCTGGCGATCGACTACCGCGTCGCGCCACACCACCGCTGGCCGCGTCACATCACCGATGTCAAGACCGCCATCTCGTGGGCGCGCGCCAACGTCGACAAGTTCGGCGGTGACCGCAATTTCGTTGCGGTGGCCGGTTGTTCGGCCGGCGGGCACCTGTCCGCGCTGGCCGGGCTCACCCCCGACGACCCTCAACTCCGGGCGAAGCTGCCGGAGGGCGCCGACAGCTCGGTGGATGCGGTGGTCGGGATCTATGGTCGTTACGACTGGGAGGACCGTTCGACTCCCGAGCGGGACCGCTTCGTGAACTTCCTGGAGCGGGTGGTTGTCAAGAAGTCGATCACCCGGCACCCCGAGGTGTTCCGCGACGCGTCACCGATCGCGCGGGTGCACCGGAATGCTCCACCGTTCTTGGTGATTCACGGCAGTAAGGACAGCGTCATACCCGTCGAGCAGGCTCGCAGCTTTGTCGAGCGGCTACGGGCGGTCTCGCATTCGATGGTCGGCTACCTGGAGTTGCCCGGAGCAGGCCACGGCTTCGACCTCATTGACGGTGAGCGGGCCGTCGTGATGGCCCACGCGACATCACTGTTCCTCAACCAGGTCTACCGCGCCAAGACTATCGGGACGAAAGAGGTTATCTGAGCTCGCGCGCTGAGTATGGTCCCCCTATGGGCAAGGGGCAGCGGTGAAACGGCTGAGCGGCTGGGACGCGGTACTTCTGTACAGCGAGACGCCGAACGTGCACATGCACACCATCAAAGCCGCGGTGATCGAGCTGGACCCGGACAGCCGCCGCCTCGATCTCGAGTCGTTTCGCCGAGTGATCGGCGCCCGGCTGAACAAGCTCGAGCCGTTTTGCTATCAGCTCGTTGACATCCCGTGGAAGTTTCACCACCCGATGTGGCGGGAGCACTGCGTGGTCGACCTGGCCTACCACATCCGCCCGTGGCGGCTGCCGGCGCCGGGCGGGCGCCGCGAGTTGGACGAGGCGATCGGACGGATTGCCAGCACCCCGCTGGACCGCGATCGACCGCTGTGGGAGATGTACTTCATCGAGGGCTTGGCCAACAACCGGGTTGCCGTAGTCGGCAAGATTCACCACGCGCTGGCCGACGGCGTCGCCTCGGCCAATCTGCTGGCGCGGGGTATGGACCTGCTGCCCACACCGGAGGGTGGTCCGCCGCCGAATGACCCGGCCCCCACCAAACGGCAGCTGATGGCCTCGGCGTTCGCCGATCACCTGCGGCAGTTCGGTAAGCTCCCGGGAACATTCCGCTATACCGCCCAGGGCATCGGCCGGGTGCGGCGCAGCTCGCGCAAGCTCTCACCGGAACTGAGCCGTCCGTTCGAGCCGCCGGCGACCTTCATGAACCACATGATCACCCCGGAGCGCAGGTTCGCCACCGTCACGCTGGCGCTGGCCGACGTCAAGGAGACCGGCAAGCGGCTCGGCGCGACCATCAACGACATGGTGCTTGCCATGTCCACCGGGGCGCTGCGCACGTTGCTCTTGCGGTACGACGGGAAGGCGGAACCGCTGCTGGCGTCGGTCCCGGTGAGCTTCGACTTCTCGCCGGAGCGGATCTCGGGGAACCGCTTCAGCGGAATGCTGGTAGCCCTGCCAACCGATGCCGACGACCCCCTGGAACGGGTGCGGTACAGCCACGAGAACGCCATCTCGGCCAAGGAGGGCCACCAGCTCATGGGTCCGGAGCTGGTCAGCCGTTGGGCCGCCTACCTGCCGCCGGCGGGAACGGAAGCATTTTTCCGTTGGGCGTCCAGCCGTGACGGACAGAACAAGGTGCTCAATCTGAACATCTCCAACGTTCCCGGACCCCGCGAGCGCGGACGGGTGGGCGGCGCCTTGGTCACCGAGATTTATTCGGTGGGGCCGTTGACCGCCGGCAGCGGCCTCAACATAACCGTGTGGAGTTACGTCGATCAGATCAACATCTCGGTGCTCGCCGATGGTGCCACCGTCAAGGACCCGCACGAGGTGACCGAGGCCATGATCTCGGATTTCATCGAAATACGCAGGGCCGCAGGACTTTCCGAAGGGCTAACGGTCATCGAGGCCGCCATGGCGCCGGCCTGACCGGCGGTCGCCGAAGTTCCTGGCGCAGCGGCCGTTACCATCGTCCGGGTACCAGCCACTGCGATTCAAAGGAGCCTCGCAGCACCGTGAGCGACGAATCCGCCAACCCCGAACCCGAAGTTCTCGTCGAGCAACGGGATCGGATACTGATCATCACGATTAACCGGCCGAAGGCCAAGAACGCCGTCAACGCGGCCGTCAGCCGGGGGTTGGCCGACGCCGTGGATCGGCTCGACAGCGATAACGGCCTTTCGGTGGCGATCCTGACCGGCGCGGGCGGCTCGTTCTGCGCGGGTATGGATCTCAAGGCGTTCGCCCGGGGCGAGAACGTCGTCGTCGAGGGCCGCGGCATGGGGTTCACCGAACGTCCACCGGCCAAACCACTCATCGCCGCGGTGGAAGGATTCGCCTTGGCCGGCGGCACCGAGCTGGCGTTGGCCACCGACCTGATCGTCGCCTCCAAGGACTCGGCGTTCGGTATTCCCGAGGTCAAACGTGGCCTGGTGGCCGGCGGTGGGGGATTGCTCCGGCTGCCCGAACGCATCCCCTACGCCATCGCCATGGAGCTCGCGCTGACCGGCGATAATCTCTCGGCCCAACGCGCTCACGAGCTGGGCCTGGTCAACGTCTTGGCTGAGCCGGGCAAGGCGCTGGATGCGGCAATCGAGTTGGCGGAGAAGATCACCGCCAACGGGCCGCTCGCGGTGGCGGCCACCAAGCGGATCATCACCGAATCCCGGGGCTGGAGCCGGGACACCATGTTCACCGAGCAGATAAGGATTCTGGCTCCGGTGTTCTCGTCGAACGACGCCAAAGAAGGTGCGATCGCGTTCGCGGAGAAGCGCCCGCCGCGCTGGACGGGGACCTGAGAGCTACGGGGTCGGAGCTGTGAGATACCGCTGCACGGTCGGCCCCAGCCAGACGACCAAATCCTCGATCGGTGCCGACGCGATCGGCTCGATCCTCAGCTGGTAACGCGCGAACGCCAGCCCCGCCAGATGGCTGGCCACCAGTTCGACCCGGAGTTCGGCATCAGCCACCCCGAGCTCCGTCGCGACCCGCTCGGCGATCGGGCCGGCAAGGCTGTCGTGCAGCACTTTTCGCGCCTGAGGGTGGATCGCCGCCGAACGCCACAGCGTCAAGAATGGCTCGAAGACGCCGCCTTCCTCCCAGTGCTCGAGGAATCGGCGCACCAGCCTCGGGCCGATCTGCTCGGTCCCCTCGTCGAGTAGCGCAGCCAGCTGGTGCAGGGGGTGCTCGGGCCCGGTAAGCGCGGACGCCGTGAAAAGCCCTTCTTTGCTGTCGAAAAAGTAATAGACCATTGCGACGTCCACCCCGGCATCGGCGGCAATGGCGCGGACGGTGGCCCGCTCGTATCCCTCGCGCATGAAGCGTTCGCGCGCCGCGTCGATGATGCGCTGCCTGTTTTGTTGACCGGTGCGCCACCGGCCCGCGCGCCGCGGCTCCGACATGTGCGACAGCATACTTCAACGCACGTTGACCAATCGTCCCGATCTGGCGTAAGCTCGAATTGTTCAACGCTGGTTGAAGTAATATCGTTCCAGGAGGAAGCCATGGTGACGAACGTGCGAGAACGACGCCTTTGGTGGCGACACCTGATGTCTGTCCTGCTTTTCCCGGTGGCGGTGACGCTCGTCGTCCCGGCCCTGATCATGCTTCCCGCTGGCGTGCGGTTACCGCATCTCGGTGCCGCACTCACGGTCGGACTGGTGACCGTCGGTTGCTTACTGATCGCCGCCGGTTTGGGCTTGCTGATCTGGACGGTGGTGCTGTTCGACCGAGTGGGCAAGGGCACGCTTGGGCTGGGCAATGTCATGGGCGAGCCGGTCCACCTCGTCGTGCGGGGGCCCTACCGACACGTGCGCAATCCGATGATCACCGGCGTGCTCTGCATCCTGCTGGGGGAAGCGGCTATTACCGCCTCCGCCGCGCTGCTGGGATGGTTCGCGATCTTCTTCGCGTTCCAGGCGACAGCCATTCGGGTCTGGGAAGAGCCCCATCTCGTTGGGCGCTTCGGCAGTGAATACGTCGACTACCGCCGGAACGTTCCGCGCTGGATTCCCCGAATCTCGGCCTGGACCGCTGGCGGGTAACCGGTCCCAGGATCCACTACGGCGGTGCGCGTCCATTGCGGTCAGTGCCTGAAAAGTCGCGGTTTAGGAATCGCATGAATGGGCACACTGCGGCATGATCGCGCGTCAGATCCCTCGCTTCCTTGCTCCTGCGGTAGTCGCGGCGTCGGGCGTTAGCGCTTCCGTCCTTGCGTCTGCAATCCCTTCCGCCTCCGCCGATCCGTGTCCGGACGTTCAGGTGGTGTTCGCTCGCGGCACCGATGACCCTCCTGGGCTCGGCCCGACCGGACAGGCGTTCGTCGACTCCCTGCGCCCGCGCGTTGGCGCAAAGTCGCTCGACGTATATCCGGTCAACTACCCCGCTACCCATGACTGGACGAGCGCGGGCGAGGCCGGCATCACGGACGCGGGCGCTCATGTCGTTTCGATGGCGCACGACTGCCCAAACACCAAGATGGTGCTCGGCGGTTATTCCCAGGGCGCGGCCGTGATCGGCTTCGTCACCTCGGCGGCCGTACCGAATGGGATCGATCCGGCGACCGTGCCCAAACCGTTGGACCCCGAGGTGGCCAACCACGTCTCCTCGGTCGTGCTCTTCTCATTGCCAAGCGACAAGGCGATGAACTTCTTCGGCGAGCCGCCGGTCGTCATCGGCCCGCTCTATCAGGGCAAGACCATCAAGCTATGCGCTGCCGAGGACCCGATCTGCGCTGACGGGATGAATTTCGCCGCACATGACACGTACTCGACCAACGGGCCAATAATTGACCAGGGTGCGGCCTTCGCGGCCGATCGTCTTGGCGGGCCCGGCGGACCTGGCGGACCACCGGGTGCGGGTCCTGGCGCGCCGGCGAACGTCCTCGGGTCTCCGTCTCCAGGCGGAGGCTTTGGCGGTTAATCCCTGACGAAGCCTTTTGTTGCCCATCCGCGATGGGGCTCAGCATCTTGCTAGGGAAGCGGCTATTGACGCCTCCAGCGCGCTGCTGGGATAACCCGACCGTGCTCGGCAACCCACCTCCGGTGTCGGTTACACTATGGCCTCAGTTTGTAAAGTGGTGGGGATCCCCAGAAGGATCGAGGATGAGCATTTCGTTGCTGCTTGAGATGGCTGCGTCGAGCAACCTCGATCGCACGGCCGTCGTGTCCGACGACGTGCGCCTAACCACGCAGCAGCTCAGCGATCTTGCCGACGGCGGCGCGGGCGTCCTCGCGAGATCCGGCGCCAAGCACGTGGTCTACGTGGGGACCGGTGGCGCGATGCTGCCGCTGCTGATCTTCGCCGCGGCGCGGGCCGGGTTGCCCTTCACCCCGCTCAATTACCGGCTTTCTGCTGACGGTATCCAGAGCTTGATCAAACGGCTGCCCGATCCGGTGGTGATCGTCGATAGCCGCTACCGGCAGATGCTCGGCGATGCGTCGCAGCGCCTGATGACCACCGACGAATTCCTGACGGCCGCGCGTAGCAGCGAGGCCTCTGACTTTGAAGTGGAGTTTCCCGACCCGGACTCCGTCGCGATTGTGTTGTTCACGTCCGGCACCACGTCGCAGCCCAAGGCCGTCGAACTCTCGCACAACAACCTGACCAGCTATGTGACCGGCACGGTCGAATTCGAGTCGGCGGCGCCGACCGATGCCGCGCTGATCTGCGTGCCGCCGTATCACATCGCCGGGATCAGCGCCGCGTTGTCCAACCTGTACGCCGGCCGCAAGATGGTCTACCTGCCCAGCTTCGATGCCGACGAATGGGTGCGGCTGATCAACGCCGAACACGTGACCACCGCGACGGTGGTGCCCACCATGCTGGACCGAATCGTCGCGGTGCTGCAGAGCGGCGGCCATGAGCTGCCATCGCTGCGCAACCTTGCCTACGGCGGCTCGAAGGTGGGGCTGCCGCTGGTCCGCCGCGCACTCGAACTCTTGCCGGATGTGGGCTTCGTCAACGCTTACGGGCTGACGGAGACCAGTTCGACGATCACGGTGCTGACCCCCGACGACCACCGCGAGGCACAGTCCGCATCGGCGACCAACGTTGCCAAGCGGTTGGGGTCGGTCGGACAGGCGGTGCCGGGCATCGAACTGCAGATCCGCGACGGGGACGGCAAGGTGCTCGGGCCGGGCGAAACCGGTGAGTTGTTCGTGCGCGGTGAGCAGGTCTCCGGCCGCTACACCGGGATCGGCTCGGTGCTGGACGAGAACGGCTGGTTCTCAACGAGGGACATCGCCACCCTCGACGAGGACGGCTACCTGTTTATCGGAGGTCGCAGCGACGACACCATCATCCGCGGCGGCGAGAACATTGCGCCCGCCGAACTGGAGGACGTGCTGATCGAGCACCCGCAGGTTCGCGATGTCGCCGTGGTCGGTGTCGAGGATCCGCAGTGGGGTCAGGCGATCATCGCGGTGGTGGTGCCGGCGGCCGGCTGCGACCCGGACCCCGAAGAACTCCGCGAGTATGTCCGTAAAACTTTGCGCGGGTCGCGCACTCCAGACCGGGTAGTCTTTCGCGACGAGTTGCCAACCACGACCACGGGCAAGGTACTTCGCCGGGACATTGTCGAAGAGCTGCGTGCCGCACCGGCCGAGCAGTAAGCAGAGGACAAAAAATCATGATCAAGAACGGAACCCGCCTGGCCAGTCAGGTGTGTGACACCCAGGTCATCGTCGTCAGAAGTGCCGACAGCCTTGACGACCTGCGTTGCGGTGGTGTGCCAATGGTGGCCATCGGCGCCGAGCGGTCGGGCGAACTCGACCCGGCATTCTCCGATGGCACTGTGATGGGCAAGCGTTATGTCGACGAAACCGCCGCCGAGGTGCTGGTGACCAAGCCGGGCGAGGGAAGCCTGAGCGTCGGCCAGACCGCCCTTCAGCTCAAAGAGGTCAAGCCGCTGCCGGCCAGCGACTAAGAGTCGGCTACGTGCCGGGAATTTCGTTTCGACTGACGAATTCCCTTGCTTTGATTAGGAATTCGAGCTGCTCAGCAACCTGGCTCAGCGGTCGCACGCACCGCGTCGAGCGGGACAGCACGATCGCACCTTCCAGAGCGGCGATCGACATCACCGCCAGCGACGCGGCGTCGTCGTCGTTGAAGCCGTCGTTGGCGAAGGCCTGGGTCAAGGCGGTGCACCAGCGGCCCAAGATGACGCCGGCCTCGGCGGAAAGCTTGGGTTCGTCGGCGTCGGAGCCGATGGCCGCTGCCACCACCGGGCAGCCCGCGGTGAAGTCGCCGTCGGTCAGCAAGCGTTCCCAGAACTCGATGAACTCGCGGAGCAGGGCCTTGGCGCCCCAGCCGGCGGCGTCATCAATCATGGCTGTCATGGAATCACCGGAGTACCGGAGCGCCTCCGTCAGAATTTGGTTGCGGCCCTCGGGGAAGTGGTAGTACACCGAGCCGCGTGGCGCGCCGCTGCGGGCGAGCACCTCGTCGATCGTCACCCCGGCGGCTCCGCGCTCGCGCATTACCTCGGCGGCACTGATCAGCATCTTCTTCTTGGTATCGCAGCGCTTAGTCGGAGCAGTGCCCCGCATCGTGTCGGTGACAGTCGGCACTGTCGTACCTCCTCTGGCCGGCGTCATGCAGCGTGCGAGTGCCGCGGTACCGGCCAGTGCATGTTGCGGGGGCTGAACCGGAATGGCCCGCGCTTCAGGTCGGGCATCTCGCGGGTGAACTGATAGCCAGCAACGTTGAGCTCAATGATCCACATGATTTTCTCCTGGCCTGTGCGCGGCCCATGATTATGCTGAGAACCATATAAGACATCGGTCAAGTAAGCAAGTTTCATTCCCTAAGTAAGCCGAGTAACACGGCCAATGGGGCGTGGGCGCCGCCAACGATCCTGCTCAGCGGGAACGTTACGATCAGGTTTCTATGCTCTATTGCATAATTTCTCCGCCTGCGTTTCACTTTGACGATGGCGTTACCGAAGCTCGACACCGTGTCCCTCGAGCGCGATGGACATGTTCTGCTGATCGGCCTGAACCGGCCGCATAAACGCAACTCGTTTGACCGGGCGATGCTGGCGGACCTGGCCCGCGCCTACGCGGTGCTGGAATCCGACCCGTCGGTGTGGGCAGGCGTGCTGTTCGCGCACGGCGACCACTTCACCGCCGGTCTGGACCTCGTCGACGTCGGCCCGGGTATCGCGACGGGACAGAGCCCATTGCCGGACGACGGCCGGGACCCGTGGCGGCTGGACGGCGCATGGACCACACCACTGGTCGCCGTGGCGCAAGGCTGGTGCATGACGCTAGGCATCGAATTGCTGCTGGCCGCCGAAATTCGCATTGCGGCGGCCAGAACCCGATTCACCCAGCTCGAGGTGCAGCGGGGGATCTACCCCTTCGGCGGCGCGACGATCCGCCTTCCGCGCGAGGCGGGGTGGGGCAACGCCATGCGCTGGCTGCTCACCGGCGACGAGTTCGACGCCGCCGAGGCGCACCGCATCGGGCTGGTCCAGGAAGTGGCCGACGATCCGGCGGCGGCTTTGGCCAGGGCGCGCGAGATCGCGCACACCATCGCCGACCGCGCCGCACCCCTGGGTGTGCGGGCCACGCTTGCCTCGGCGCACCTGGCCCGTAGCGAAGGCGAGACGGCCGCCATCGAGCAGCTACGCCCCGCCATCGTCGAGCTGTTCGCCAGCGAGGACGCCGCCGAGGGCGTGCAGTCGTTTATCGAACGACGGCAGGCCCGCTTCCAGGGGCGCTAGTACCAAACGCCGAACGTGAACTCACGGCGAGATTTTGGCGACTTTTTCGCCGTGAGTTCACGCTCGAGGCACGAGCCTCATTCGGCGGTATAGCCCATCGGCATCAGCACGCTCTTCTGCTGCGTGAAGTGCTCGACGCCCTCCGGGCCGTTCTCCCGGCCGATACCCGAGTTCTTGTAGCCGCCGAACGGGCAGCAGGGATCAAAGGCGTACCAGTTGATCGCGTACGTACCGGTGCGAATCTTCTCCGAGATCTCGATGCCTTTGGGGATGTCGGACGTCCACACGCTGCCGGCCAGGCCATACACTGAGTCGTTGGCGATCTTGATCGCGTCCTCCTCGGTGTCGTAGGGGATGATGCTGAGCACTGGTCCGAAGATCTCCTCCTGGGCGATCGTCATCTTGTTGTCGACATCGGCGAAGACCGCGGGTTGCACGAAGAAGCCCTTGTCCAGACCCTCGGGGCGGCCGCCGCCGCACACCAGCCGGGCGCCTTCGTCGACGCCCTTGGCGATGTAGCCCTCGACCCGTGCGCGTTGCTTCTCCGAGATCAGCGACCCGATCTGGGCGGCGGGGTCCGACGGCGGCCCGACCGGTAGCGCCTGTACGAAAGCGCTTACCGCGTCGACGATTTCGTCGTACCGCGAGCGTGGCGCCAGGATCCGGGTCTGGCCAACACAGGCCTGCCCGGTGTTCATGATCCCGGAGAACACCATCATCGGGACTGCGGCGGCCAGGTCGACATCCTCGAGGACGATAGCTGCCGATTTCCCGCCGAGCTCCAGGGTGCACGGCTTGAGCAGGTCGGCGGCGCGCCGACCGATCTCCTTGCCGACGGCCGAGCTACCGGTGAAGGTGAATAGGTCGACGTCGGGGTTCGACGTCAGCGCTTGCCCGGTCTCGATTCCGCCGGGCACCACGGACAGCACGCCCTCGGGCAGGCCGGCTTCGGCGAACACCTCCGCCAAAGCGTTTGCGGTCAAAGGTGTTTCCGCTGCCGGCTTGAGCACTACCGTGCAGCCGGCCAGCAGTGCCGGGCCCAGCTTGTTGACCGCCAGGAACAGCGGCACGTTCCATGCCACGATTGCGCCAACCACACCGATCGGCTCGCGATGGACGATCGTCTGCCCGTAGGCGCCGTTACGGATCTCCCGCCACTTGATCTGGTCGACGGCGGGGCCGGCGAAGAAGTTCATCGCCCCCATCGAGCCCATCCAGTGCATCGTTTCGACGGTGGTCGGCGGCTGACCGGTCTCGTCGGCGAGCAGCTTGGCGAAGGTGTCCTTGCGCTCCTCGAGCAACTTGAGCGCGCCCGCGATGACGGCCGCACGCTCCTTCGGCGGGGTCGTGGGCCAGGGGCCGTGGTCGAATGCGGCGCGGGCCGCGGCGACCGCGGCGTCAACGTCGGCCGCCGCCGCCATCGGCACCTTGCCGACATAGTCGCCGGTGGCCGGACAGTGCACCTCGATGATTTCGGAGGTCGACGGCTCGGTCCATTTGCCGCCGATGAAAAGCTTGTCGTATTCGGTCTTAATGTCGCCCATGGCGCAACCCTACCCAAGCCGAAGCAAAACGAGAACATGTTCCAGTCGCCTATTCACGGCCGGTTAGCGCGGCCGGAGCGCCAGCACGAGATTGCTCACCAGGAACTCACGCAGCACCGGCACCGACGTCAGCCACCACGCCCATCGGGGGTGGTAGCGGGGAAATGGGGCGACCGCCGCACCGGTACTGGCCGCCCAGGTCAGCCCCTCCGCGGCGGACACCGCGAACAACGACGACCCGTAGTCGTTTTTGGCCGGATGACCGTGTTTGCGGGCATAGCGAGCGGCGGCGCGCTCGCCGCCCAGGTAGTGGCTCAACCCCATCTCGTGCCCACCGAATGGGCCCAGCCAGACGGTGTAGGACAGCACCACCAGTCCGCCCGGCTTGGTCACCCGCAGCATCTCACCGCCGAGCTGCCACGGCCGCGGCACGTGCTCGGCGACGTTGGACGACAAGCAGATGTCCACCGAGTCATCGGCAAACGGGAGCGCCATGCCCGACGCTCGGACGAACCATCCCTGGCCTGCCGTGAAATCCGTTGAGGCGGAGTGCATCTCACTCGGATCGGGTTCGACACCGATATACCGGAGCCCGGCATTTGCGAACGCCGTCGCGAAGTATCCGGGCCCACCGCCGACATCGAGCAGGCTACGGCCGACTGGGGGCGCGCCGTGGAAGCCTTGCCAAAGATCACCGACCATCGCCGCCGTATCGACCGCCAGCGCGCCGTAGAACCTGGCCGGGTCCCGCTGCTCGTAGCGGAATTCCGACAGCAGCCGCAACGAGCGGCTCAGTGTTGCCCGCTGCGCGAACACGTCGGTCACGGCCACACCGGCCAACCCTACGGCCGCGACCGCTAGGCTGTTCAGCGATGTCTGGTCTGCGCTCGGTGCTGCTGTTGTGCTGGCGCGACACCGGACACCCACAGGGCGGCGGCAGCGAAGCCTACTTGCAGCGCATCGGCGCGCAGCTGGCCGCATCCGGGGTAGCTGTCACCCTGCGCACCGCTCGCTATCCCGGTGCGCCACGACATGAGGTTGTCGACGGCGTGCGGATCAGCCGCGCCGGTGGACGCTACTCGGTATATGTGTGGGCGTTGCTGGCGATGGCCGTAGCCCGGCTCGGGCTCGGGCCGCTGCGCCGCGTGCGCCCCGACGTGGTCGTCGATACGCAAAACGGGTTGCCGTTTCTTGCCCGGCTGCTCCACGGCCGGCGGGTAGTGGTGCTGGTGCACCATTGCCATCGCGAGCAGTGGCCGGTGGCCGGGCCGGTGCTCGGCCGGCTGGGCTGGTTTGTCGAGTCGACGCTGTCGCCCCGGGTGAACCGGCGCAACCAGTACCTGACGGTGTCGCTGCCGTCGGCTCGTGATCTGGTCGCCCTTGGTGTGGACAACGAACGGATCGCGGTGGTGCGCAACGGTTTGGACGAGGCGCCGGCGCAGTCGTTGTCCGGCCCGCGCGCGGCCGCGCCGCGAGTCGTCGTGCTGTCGCGGCTGGTGCCGCACAAGCAGATCGAGGATGCACTGGACATCGTCGCGCAGCTGCGGCCGCGGATACCGGGCCTGCATCTCGACATCGTCGGCGACGGCTGGTGGCGGCAGCGACTCGTCGACCACGTGCACGCGCTCGGCATTTCCGGCTCGGTGACCTTCCACGGCCACGTCGACGACGTGACCAAACACCATGTGCTGCAAAGCTCGTGGGTGCATGTGCTGCCTTCGCGCAAGGAGGGCTGGGGCCTTGCTGTCATCGAGGCGGCCCAGCACCGGGTGCCCACCATCGGCTACCGATCCTCCGGGGGACTGTCCGACTCGATCGTCGACGGGGTGACCGGGATGTTGGCGGACACGCGCGCCGAGCTGGTGGATCGGCTGGAGCAGCTGCTGTCCGATCCCGTACTGCGTGACCAACTCGGCGTGAAGGCGCAAACGCGCAGCGGAGAGTTCTCCTGGACGCAAAGCGCCGATGCGATGCGCAGCGTGCTGGAAGCGGTGCGAGCCGGCCACTTCGTCAGCGGCGTGGTGTAGCGGAGCGCCGCGCCGCCGTGAAGACGGCGCCACCGGCACCCACGACCAAGAGGGCCAGCCACGCCAGATGCGCGATCACCGTCGCTTGGCGGCCGCCGGCAGATGCACCGGCGGTGTCGCCGCGGATTCGATATAGAGCGAGGTCGTCGTCGCGGTAGACCGGCGATAGCGCGTCGAGGGTGCGGGCGGCCGCACCCATGTCACCGGCGCTGTCCGATTCGACGACCAACCACCCGACGCCGGCCGGGGCCAGCACGGAAGGATCCGGCCCGCTCAGCAGCAAATCCTGTATCGCCCGGGCGTGATTGCCCTCCCCAGGAACGGTCATCCCGGAAATGGCCAGGTCACCGGTGGTGAGCACGTCGGCACGCACCCAGCGGGGCAGCGGATCGAGCACCGGTGCCGGACCGGACCACACGAAGCGGCGCATGGTGCCCGCGGGCAATACGGCGACGGTCCTCGGGTCCGCGTTGATCGCCGACGCCACGGCGGCCCACCCGGGCGGATAGTGCACCGGCTCAACCTTGCCCCACACGCCCCAGGCCAGGTCGGGCAGCGCCAGGATCAACGCGAGGCAGCAGACCAGCGCCGTCTGTGCCGGCCGCAGCCAGCGGCGCAGCGTCACCACCGCGCCGGCACCCGCCAACGTGTATCCGGGCATCGCCAGCGCCACCCACTTCTGCCCGTCGCGCAGCACCCCGAACCCGGGCGCCGCGTCAACCACCGCGCGCAGCACGTGTAGGCCGGGACCGGTCGCCAGCGCGGCGGGCACTAGCACCGACACCGCCCCGAGCACCAGCAGCGGCACCACCGCCCGACGACGCGCCACTGCCGGCAGCCCGGCCACCACGACTCCCAGCAGCACCAGGGCTGACGACACCGCGAAAAGCGTTGTCCGCGAAGCGGGTACGGCTTCGCCATTCCAGATCCCGCCCAGACTGGCCAGGCTGAAAAGCGTGCCAAGCCCGGGCTCGGCGCGTGGCGCGAACGCGTTCACCCCCAGCGGGTTCGCCGCGGTGTGGCTGGTCAACGACGAACCCAGCACCGATGCCGTCAACCAGGGCAGCGCCGCCACCAGCGCAGCGCTCAAGGTCACCGCGGCGCACAGCCAACGGGGCCGGCCCGCACCGGGTGCGGTCACGCAGACCAGCGCAACCGTCGCGGCGAGCAGCAGCCCGGTCGGGGTGAGCCCGGCCACCGCGAACCAGCAGGCCAAGCCGAAAACCCCCAGCCAGCCGGCGTCATCCGCGCGCAGCTTGAGCATGGCGGTCGCAACCCATGGCAGGCAGCCGTAGCCGACCAGCAGGCTCCAATGACCCTGCAGGAGCCGTTCGGCGACATAGGGATTCCAGATCGCCAGCGTGATCGCGACGAACTGGCCGGCCGCGCCCGCGCAGGGCAGTGCCGTAACGACGAGCCGGGCCGCACCCCATCCAGCGAGCCACAGGCCCACGACGAGCAGCGCCTTCGCCACCACACCGCCGTCGACCACATGTGAGGCCAGGGCCACCGCGAAATCTTGCGGTGTCGCCCGCGGCGCCGCCGTCAACCCCAGCGCGCTATCGGACAGATAGGACTGTGGCGTCGACACCGCGTCGCGCAGCAGCAGGTATCCGGGCTTCAGTAGCGGCCCAACCACCAGGAGCGCCAACAGCAGCGCGTACCCCGGCCGGGTCCAACGCACGTCGGGAAGCTAGGCCCGTTCGGGCGGGCCGGCGGACGAGCCCGGGGGTTCCGGTGGTCCGGATTCGGGTGGCTCTTCGGATGCCACGGTTGGCGGGTCCGATCCCGGTTCGGTCGCATCCGGGTGCGGGGCGGGGCGCTGCGTGGGCAGCTTCTCGGTCTCGGCTTCGGCACCGGGCACCGGTTCTTCCAGCCCGCTGCGGCCGAAGAAATCCTGATCGGCGCGGTCCAGGCCGGGGTCGGTGAGCGCGCTTTCGGTCCGCAGGCTGAACGAGGCGATCAATCCGCCGGCGATCAGCGAGATCAAGCCGACCGCAGTAAACGTAATCGGCAGCACCCGCGACCACAGTGCCAGCCGGTCGCGCTCGTCGTGGGCCGCGTTGACCTGGGATTCGACGGTGTCTTCGTTCGACGTGACGCGGTAATCGGCCAGCGTCACCTCTGGCTTCAGCGGATCACGCGCGAAGTAGTGGTTGGCGTGCTCGGTTTGCTTCACGATGGTGCCCGACACCGGGTCCACCCAGAAGGTCCGCTGCGCCGCGTAGTAGCGCGTCATGGTGATCTGCTCGGCCGGATCGCCGCCCTGCACGCCCCACATCGCCGCGGACGTGGTGACCTTGCCGTCCTCATCGCCGGCGTACAGCGAGGGGTACTTCACCGGAGCCACCAGCTTGCCGTCGGGGTTGTAGCCGATGTTCTGCGTGAAGCGGTAGGTGGTCAAGCCGTTGACGTCTTCTTGGCTGTCGTAGTTGACGTCGAACGGCTTCTGCGCGATCGGGTCGAAGTAGGGGTAGGTCTTCTTCTCGGTGTGGAACGGGAATCGGTACGACAGCCCGTCGTGTCGCAGCGGGATCGCGGTGGGTGGGTTCTCGTCACTGTAGGCGCGCGGCTTCTGCACCGAGCCGCCGGTGTGGGTGTCATCGGAGACGGCCATCGCCGTCTTGCGGTTGAGGGTGATGGTGTCGACGATCGCCAGCACCAGTCCGCTGTCCTTTTGCTTGTCGGTGCGCCGGACCGAGGTGCCGACCTGCAGCGTGACCACGTCGGCGTTGGCCGGCGACTCGACGCTGACCTGCTGCTGGGACACCAGCGGCACGTTCTGGTTGACCACCAGATGATCACCGGACAAGGACGCCGAGTCGACTGCGGTGCCGTTGCCGTCGCTGATCAACGTGGTGTCGATGTTGAGCGGGATCTTGGCGATCCTGCTGCTGGTGTATGTCGACAACAGCAGCGCGGCGATCAGCAAGGCGGCTCCGAGTCCGATGATCCCGCATGCGGCGAACCGCAACATGACTGCTCGGTTCACGTTGCTGTGTCCTCCTAGTGGTCCTCAAAAGTTCTTCAGACTCGTCGGCCGCGTCCCGCCCCGACCCGACCAAGCAGCGGCAAACCCGTTCGACCCTAACAGCAGTGTTTAAGGTCTCGGTTTACGAACCTAGCGCCACTTTGCCCGGGTCATCCGGGCGTACCCGATTCGTTCGGCAACACAACAGGCAGACTGTGATGGTGAGCGACGGCAAACAGGTGGGAGGCGTCCGCAGCTTCCTGCCCGCCGTGGAGGGGATGCGCGCGTGCGCGGCTATGGGCGTGGTCGTTACGCACGTCGCCTTCCAGACCGGACACTCGAGCGGTGTCACCGGCAGGCTGTTCGGCCGCTTCGATCTGGCCGTGGCGGTGTTCTTCGCCTTGTCGGGATTCCTGTTGTGGCGTGGACATGCGGCAGCGGCAAGGGATCTGGGATCGCGTCCGCGCACGGGCCACTACCTGCGGTCGCGGGTGGTCCGCATCATGCCGGCCTATCTCGTCGCGGTCGTCGTGATCCTGTCCCTGCTGCCCGACTCCGATCACGCCAGCCCGACGGTGTGGCTGGCGAACCTCACGCTCACCCAGATCTATGTGCCGCTCACCCTGACCGGCGGCCTGACCCAGATGTGGAGCCTGTCCGTCGAGGTCAGCTTCTACCTGGCATTGCCGATTCTCGCGTTGCTGGCCCGCCGTATCCCGGTCCGCGCCCGGGTGCCGGTGATCGCCGCGCTCGGGGCGCTCAGCTGGGCCTGGGGTTGGGTGCCGTTGGCGCATGCCGGTTCCGGGATCAATCCGCTGAACTGGCCGCCGGCGTTTTTCTCCTGGTTCGCCGCGGGCATGTTGCTGGCGGAATGGACCTACAGCGGGATCGGGTTACCGCATCGGTTGGCGCGCCGCCGCGTGCTGATGGCCGTCGTCGCCGTGCTGGCCTATCTGGTGGCGGCCTCGCCGCTGGCCGGTCCGGAAGGGCTGATTCCGGGCACCGCCACACAGTTCGCGGTGAAGACGGCGATGGGCTCCGTGGTGGCGTTCGCACTGGTCGCGCCGCTGGTGCTGGACCGGCTCGATACGCCACACCGGGTGCTGGGCACTACCGGCATGGTCACTCTGGGTCGGTGGTCCTACGGACTTTTCATATGGCATCTGGCCGCATTGGCCATGGTGTTCCCGGTGATCGGGACGTTCCCGTTCACCGGCCGGATGCCCATGGTCTTGGTGTTGACGCTGATCTTCGGCTTCGCGATCGCCGCCGTCAGCTACGCCCTGGTCGAGTCGCCCTGCCGGGAAGCGTTGCGGCGCTGGGAAAAACGCCAGAAGCCGGTCGAAGCACGTCAGGTAGATGCCGAGGCGGACGCGATCGCGCCGTGACCTCGGCGCGGTGTCAGCGGTTACGTAGCGTATTGGCGCCCGTCCGCACGCTGCAAGCGCGCCATGATCTCGGCGCGTACAGCCGACCGTCGCGCCTTGCCGGCGTCGTCGCGCAGGGGAGTGCTGACCAATTCGACGGTGACCGGCACCTTGTATGACGCAATGCGTTCGCGGAGGAACTCCTGCACCGCCGCGGCGTCCAGCGCGGATCCGTCGGCGATATGCACCAATGCGTACGGCACCTGGCCGAGATCACCAGAGTTGGGGTCGGGGATTCCGACGACCAGACACGACATCACTTCCGGGTGCGCAGACAGGGCGTTCTCGATCTCGGCGGGATACACGTTCCGGCCGCCGACGGTGAACATATCCACCCGGCGGTCCGACAGATACAGGAACCCATCGCCGTCGAAATAACCGAGGTCGCCCAGGGAGTCCCAGCCGTCTCGGCTGTTCGCCGTCGCGCCGACGTACCGATAGGTCGGCGCGCTGCCCGGGGCGGGCCGCATGTAGATCTCGCCGACGACGCCGGGCGGACAGGGGTTGCCGTCGTCGTCAAGCGCCTTCATCTCACCGGCGACCACCACGCCGACCGACCCGCGGTGGGTCAGCCACTGGTCACCGGAGATAAAGGTGAGCGCCTGTAATTCGGTGCCGCCGTAGAGTTCCCACACGACTTCGGGTCCCAGGAGGTCGATCCAGGCCTGCTTGATGGCGGGCGGGCATGGCGCCCCCAAGTGCCAGAACCGGCGGATCGACGAAAGGTCGTAGGAGCCGGGATCGGCATGGTAGACGGGCAGCGCCCGCTGCATGATCGTCGGCACCGTGGTCAGGAAGGTGACCCGGTGGTCGGTGATCAGCCGGAGGAACTGCTGCGGCTCGAACCGGCTCATCAGCACCAGATGGTGGCGCATCAGCAAGGCGATCGTCGCGGTGGTGAAGCCGGTGTTGTGGGACAGCGGCACCGGCAGCAGGGTGGTGTCACCCTCCTGCGTGCCGAGGGGATAGCCGATGGCGGCCGGAATTCGGCTTCCAAAGTAGGGGCCGCCGGATTCGATGAGCTTGGGCCGACCGGTGCTGCCGCCCGACCCCATCGCCTTCCACACCGGCGAAACCGCTTCCGGTAACGCCGCGTCAGACAAGGCTGGGTCGGGAGTGAAACCGGCTGGCACACTAGGTATTTCGGGCTGCCTGCGGCCGACCAGCAAGCCGGGCGGGCGCAAGTCCAGCAGGCCCTGCAACTCCGCGGCCGGCAGCCGCGCGGACAGCGGCTGGGGGACCGCGCCCAGCTTCCAGCACGCCACCGCTGCCTGAATCCACTCGATGGAGTTGGGCAGCACCATCGTCACGTAGTCGCTGACCCCCACGCCCCGCTCGGCGTAGGCCCGGGCCAACCGGTTCGTCGACCGGTCGAGTTCGGCGCGGGAAATGGTCACCCCGTCGCAGGTGACCGCGGGCTCGTCGGGAGCGAGTTCGGCCAGCGCCGATATCTGGGTACCGATCGGGGGGACCGGCTCGCCCTGGGTCATTTAGTAAGCGCCCTGTCGCTCAAAGATGCGTCGCGGGTTGTCGACCAGCATGGTGTGCACCTGCTCGTCGGTGACGCCGCGCTCCTTGAGCGCCGGGATGACGTCGTTGTGGATGTGCAGGTAATGCCAATTGGGCATGACCTGTGGCACCAGCTCCTCGGGAAGGGCGTCGAAGTAGCAGTTGGCGTCGTGCGAAAGCACCATCTTGTCGGCGTGCCCGCGCTCGCACATCTGCGCCACGATGTTCACTCGGTCCTCGAACGATGAGATCGCGTCGATGCCGAACCGGTCCATCCCGAGATACGAACCGGGGGCGATCAGTTCTTCGAGGTAGCCGATATCGGTGCTGTCGCCGGAATGGCCGATGATCACCCGGCTCAGGTCGACGCCCTCTTCTTCGAAGATGCGTTGTTGCTCGAGCCCGCGCCGCAGCCCGGCATGGGTGTGCGTGGAGATCGGCACGCCGGTGCGCTTGTGTGCCTGGGCGACCGCCCGCAGCACCCGCTCCACACCCGGCGTGACGCCGGGTTGGTCGGTGGCGCATTTGAGGATCCCGGCCTTGATGCCGGTGTCGGCAATGCCCTGCTCGATGTCGCGGACGAACATGTCGGTCATGATCTCCGGGCCGCCCAGCTCCCCGCCCGGGCCGAGGTAGTGGAAATAAAACGGCACGTCGTTGTACGTGTAAAGCCCTGTCGCGACAACGATATTCAGCTCGGTCGCCGCCGCGACGCGGGCGATGCGCGGGATGTAGCGGCCCAGCCCGATGACGGTGAGGTCGACGATGGTGTCCACCCCGCGGGCCTTCAGCTCGTTGAGCCGGGCAATGGCGTCGGCCACTCGCTTTTCCTCGTCGCCCCAGGCTTCGGGATAGTTCTCGGCGATCTCTGTGGTCATGATGAACACGTGCTCGTGCATGAGCGTGACGCCGAGATCGGCGATATCGATGGGTCCGCGGGCGGTATTTAGTTCTGACACGTCGCTGATGCTAGGCCGGGGCGGCGCTAGACCAACAGTGCCGATTTATCCGCTGCGCCCCGACGGCTGCGCTATTGCAGTACCGTCACCCTCGTCTTCGTCCGAACCCCCCGGGAGCTGCCGCCATGTTGCTCAATCCCAACCACCTGCAACGCCGCTACCCGGACCGTCGCTCCGGGGAGATCATGGCGGCGACCGTCGACTTTTTCGAGTCGCGCGGAAAGGCCCGGCTCAAGCACGACGACCACGAGCGCACGTGGTACTCCGACT
Organism: Mycobacterium sp.; assembly: GCA_035552295.1. Classification (GTDB taxonomy): domain Bacteria; phylum Actinomycetota; class Actinomycetes; order Mycobacteriales; family Mycobacteriaceae; genus Mycobacterium. Next base: position 27,034 of record DASZLQ010000006.1, on the reverse strand, counting down.
TTCTGGACCACATCGGACGGGAGCGCATCTTCGCCTCGCTGCTGACGCCGGCCGAGTACGGCGCGCAGGACTGCCGCTGGGACACCTATCGGATCAGCGAGTTCGCGGAGATCTTGGGCTTCTACGGGCTGAGTTACTGGTACCCCTTCCAGGTCACCGCCCTGGGCCTGGGTCCGATCTGGATGAGCGAGAACGAGGACGCCAAGCGCAAGGCCGCCGCTCAGCTGGAGGCCGGTGAGGTGTTCGCGTTCGGCTTGTCCGAGCAGACCCACGGCGCCGACGTCTACCAGACCGACATGATTTTGCAGCCGACCGACGGGGGCTGGATCGCCAACGGCGAGAAGTATTACATCGGCAACGCCAATGTCGCCCGGATGGTCTCGACCTTCGGCAAGATCGGCGGCACCGACGAGTACGTGTTCTTCGCCGCCGACTCCCAGCACGACCGGTACGACCTGATCAAGAATGTGGTGAACTCGCAGAACTACGTCGCCAACTACGCGCTGCGCGACTATCCGGTCACCGACGCCGACATCTTGCACCGCGGACCCGATGCCTTCCACGCCGCGCTGAACACGGTCAACGTCTGCAAGTACAACCTGGGCTGGGGTTCCATCGGTATGTGCACCCACGCCATGTACGAGGCGGTCACCCACGCGGCCAACCGTTATCTGTACGGAACCGTCGTCACCGACTTCGGCCACGTACGGCGGCTGCTCACCGACGCCTACGTGCGCCTGATCGCGATGAAGCTGGTCGCCACCCGCGCGTCTGACTACATGCGCAGCGCCTCCGCCGAGGACCGTCGCTACCTGCTGTACAGCCCGCTCACCAAGGCGAAGATCACCAGCGAAGGCGAGCGAGTCATCATCGCGCTGTGGGACGTCATCGCCGCCAAAGGCGTCGAGAAGGACACCATCTTCGAGGCCATGACCCGCGAGATCGGCCTGCTGCCCCGGCTGGAAGGCACCGTTCACATCAACATCGGGCTGCTCGGCAAGTTCATGCCCAATTTCCTGTTCGCCCCGACTAGCGAATTGCCCATCATCGACCGGCGCGACGATGCGGCCGACGACTCGTTCCTGTTCGCCCAGGGACCCACTGGCGGACTGGGCAAGGTGCGCTTCCACGATTGGCGCCCGCCGTTCGGGGCCTTCGCCCACCTGCCCAACGTGGCCTTGCTGCGCGAGCAGATCGAGATGCTCGCCGAAATGCTGGCCAGCGCTACCCCAGATGTGGCCCAGCAGAAGGACATTGACTTCGCCTTCGCGGTTGGCCAGCTGTTCGCGACGGTGCCCTACGCGCAGCTCATTCTCGAGGAGGCACTGCTGTCGGGTGTGGATGAGGCGTTGCTCGACGAGATCTTTGCCCTATTGGTCAGGGACTTCAACAGCTATGCGGTCGAGCTGAACGACAAGCCCTCGACGACCGACCAACAGGCGCGCTTCGCGATGCGGATGATCCGGCGTCCGGCCAGCGACCGTGCGCGTTCCGACCAGATCTGGAAGGAACACGTCCTACCGATCAGCGGCGCTTACGCGATGCGTCCGTGAGGCGGCTGTCGAGTTGCCGCGAGGATTGACAGGAAGCGCCCGGCTACGTTGACAAGACTTCGGCATGTCGCGGGAGCCTTTTAATCTGCACCGCCCCTCGCCCAACTGGTTGCGGGAATCAAGCTGAGCTGGAGGCTTTCGCCGCTGCCAGGGTGAGCCGCGCAAGGCGTTTGGCCGTCATCGCCGCGGCGGGCGAGGGCGGTCCCGTGTTCGCGGTCGCCAGCGCCCCGTTGTACAGGACGATGAGAGCTTCGGCCAGCGCCTGGGAGTCGCGCACTCCGGTGTCTGCGGCGAGTTGGAGTACGGACTGATGCAACCAGTCGCGGTACTCCGTGATCGCCAGCACCTGGCACTGCCCCGTCGGCGCCTCGGCTGCCGCGCTGTCGAAGGGGCAGCCCCGGTACTCCGGACGCGATACGTAGTCAGCGAGCGCATCGAAGAGTGCCAGGATCTTGTCGGCCGGATCGTCGATACCGGCCTGGGCCTCCTCGACCCGCTGCCGGAATGCTTCGTGGCGCCGACGGAGGTAGGCGGCGACCAGCTCGTCCTTCCCGCCGAAAATGTAGTACAGGGAGCCTTTTGCGACTCCCGCCTTCTCGATGACGGCGTCGATTCCGGTGGAATGCACGCCGTTGCGGTAGAACAGCTCATCCGCCGCGGCGAGCAGTCGCTCGCGCGCCGACGGCCGTTCTGCTGTCTTCGTCGCCATGGCATCAGCTTATCAGACAGAGCTGTCTGATAAGTGCTGCCATAGATTCCCGCCGAGCCCCTTGTCCTGGGCTTTCTGCACACCGCCGTACGTCACACGTTGACTCAGACCAGTAGTGGGAATTATTGTTTGTACCGATCTGTTCAAACCTCGAAAGGAGGCGCATCATGGCGACAGCAGCAGAGGATCGGAACCGGGCATTCGTCCTGGAGGCGTTCGACACGTTGTTCAACCGGCGTGAGTACGTGGCCGCACAGAAGTTTTGGTCGCCCGACTACATCCAGCACAGCGCCCACATCGCGCCGGGTCGTGAGGGCTTGTTCGAGCTCGTGAAGGCTTCGCCGCCTGACATGCGCTACGAGAGCGGGCTGGTCGTCGCGGGCGGTGACTACGTGATGTTGCACGGCCGGTTCAGCAATGTCGGGCAGCCCGCCGATTGGATTGTGGCCGACGTCGTCCGGATCGAAAACGGTGTTCTCGCGGAGCACTGGGATGTCATCCAAGACGAAGCGACCCGCGATGAGTCCATCAGCGGACTGCCCATGTTCGGTCCCGTCTTCCCGGCGCGGGCCTGACCCGATGACGCCGCCCACGATGCGGGCGGAATGCCCTGGTATCCAACGATTCCCGCGCAACGACAGCGTTGTTGCACAGAACGGACGCCGCATAAGCACATCCACCACACAACCAACGAATTGAGGATGAACTGATGACACGACTTGATGGCAAGGTCGCCGTGATCACCGGCGGCAGCAGCGGTATCGGACTGGCGAGCGCGCAGAGATTCGTTGAAGAAGGCGCTTATGTCTTCATCACCGGGCGTCGCCAAAGCGAGTTGGACAAGGCCAAGGCGTTGATCGGCGACGGCGTGACCACGGTCGCCGTCGATAGCACCAAAAGTGCAGACCTGGACCGGCTGTTCGCGACGGTCCTCGAGGAGAAGGGTGCGCTGGACATCCTGCTGGTGAACTCGGGCCGGGTGGAGCCTGAGGAGCTGGGCAAGGTCACCGAGGAGAACTTCGACCTCACCTTCGGCCTCAACGCCCGGGGAGCCCTGTTCACGGTGCAGAAGGCACTGCCATTGATGCGTGAGGGCGGCTCCGTCGTTCTGGTCGGCTCGGTTGCGGGTTACCGCGGCATCCCTGGTTACAGCACCTACAGCGCCACCAAGGCCGCACTGCGCTCCTATGTGCGGACGTGGACCCGGGAGTTCAACGACCGGGGTATCCGGTTCAACACATTGAGCCCGGGCCCGATCGACACCCCCATCATGGACGGCCAGGCGAGCTCGCCGGAGGAAGCCGACCAGATCCGGGCGACGTTCGCCGCGGCGATACCACTGAATCGGATGGGCCGCCCGGAAGAGATCGCGGCAGCCGCATTGTTCTTGGCCTCTGATGACAGCAGCTTCGTGGCCGGCGCCGAGCTGAGCGTCGACGGTGGCTTTGCCCAGGTCTAACAGCCACCGACGACACCACGGAAGGCTTGGAGATGACTCTGAAAGCCAACAGCGATCCCGGAAGCGGCCTTGATGGGCAGTACGTACCCAGCCCGTCGGAAAGGGCCCGCACGCAGGTGGCCGACTATGAAGCCAGCGGCGGCGTCGAGGGCGCAACGCTGGAAGGCCGCCCCGTGGTGATCCTGACGTCGGTAGGTGCGACATCGGGCAAGGTTCGCAAGAACCCGGTGATGCGGATCGTCGACCGTGACCGGTACGTCGCGGTGGCATCAGCAGGCGGGTCACCCACCAACCCGTCCTGGTACGCCAATCTCGTTGCCCACCCCACGGTTCGACTTCAGGACGGTGCGACTGTTCGGGAATTTCAGGCACGTGAGGTCAGCGGGGAAGAGAAGCAGTACTACTGGTTGGTCGCCGAGCGGTTCTGGCCGCACTTCCCGAATACCGACGGCTGGCAGGCGGCCGGCGACATCCCGATCATGGTGCTCGAGCCGATTGCACCGACGCAAGCCGACGCGGCCGTCGGCGAGCAGACATGATCGGGTGCCGGCGATGAAGATCTCGGCCCAGTTTGCGACCTCGTTGAGCTCGGCTGAGCACGTTGTGGCCGCCGAACAACTCGGCTACGACCGGGCGTGGTTGTTCGACACACCGCACGAAAGCCCCGATGTTTGGATGATGCTGGCGCTGGCGGCCGAACGCACCACCAGGATCGGCTTGGGCCCGGGTGTGCTCGTGCCCAGCCTGCGCCACCCGATGGTGAACGCCTCAGCCACCGCGGCACTGGAGGCGCTGGCACCGGGCCGGGTCGCGGTCGCGTTTGGCACCGGCTTCGCTGGCGCCCGCGCGCTGGGCGCCGCACCGACCACATGGTCACATCTGCGCGACTATGTGGCCGCGTTCCGCGCTCTGCTCGCGGGCGCGACCGTCCTCTGGCAGGGCGCTCGGGTGCGGATGATGCACCCCGACGGGCATGCACCCGAGCGCCCCATCGACGTGCCGATCCTGATCTCGGCGCTGGGTCCCAAGGGGCTCGCCGTCGCCACGGAGCTGGCCGACGGACTGTTCACCGTCAACGGCCAGACGGCCTTCGCGGCGCGGTTCGATTGGGCCGCGCTTGGCGTACACGGCACCGTCCTGGCCGACGGTGAATCCCTAGACTCGCCGCGGGTGCAGGCGGCTGCGGGGCCGGGAAACGCACTGGCCTACCACGCCGCCTACGAATTCGGCGGCGACGTCACCGCCCTTCCGGCCGGCGACGTGTGGCTTGACACGATCAACGCGACCCCACCGCAGGATCGCCACTTCGCTGTGCATGACCAGCACCTCATCGCGCTCAACCGCGCCGACACCGCCGCCTGGGCGGCCGGCAGCTGGAAGGGTGTCACCGCGACCACTCTGACCGGCACCGCGGACGACGTCGGCCGCCGATTCAGAGAACTGGCCGCGCAAAACATCACCGAGATCATCTACCAGCCCACTGGCCCGGACATCCCCGGCGAACTGGAGGCCTTCTACGCTGCGGCACGCACCACGGTAATCCCTGCAGCGCAAGGTGATTGAGCGATGTGACCGAACTGTCGGCGGGCCGCCGAGCACGCGGGAAGACGTTCCGGTTGTGCCGGCGAGGTCGGAATAGTCGGCGACAGGCTTGCGCTGAGCAGAGGGGATTAGACAGATCAGTACAAAGAGTTGAGGAGTGAGCATGACAAGCGCCACTAACGGCCGGGATCTGAAAGACAAAGTTGCGCTGGTCACCGGCGCGACGTCGGGGATCGGTCAGGCCGCCGCGCTGCAACTGGCCGCGCAAGGGGCCACGGTGATCATCCACGGCCGCGACGTCGGACGCGGCGCGGCAGTGGTCAAAGAGATCGAAAGTGCCGGAGGTTCAGCCCGATTCGTGGGCGCCGACCTGAGCCAACCCGCAGAGGCGCTACGACTGGCCACCGAAGGCGGCGACGTCGACATCCTGGTCAACAACGCGGGATTCGCCTGGTTCGGCCCGACGGAAAAGCTGGCCGCCAACACCCTGGATGAGTTGTTCGCGGCCAACGTGCAAGCCCCCTACCTGCTGGTGTCGGTACTAGCGCCGAAGATGGTGGCCCGCGGATACGGCGTGATCATCAACGTGGCCAGCCGGGCCGGCGCTGTCGGTCAGCCCACAACCGCCGCCTACGGCGCCACCAAAGCCGCCCTGGCCTCGCTCGCCCGCTCCTGGGCGGCCGAGTACGGGCCCGCCGGTGTCCGCGTCAACTCCATCTCGCCGGGGCCGGTCTACACCAACGCAGCCGAACGGGAACTCTTCGATGCAGTCGGTGAGACCACCGTGCTGCGCCGCGCTGGTGAACCGCAGGAGGTCGCCGACCTCATCGGCTTCCTGGCGTCCCCCCGAGCGTCCTACATCACCGGTACCGACGTGGCCATCGACGGCGGCAGGCGATGAGCCGCTGCCACGGCCCGAAAGCACAGTCGCCGAACCCCAACCACGGCAAGGACTATCCCCATGTTCAAGAAACCCATCTCCAGCCTCGAACGGAGCGATCGCATATGAGCATCTCGGTACTGGGAATCAGTGTCGACGCCGTTGACGCCGCCCGACTCGCGAACTTCTGGGCCCAGGCCCTGAATCGCACCGCCGACGACGGCGCCGCCCAAAGCTTCGCGTCGATCGCAGCCCAGACCGCGCGGGCCGTGGTGCATGGTCAATTCAGCCTCGGTATCGGGCTCGGTGGAAACCAGTTGGAACAGCGCGCATTTGGAATACCGGCCGGCAACGAGATCGCGCGACTGCACGAATACCTGACTGTGCTGCGCGCGATCAGTGAGGGCGGCGATGTCGACTTCGACGGCCAGGAACTGACCGGGCACCCGCCCCTGTCACCGGTGGTAGCCGGCGGTGCTCCGTTCCCCATCTATGTCGCCGCCATGGGGCCTACCGGCACTACCTTCCCCACAACGGCACAAGCACCGCATCCAAGGAGAATCGAGATGCACAACCTCACCGATGTTGGTAACGGTTCACGGGCGGGGCGGTGACAGCCGTGGCCGATCTCTCCGGCTACGGGCCGTGGGCTGTCATCACCGGCGCCTCATCGGGGATCGGTCGCGCCTTCGCCGAACGCTGCGCCTCCGACGGACTCAACATTGTGTTGGCCGCCCGGTCCACCGAGCGGCTCCAGGAGCTGGGCCGCACTCTCAGCGCTAGCCGCGACATCGCGTACCGCGTTGTCACCGTCGATCTCACTCACCCCGGCGGCGCAGCAGATCTCATTGCCACAACAGAAGATCTCGATGTCGGTCTGCTGATCTCCAACGCGGGCGCCGCCTGCCCGGGCCGCTTCCTGGATCAGGACCTCGCAGACCTCCATCGCCGTCTGACCCTCAACGCCACCACCCATCTCGAACTCGCCCATGGCTTCGGCCGCCGGTTCGTCCGGCGCGGTGGCGGCGCCATGGTGCTGGTGTCGGCACTCGGCGCCGCCCATGGATTGCCGAACATGGCCCACGACAGCGCGGCGAAGGCCTATGTGCTCAATCTCGGCGAGGCGCTGAACCACGAACTGCGACCAGCCGGGATACGGGTCACCGTCATGATGCCCGGCAACGTCGATACGCCGGTCATCGACGCTTTGGGACTAGACCGAGACCGTCTTCCGCTGTCGCCGTTGCCGGTGGGCAGCGCAATCCGCCAGACGATCCGTGCGTTGCGGGCCGGCCACGCCACGATCGTGCCCGACCGGCGTCTGCGCGCGGTGGCCCGCCTGACCCCGCGCAGGCTCTCAGTCAAGATGAACGGCCGCATGCTCGGCCGCGCCGCAGAGAGCCTGGCGGCCCAGCAAGCCAATACCCAGGCCCGCTGACCGGAGTGAGATGTCACAAGCACTCAGCCACGGCCTCAAACGCCCGTGACCCGCGAGCTGCCTCGAAATCCCGCAGCGATCAACCTTGTTAAAACAATCACTTATCGCTTGCTAATCTTCGTTGCACCTCCACATCGGCCCGCGAGCCCTTGACTGTGACGTGGCTCACCGTAGAATGACCAGTGGTCATCGACCGCTAGGAGGCCACATTGCCGACGGTGACTTGGGCACGTGTCGACCCGGCTCGTCGCGCAGCCGTCATCGAAGCCGCAGAAGCCGAGTTCGGAGCGCACGGATTCTCCCGGGGCAGCCTGAACGTCATTGCCCGCCGAGCCGGAGTCGCCAAGGGCAGTCTCTTCCAGTACTTCGCGGACAAGCGCGATCTCTACGCGTTCATCGCCGACATCGGCAGCCAGCGGGTGCGCTCCTATATGGAAGACCTCATCCGCGAGCTCGACCCGAACCGCCCGTTCTTTGACTTTCTCACCGACCTGCTCGACGGCTGGGTCGCCTATTACGCCGAACATCCACGGGAACGCGCCCTGCACGCTGCGGCGACCCTGGAGGTCGATACCGACGCCCGCATCAGCGTGCGCAACGTCATTCACCGTCATTATCTGGAAGTGCTGCGGCCGCTGGTGCATGCCGCGCAGATCCGGGGTGACCTACGGCCGGATGCCGACACCGACGTGTTGTTGTCGCTGCTGTTGTTGGTCTTTCCGCACCTTGCGTTGGCTCCCTACATGCGCGGCCTGGATCCCATCCTCGGGCTCGACGAGCCCACACCGGAGCAGCCGGCCCTGGCCGTGCGCCGGCTTGTCGCCGCGCTGGCGGCCGCGTTCTCGAACTTGGGTGAAACTGCCGAACCTCGCCATCAATCCAGCCCCGAAATGATCTGAGGAGGTCACCATGACACGCACGAGTTCAGGTTCCATGGTTAGGGGCGGACTCAACTGGGACAGCTTGCCTCTCAAGCTGTTCGCCGGCGGCAACGCGAAGTTCTGGAATCCGGCCGACATCGACTTCTCCCGCGACCGCGCGGACTGGGAACGGCTCACCGACGACGAACGGCACTACGCCACCCGCCTGTGTGCCGAGTTCATCGCCGGGGAGGAAGCGGTGACCGAGGACATTCAGCCGTTCATGGCAGCGATGCGCGCCGAAGGCCGGCTGGGCGACGAGATGTATTTGACGCAGTTCGCATTCGAGGAAGCCAAGCACGTGCAGGTGTTCCGGATGTGGCTTGACGCCGTCGGCATCACCGACGACCTGCACTGCTATCTGGACGACATCCCCACCTACCGCACGATTTTCTACGAGGAGTTGCCGGCCTGCCTCAACGCCTTGTCAACTGATCCGTCGCCGGCCGCCCAGGTCCGGGCGTCCGTCACCTATAACCACATGGTCGAAGGCATGTTGGCGCTGACCGGCTACTTCGGCTGGCACAAGATCTGCGTGGAACGCGGCATCCTTCCCGGCATGCAGGAGCTGATCCGGCGCATCGGCGACGACGAGCGGCGCCACATGGCGTGGGGCACCTTCACCTGCCGGCGCCACGTCGCCGCCGACGACGCCAATTGGGAGGTCTTCGAAACGCGCATGAACGAGCTCATGCCGCTCGGGCTGCGCCTCATCGAAGAAGGCTTCGCCCTTTACGACCCGATGCCCTTCGGTCTTTCGGTGGACGAGTTCATGCAGTACGCCGCCGACAAGGGGATGCGGCGGTTCGGCACGATCAACAGCGCACGCGGGCGGCCGGTCAGCGAGATCGACCTCGACTACTCGCCGGTGCAGCTGGAGGACACGTTCGCCGACGAGGACGAGAAGGCGCTGGCGGCCGTATCCTGAGCCGCCGAGTGGGTGGGCCCTAAGTACGGGAATCGCCTTGAATTCGTCCATAGGCCCACGCGCGCCGGCTCCGATGGCGGCGGGCCGTCTAGCCGACCCAGACCGTCTTGGCGTTGCAGAACTCGCGGATCCCGAGACCCGAAAGCTCGCGACCGTAGCCTGACCGCTTGACGCCGCCGAACGGCAGCTCGGGGTACGAGACCGTCATCCCGTTGATGAAAACCCCGCCCGCCTCGATGCCGTCGATGAAGCGCTGTTGTTCGGCCTCGTCATTGGTCCAGGCATTGGACCCCAGTCCGAAGGTCGTGCCGTTGGCGATCTCGATGGCTTCGTCGATGTCGTCGACGCGGTAGACCGAGGCGACCGGGCCGAACACTTCCTCGGTGTAGAGCACCATGTCCTTGGTGATGTCGGTGACCACCGTCGGCGGGTAATACCAGCCGGGCCGGTCGGGGCGCTTGCCGCCGCAACGGATCACCGCGCCGGCCGCGGCGGCATCGTCGACCTGCTTTTCGACCTCGTCGCGGCCGGACTCGGTGGCCAGCGGACCCACGTCGGTGTCCGGGTCGGTCGGATCGCCGACCCGCAACGCGGCCATCCGCTCGACGAACTTGTCGACGAACGCGTCGTAAATGTCGGCGTGGGCGATGAACCGCTTGGCGGCGATACAAGACTGCCCGTTGTTCTGGACTCGGGCGGTGACCGCGGTCTTGACCGCCTCGTCCAGGTTTGCCGACGGCATCACGATGAACGGGTCGCTGCCGCCGAGCTCGAGCACGGTGGGTTTGATCTCGTCGCCGGCGATGGCGCCGACGGACTGGCCGGCCGGTTCGCTGCCGGTGAGCGTTGCCGCCGCGACGCGGGGATCGCGCAGGATGGACTCCACGGCGCTCGACGGAACCAGCAGTGTCTGGAAGCAGCCCTCCGGGAAGCCGCCCCGGGCGATGACGTCGGCGAGATACAGCGCGCACTGCGGGACGTTCGACGCATGCTTGAGGATGCCGACGTTGCCGGCCATCAGCGCCGGCGCGGCGAAGCGAACGGCCTGCCAGAGCGGGAAGTTCCACGGCATCACGGCCAGCACCACCCCGAGCGGCTGGTAGCGGGTGTAGGCCTTTTTCGCGCCGACCTTGGACGCGTCGGCCGGCTCGTCGGCCAGCAGCTTCTCGGCGTTCTCGGCGTAGTAGCGAAAACCCTTGGCGCATTTGATTGCTTCGGCCTTCGCTGCGGCCAGCGTCTTGCCCATCTCGAGGGTCATCATGGCCGCGGTCTTCTCAGCCTCGGCCTCCAGCAGGTCGGCGGTGGCGTTCGCCCACTCGGCGCGCTGGGCGAAGGTGGTGGAGTGGCGGTAGTCGAGGAAACGCTGGTGGGCTCGCGCTATCACGGCCTGGACTTCGTCGTCGGTTGCCGGGGTGAAGGTCTGGACTGTCTCGCCGGTGGCCGGGTTGATCGTGGCGATGGGCACGTTGGCATCCTTCGGTTGCGATGGTTTGTAAAACGTCCGGCATCCAGCCTGCCACTATCGTGGCCAGAGGGAGGTGCCGGATGAGTAAGGCCGCTGAGCTGATGGTCAAGTGCCTGGAGAACGAGGGTGTTGCCGTGGTCTTCGGGCTACCCGGGGAGGAGAACATCCGCTTCGTGCAGGCGCTGGCCGCCTCGAGCATCCGCTATGTGCTGACCCGGCACGAGCAAGCGGCTTCGTTCATGGCGGAGATGTACGGGCGCGTCACCGGCCGGGCGGCGGTGGTGTCGGCCACCTTGGGCCCGGGTGCGATCAATATGCAGCTCGGCGTCGCCGACGCCACCACCAACAGCACACCGATGGTCGCGATCTCCGCGCAGGTGGGTCAGGATCGCCAGTTCAAAGAGTCGCACCAGTACGTCGACCTCGTGTCGATGTTCGCCCCGATCACCCGGTGGGCCGCCGGTATCCCGACGGCGCATGCCATACCGGAGATGTTCCGCAAAGCATTCAAGGTCGCCGAGGCCGAACGCCCGGCCGCGGTCTATCTGGCCGTGCCCGAGCACATCGACGCCGACGACACCGACTACGACCTGACACCGTTGCCGCGCAACGTCGTCCGCGCCGAGGCGCCGGCCTCCCGGCAGGTGGCGCGCGCGGTGGACATTCTGCGTGAGGCCAAGCGACCGGTGGTGCTCGCCGGGCACGGCGCCGCCCGCGGTGACGCGACCGCCGCCCTCGTGCGGTTCTCCGAGGAGTTCGGCATCCCGGTCGCCAATACCTTCCATGGCAAGGGCGTCATACCCGACGATCACCCGAACAGCATTGGGACTCTTGGGTTCATGCGGCATGACTACGTCAACTTCGGGTTCGACAACGCCGATGTCGTCATCGCGGTCGGCTACGAGCTGCAGGAATTCGACCCGGTCCGGATCAACCCGCAGTCCGACAAAAAGATCATCCACATTCATCGTTTTCCGGCCGAGGTCGACATGCACTATCCCGTCGACGTCGGGATCATCGGCGACATCAGCGCTTCGCTCGACGCGCTGAGGGAGGCGCTCGGCGGACACCGCTTCGACGCCGACCCGGAGATACCCGGTTCCGGCCTGCTTGCCGAGGAATTCGCTCGAGGACAACAGGATTCGCGCTATCCGCTGGCACCCCAGCGGTTGGTCGCTGATACCCGTGCCGCACTGGGCCGCAGCGACGTCGTCCTGGTCGACACCGGCGCAACGAAGATGTGGATGGCGCGGCTCTACCCGACGTTCGAGCCGAACACGTGCTTGGTCTCAAACGGCTTGTCCACCATGAGTTTTGCGCTGCCCGGTGCGCTGGGCGTCAAGCTGGCGCGGCCCGAGTCCAAGGTACTGGCCGTCGTGGGCGACGGCGCGTTCATGATGAGCTCGCAGGAAATCGAGACCGCCGTTCGGGAGCGGATACCGCTGGTGGTTTTGATTTGGGAGGACGGCGGTTACGGCCTCATCGAATGGAAGATGGATCTCGAACTCGGTGAGCATTACTACGTGAGGTTTACCAACCCCGACATCGTCACCTACGCGGAAAGCTTCGGCGCCAAGGGATATCAGATCAACAGCGCCGATGAACTGTTGCCGACGCTGAAGGCTGCCCTCGACGACGACGGCGTGTCGCTGATTAACTGCCCAGTCGACTACTCGGAGAACCTGCGGTTGACCGACCGGCTCGGCGAGCTGGACGAGACGCTTTAAAATCCACCGCTCAGTCGTTGCGCTGTGACGTCACTTTCGGCAGCGTCATCGGCGGCACGTACCTACCCACCAGGGTGCGATGCCACCATGCCCGGTCGCGGCGCAGCTCGGCCAAAGTGGTGAAGCGGTACCGGTAGAGCTGCGCGCGTACATAGCGGGGCGGTGACTCCGGGAAAGGGTTGTGCCGCAACAGACGCAACGCGAATGGGTCGTTGCGCAGAAGCCGCTGCAGGAACGGCGTCAGCCACTGTTGCGCGTAACCCGGCGAGATTGCGGCGAACCACATCAGCCAGTCCAGTCGCAGATGGTAGGGGGCCCATTGGCGCGGTAAACGGCGCACAGCACCGGGCTTTCCCTTGAAATCGTATTCTTTCCACACCGTCTGTTGGGTGAGCTGCGGTTCATCGGTGCCTTCGATCACCACCTCGCGCCGGACGCGGCCGATGCTGCCGAAGGCTCCGTAGGTGTTCACCAAGTGGAATGAGTTGAACGACATATTCATTCGCTGATGCGACGACAGCATGTTGCGCACCGGCCAGTAGCTCATGAACAGCACTGCCACCGTGAAGGCAACCACCAGGCCGGCGAACCACTGCGGTGCTGTGGACAGCGCCGGATGCGCGGGTATCGAAAGCACCGTCGCCGCCGCCGAGTCGTCGATGGCGCTGAACGCCAGGATGATCGTCACCCAATTGAGCCACGCGAAGTTGCCCGATGCCACCAACCACAGCTGGGTGACCACGACGATCGCCGCGGCGACGCTGGCCACCGGCTGTGGCGCGAACAACCCGAACGGAACCACAAGCTGGGCGAAATGGTTGCCTGCCACCTCGATCCGGTGCAGCGGCTTGGGCAGGTGATGGAAGAACCAGCTCAACGGCCCCGGCATCGGCTGGGTTTCGTGGTGGTAGTCCAGACAGGTCAGATCGCGCCAGCACGAATCGCCGCGCATCTTGATCAGCCCGGCACCGAACTCGACCCGGAATAGCAGCAAACGCGCCATCCACAACGTCAGGATCGGGGGCGCGACGCGGTCGTTGCCGAGAAAGATCGCCAGGAACCCGGTCTCCAGCAGCAGCGATTCCCAGCCGAACGAGTACCACGCTTGCCCGACGTTGACGATCGACAGGTAGAGCACCCACAGCGTCAGCCACATCAGCATTGCCACCCACAGCGGCACCAGGTCGCCCGCGCCGGCGACGATGGCCGCCGACAGTGCCGCACCAAACCACGAGACGCCCGCGAACAACCGATCCGAGTAGCGGAGATGGAAGATGCTCGGTGTTCGCCAGAAAGTGCGCCCGGCCAAAAACCGGGGCACCGGCAGGATTCCGTGCTCGCCGATGAGTGCGCGGAACTGCATGGCGGCCGCGAGGAACGCGATCAGGTAGATGGCCGCGACGCCGCGCTCGAGCACCAGTCTGCCCAGCCAGTATTCGGGCGCGAAGATCCATCCCATGGCCATAACTCCTCGGACGCTGGCGAATACACCAACCCGCGTATCCAGTCAACCAGCAGGTAAACCGGTAGCCAACTCCTCCGACGTCATTCGTCGTGGCGTGGGCGCATCCGATCGGGCATGGCCACGACCGAAGCCGCAAGCACACCAAGCGAAATCAGCGCCAGCAGTTGCACATTCGTGGAATGGCCGGCGTAACCGCCGACCGACCGCCAGGGATTCCGGGATAACTGGACCCCGGCCAAAATCAGCCCGCTCGCGCTCAGCGCGACGGTAACCGGCTCACGCCATCGCTGCCGGTTGCGCAGCGCATATCGCAGACCAAGGGCCGCGCCGGCCACGACAAACCCGGCCACACCGGCGATCACCGTCCCCGCGGCCAGCACCGCGACCCCGGCCCACGGGCCGGGCATCCATGGTGCGGCAGGCGGGTCATCCGTGGGCCTGCGCCGGGTGCGCCAGAACGCGAGCATGGCCAGTAGCGGCAGCAGCGCCAGCCCCACCGCGAGCCCGGCCCGGTACAGCGAGTTGGTGGCGAATGTCAGCGTGATGGTGCCGGGGTTCCCCGCCGGCACCACCCAGCCCTGTTGCCATCCGTCGACGGCGACCGGCGTCAATCGGGTCCCGGTGCTGGTGCGCGCCACCCAGCCGGGGTTGATGCTCTCGGGAATGACCAGCACCCGGGAGGTGGCCGACGCGGGGGCCCGCACCTCGCGCCGGTCCGGACCCCATGCCCCGGTGGCGGCCGGAACCGGCGAAGGGCCGGTGCTGCCGGGCAATTCGGCGGCATACGGGGTTGTCAGCTGGGCGCCGTCCACGACGAACTGGGCACCTGGGCTGATCAACAGCTCCTGCTGGCCCGCGGGCAGCGAGATCGGGTCGCGGTCGCACGGCAGCGCTTCAACCGGTTCGCCGTCCAGCAGCGCGCCCGCCGTGGTCCGGATCGCGGTGTGCACGAACCGGCCCGCGACCGCGATGACCGGGCCGTGGTCACAGTCGACGGCGATCTGGCGGGACCGGTTGCGGGTGGCGTCGGCGGGCGCGATCGGAGTGCCGTCGGCGCCGAGCGCCACGACTTCTGCCAGCCCCGGCGGCTTGAGCTGATCGAAGCCCAAGGCGTTGCGGTCGATGACGTCTTCCCAGTCCAGCAAGCTGATGCTGACGGTGTCAGTGACCCGGGGTTTCAGCGACAGGGTCTGTGGCTCACCCGGCTTCAATTTCCGGACCTGTGGGCCGTCGCCCAGGTTGACCGCGACCACCGTCGGGTGGGCGGGCAATGCCGACCGGCTGGGGACCAGGCGCAGCCCGGTGACCTCGGTGGGCCGCGGCAGGGCCAGGGTCAGCGTCGGCGGGGACTTGTGTTGCACCACGCGCTGCGGTGCTGTCCATGTGGTGGCCGGGTCGCCGTCGGTGGCCGCGTACGCCGAGCCGAGGATGTCCACCGGGTCGGAATCACCTTGGGCCCGGGTGGTGTTGGGCTCGGCGATCAGGTCGGCCAGCTTGGGGCCCTGTCGTGGCCGCACCCACAAGGTCGGGGTCACGGATACGGGAGCCGGAACGGTCATGGTGCGGCTGAAATTGACCGGCTCTTCGGGTGCCAGCGCCATCGACGGCGCGCAGCGCACCCCGTCGGGCGCCGCCGCGCAGCCCGGCCTGCCGAGCAGTTCCGATCCCAGGTCCCAGCCCGCGACCGCGGACCCCGGCGGCGGCCCGGGCACGAGCGCGGTGTGCCGCAGGCTGACCGGGTGAGCGAATCCGGACGCGTCGTACTGGGTGATCGACAGGTCGGTGATGCCGAACTGCACACCGGCCGACCCGTCGTCGGCGCCGGCGGCGGTGATCCGCACCCACGGGGTTTCGCCGTAGGGCAGCGCCGCCGCGAGTGGCTTGCCGGGCTCGTCGAACCGCAGGGTAGTGCTGCCGTTAGCCGTCTCGATCAGGATGCGGCGGATCTGGGCGCCGACGGCGGTCGCGCTGGGTGTGAGGGTGATGGCGGCGTTGGTCACCGGGTGGTCGAAATCCACTTGCAGCCACTGCCCCACGGCCGCCTGCAGTGCGTTGGACACCCACGCGGTCGCCGAGTCGCCGTCGATCGCGGCGGCGGGGGAGGTGGCCGGTGCGACGTCGGGCATTGCGGTGGAATCCGACGACGAGCTTGACACGGTGATCCGGCCGCCGGTCCAACTGCCGAAGACCGTGTCGGCGCCCGCGACCGGGTAGTCGGGCACTCGGTTGTAGGTATGCCTTGTGTCGCCGGCCGCCCGGATCGCCGACGAGTGCTGGTCTACCCGGCCGTAGTCGGTCTCGCGGGCCACCGGGGTGTCGGTGACGGTGACGGCGGGCGCCGCCAGGCCTGCGCTGCGGGCGTCCGCGGTCAGCAGCACCGGACCCAGTGGCGGCCGGCCCAGCAGCCGCCGCCGCTCGTCGAGGCGCAGCAGCACTTCGGGTCCGCCGTCGACTCGGGCCAGCTGATCGGTGTCGGCGAAGTAGGGCGCGCCGGGATCGCCGGTCCCACCGCCGGGGGAGCCCACCCGGTAGATCTCCACCGCTGGGAATCTCGGCCGCAGTCCGCTGTCGGCGACGAAGCCGGCCACTGTGCCGGGCCCCACCGGTGCGCCGAACTGTGCCACCTTCTGCAGTCGCGGCGACCCCTCGATGGCGCGGTGCACCAGGATCGGGCGTGCCGAGCGTGACGTCTCGGGATCCAGGTCGTTGCGCAGCACCACATAGGAAATGCCTTGGCGGGCAAGGGTATCGGCCAGCCCGGCCGAGGGGCGTCCGGCGGCGAACAGGCGCTGCACCGAATCCAGCGCCCGGATGGTCTGCGGCGGGGTCAGCGGGATGGAGTCGCGCACCCCCCACGGGTTGTCGCCGAGCACTTGCAGCGGCTCGTCATGGCTGGTGCCCCACACCTGGGTGGCGAACGGCGCACCGGGCACCACCAGCACGCGCCCGGGCGCGGGCGTGCCCGTGTTGTGCTCGCTGAGCCAGTCGGCGGCTTCATGCCAGTACTGGGGTATCGCGCCGAACGTGCCCGGCGGTGCCAGCCGACCGGTCCACGCCAGCGAGGTGCTGACCGCCAGCGCGGTCAGGATCACCACTGTCGCCGCGACCCGCTTGTCGCGCTCGGGGTGGGCGAACGAGGGCAGCCACTCCGATACCGGCACGCTGCCCGGCAGCGGTATCCGGCCCAGCAGCTGTGCGATGCCCAGCACGATGGGGATGCGGATCACCGAGTCCAGCTTGTGCACGTTGCGCACGGGTGCACCGGCGGCGTCCAAGAACAATTGCACCTGGTGGGCCAGCGGTGAGCCCAGCCCGCCGCTGTAGCCGGCGGCCATCAACACGACGCCGACCAACAGCATGGTCACCAGCCGTCCCCGTGCCGGCATCGCCGGGCTGGCCAGCCCGGCCAGTCCGGCCGCCGCGACCAGGCAGGTACCCAGGATGGCCGCCGATCCGGTCACCAGCGGCGCGCCCGCGGTGGCGGCGGGTGCCACGAACGGGGTCCAGCTTTCGGTGCCGCGCAGCATCTCCACCAGCGACGACCATTGCGTTGTCACGCCGGAGGATTCGATGAAGTCCAGGAACGGGGGACTTACGCTGCGCAGCAAACCGAGCGCGACGACCCACCACAGCATCGCCAGTGACAAAGCCAGCAGCCACCACGCCGTATAGCGCCACCACAACCGGTTCGGCCGGTGACAGGCCCACCAGATCACCGCGGGCAGGCAACCGGCCAGCGTCGCGATGGCGTTGACCGCGCCCATCAACGCGACGGCCAGCCCCGCCTGCGCGGCCAGCGCCCGCACCGAGCGGCTGGGGCCCTGCCCTGACGCCGCTCCGCGCAGCGCCAGGATGGTGGGCAGCAAGACCCACGGGGCCAGCATCATCGGCAAGGTTTCCGACGAGATCGAGCCGAGTGTGGTCAGCACCCGTGGCGACAGCGCGAACGCCGCCGCACCGATCAGGCGCGACGTCGAGCTGCCGATCCCCAGCGTCTCAGCGACCCGCAACAGGCCCCAAAAGCCGACCGTCAGCAGCAGCGCCCACCACAGCCGCTGGGTCGCCCATCCGGGCAATCCCAAAAAATGGCCGATCAGGAACAAGGTGCCGTGCGGAAACAGGTAGCCGTAGGCCTGGTTCTGTGCCTGGCCGAACGGCAGGTCGCTATTCCACAGGTTGGTCGCCCGCGCCAGGAAGCGCAGCGGGTTGGCGGTGAGGTCGAGTTTGGTGTCGGGGGATACCTGCCCAGGGGATTGGGGGAACGTCAACGCCAGCGCGATCGCGGCGACCAACAGCAACCACCGGCGCGACAGCGGCCCAGCCGACGAGCCCCACGCCGTTCCCGCAGGCTCCGCCTGTGCCGACTCCGCCGCCGGGCTAGCTACGGTTGCCGTACTCGACCCGGTTGAGCACTGACGACTGCGGATCGCCCCCGGGGAGTGGCGGCTTCGTGTCCTGTTGCACCATCAGCGTGATCCCGAAGATCGCGGCCGCGCCCAGCAACAGACCAACCACGACGCTCGCGGCGGCGGGCGCAATGATCCGGTTCATCGATGGCTCCTTGGGTTCGCGGT
The DNA here is from genome assembly GCA_035552295.1 of Mycobacterium sp. Lineage (GTDB taxonomy): Bacteria > Actinomycetota > Actinomycetes > Mycobacteriales > Mycobacteriaceae > Mycobacterium. The sequence continues at coordinate 8,374 of DASZLQ010000006.1, read as the reverse complement.
CGTGACTGTGGACAACCCCAAGTCAACCTAACAGAAGAGCCGTGGCGAGCCGGGTGTGTGTCAGTCGCTCTCAGGGCCACCGCAGGCAATGCCCGTGCCAGCAGCGGTCGCCGTACTGCACCAGGTATGGCCTGGATGGAGTCGATACAGCCGGCGCCGGTGCCACCGTGTGGTCTTGCACGACAAGCGTGACGCCAACCGTGGCGGCGGCGCCGATCGAGAGACCCGCCGCGATGCTGGCCACGGCGGCCAGCGTGAACCCGGTCATCGCTGGCTCCTCCCTGCCAGTCAACTGGGGTTACTGGCCCCTTTGACTGGCAAGGTACCGCCGATGCCCCCTGAGGTCGGGGATGAAACGCCGTTCGTGACAACATGTCCCGATGGCTTTTCGGCGCATCCTGGCCCTGCTGGCCGCCGCATCCGTGCTGGCGGCCTGCGGCCACGACACCGCACGGCACCCATCGTCGACGGTCAGCAAACCGGTGGCCGCTCCCGCACCACCGGTGTGCGCTGACCCGACGACGATGCCAACAGTGCTGTCGACCCGCGACAAGCTGGCTCAGCTGCTGATGGTGGGCGTCAAGAACGCCGACGACGCCCGGGCCGTTGTCAACGGTTACCACGTCGGCGGGATCTTCATCGGCAGCTGGACCGACCTATCGATTTTCAAAGGCCCGTTGGCCGACATCGCGGGGAAGGCGGGGCCGCTACCGCTGGCGGTCAGCGTCGACGAAGAGGGCGGCCGGGTCGCGCGGTTGAAGTCGCTGATCGGACCGGCGCCGTCGGCGCGGGAGCTGGCCCAGACCCAAACCGTTGCCCAGGTCCATGACCTGGCGCTAGCGCGCGGCAAGCAGATGCACGACCTGGGCATCACCGTCGATTTCGCGCCGGTGGTCGACGTCACCGACGCCCCGGACGGCGTGATCGGGAACCGCTCGTTCGGTGGCGACCCGGGTACGGTCACCGCCTACGCCGGGGCGTACGCGCAGGGTCTGCGGGAAGCCGGACTGCTGCCGGTGCTCAAGCATTTTCCCGGTCACGGGCATGGCTCGGGTGACTCGCACACCGGTGGTGTCGTCACGCCGCCGCTAAGCGATTTGGAGAACGTCGACCTGGTGCCCTACCGGACGCTGGTGGCCGCGACCCCGGTCGCCGTGATGGTTGGTCACCTGCAGGTTCCCGGGCTGACCGGCGACGAACCGGCCAGCCTGAGCCGGGCAGCGGTGCAGTTGCTGCGCGATGGCACCGGCTACGGGGCCCCACCCTTCAACGGCCCGGTGTTCAGCGACGATCTGTCCAGCATGGCCGCGATCTCCGACCGGTACGGCGTGTCCGAGGCCGTGCTACGCACCTTGCAGGCCGGTACCGACGTCGCGCTGTGGGTCACCACCGACGAGGTGCCCGCGGTGCTGGACCGGCTCGAAAAGGCTGTCGCCGCAAATGAATTGACGATGCCGGCGGTGGACCAATCGTTAGTGCGGGTAGCGACGATGAAGGGCGCCAATCGGGCGTGTGGACACTAACCGGCCGTTCCCTCGTTACTCTGGAGTCAGATAGACGGGCTAGAGAGGCGAGGCGATGGCAGGTGGTACCAAGCGGTTACCGCGTGCTGTCCGCGAACAGCAGATGCTCGACGCCGCCGTGCAGATGTTCTCGGTCAACGGCTACCACGAGACATCGATGGACGCCATCGCCGCGGAGGCCCAGATCTCCAAGCCGATGCTGTACCTGTATTACGGCTCCAAGGAGGACCTGTTCGGCGCATGCCTGAACCGCGAGTTGAGCCGGTTCATCGACGTGGTGCGCGCCGACATCGACTTCACCCAAAACCCAAGGGACTTGCTGCGTAACACCATCGGGTCGTTCCTGCGCTACATCGACGCCAACCGCGCGTCCTGGATCGTGATGTACACCCAGGCCATCAGCTCGCAGGCCTTCGCGCACACCGTGCGCGAAGGACGCGAGCAGATCATCGAGCTGGTGGCCGGGCTGGTGCGGGCCGGTAGTCGCGCTCCCCGGCAGGACGCCGAGTATCAGATGATGGCGGTGGCGCTGGTGGGCGCGGGCGAGGCGATGGCCAACCGGCTCAGCACCGGCGACATCGACGTCGGCGAGGCGGCCGAGCTGATGATCGACCTGTTCTGGCATGGCTTGCGGGGAGGACCCGGGGAACGCGAAGCCGCGGCCGAGGCGGGCGGCGCGGGCGCTGCTGCCGGCTAGACATACATTCGTGCCGTGGCCCCAACGCCCCGCCGCAACCTTGACTTCTTTTGCGCGGTAATCATCGTCGGCCTGCTGGCCGGGTTTGCCGGGCTGGCGACAACGGAGGTTCTGCGCTTCGTCGAGCACATCACCTACCACTACAGCTTCGGCACACTGCTGGCCGGGATCACCGGCAGCAGCCCGGTTCGCCGCGCGCTGGGGCCGATGGTCGGCGGCGCACTGGCGGCGGTCGGCTGGTGGATCCTGCGGCGCAGAACCGAGGTGCCGCCGCTCGCGCAGACGATTGCGCGCCGCGGCCGGATACCCCGGCTGTCGTGGAGCATCGATGCCATGCTGCAGGTGCTGCTGGTCGGCTCCGGGGCATCCCTGGGCAGGGAAGGAGCCCCACGCCAATTTGCCGCGGCGCTAGGCGATTTGGGCACCGGGTGGTTGAAGCGGCTGTCCAGCCGCGACCGCGAGATCTTGCTGGCGTGCGCGGCTGGGGCGGGGCTGGGTGCCGTCTATGCCGTTCCGCTGGCCGGTGCGCTGTTCTCGGGTGCGGATCATGCTGAACACCTGGCATCCGCGAGCGGTGGGCGCGGCGTTTCTCACCTCCAGCCTGGCCGTCGCGATCGGCTCAGCCATTACCGGCGATCAACCCAACCTCGAGTGGCCGACCACGGAGTCGACCTATCTGGTCACCGCGCATGGGCTGTTGCTGGCACCGCTGGCGCTTGCGGTGGGGTTGGCGTTCAACCGAATCATGGCCGCGGCGCGCCCGGCCCGTCTGATGCGGACCTGGGTGCTCATTCCCGCGCTTGCCGCCGCGGGGTTGGTGACGGGTATCTGCTCGCACTGGTGGCCCGAGCTGCCTGGCAACGGCCGGAGCATCCTGACCGTCAGCCTGGCCAGCGGCATGACGCTGTCAGCGGCGGCCACGATTCTGGTCCTGAAACCGCTGCTGACCGCGCTGTACCTGCGCGCCGGCGGCGCCGGCGGAATGCTCACACCGTCGCTGGCCACCGGCGCGGCAGCGGGGGCGGTCCTGGTGCTGGTGGTCAATTGGTTGGCTGGGACGCACCTGCACGTGCCGGCGGTGTCGCTGAGCGGCGCCGCAGGCGTGCTCGCGGTTACCCAGGGTTCACCGATCTGGGCGTCGATCTTCGTCTGGGAACTCGCCCGGCCCCCGTTCTGGCTTTTTCTGTTTTTCCTGTTGACCGCGTGCGGCGCACACGGGTTGAAAGTACTCGTCGTGGGTCGCGGCCCAACGCATGCCGGCTAGAGCGCGCGGACCGTCCCGGTCAGGTGCGGGTATCCCTTGGCGATGTTGCGTAACGAGAGATCCCAGCCAGCCGCACCCGTGTCGCCATCGTCGATGTAGAGGCCCGTGGTGGCGGGCAGCAGCACCGGCTTGCCGAACCGTACCGAATACGTCACCGCATCGGGAAACCGAGCTTCGATGTTGGCCAATACAGCTGCGGCAGTGAACATCCCGTGCGCGATGACCGTCGGGAATCCGAACAGCTTGGCGGCGATCGGATTGGTGTGGATCGGGTTGTGATCTCCGCCGACGACGGCGTAGCGCCGGATCTGAGCGGGGGTGATCCGTAGCACCGTGCTGGGCGGAGGAAGCTTGGGCTGCTTCTGTGGCGGCGGTTTGGGCTCGTCGGACAAGCTAGTGCGCTGCTGGTGCAGGAAGGTCGTCACCTGGTGCCACGCGGTCTCGCTGCCGACGCTGACGTCGGTCACCAGGTCGACCAGCAGGCCCTTGCGGTGCTCGCGGAGGTTCTCGGCATGCACGTGCACGCCGACGGTATCGGTGACCGCGATCGGCCGGTACTGCGTGATCCGGTTCTCGGTGTGCACCGATCCCATTGCGGCGAAAGGAAAGTCGAACCCTGTCACCAGCGACATCATGGCGGGAAAGGTCAACGCAAACGGGTAGGTCAGCGGCACGTTGTTGCCGTAGCGCAGGCCGGTGACCGCCGCGTACTCGGCCACGTTGGTCTGGTCGATCGGTAATTCCTCGACGGTCACCGTGCGGCTGGGCAGCTGGTCGGAGCGGGACACCAACGGTAAAGCCCCGGCCGCCGCGCGCAGCATGTTCCTCAGGCCGCTTGGCTGGTTCATCGCGTTCTCCTCGAATCGAACCTATGCGCCCAGCATGGCCTGGCCGCAGACCCGAATCACATTGCCGGTCACCGCGTTTGACGCCGGGCTGGCGAAGTAGGCGATGGTCTCGGCGACGTCGACCGGCTGCCCACCCTGCAGCAGCGAGTTCATCCGGCGGCCTATCTCGCGGGTGGCCAGCGGGATGGCGGCGGTCATCTGGGTTTCGATGAATCCCGGTGCGACGGCGTTGATCGTGATGCCCTTGTCGTAGAGACCCGGCGCCAGCGCCTGGGTGAGCCCGATCATCCCGGCCTTCGTGGTGGCGTAGTTCGTCTGCCCGCGGTTGCCCGCAATGCCGGCCATCGACGACAGGCCGATCACCCGGCCCCCTTCGCCGATGCTGCCGTTGGCGATCAGCCCTTCGGTAAGCCGTTGCGGGGCAAGAAGATTGACGGCCAAGACCGCATCCCACCGGGCATCATCCATGTTGGCCAACAGCTTGTCGCGGGTGATACCGGCATTGTTGACCAAGATGTCCGCGTGCCCCGCGTAGTGGTCGCGTAGGTGCTCGGTGATCTTGTCGACGGCATCGTCAGCGGTGACATCGAGCCACAACACGGTGCCCCCGACCCGGCTGGCGGTTTCGGCCAGTGTCTCCGCGGCGGACTCCACGTCGATCGCGACCACGCGGGCGCCGTCGCGGGCGAACACCTCGGCGATCGTCGCACCGATTCCGCGGGCGGCGCCGGTCACGATGGCGACCTTGCCGTCCAGCGGCCGGTCCCAGTCGGCCGGTGGGGTGGAGTCGGCCTCCCCTACATAGAAAACCTGGCCGTCGACGTAGGCCGACTTGGCCGACAGGATGAACCGCAGCGTGGATTCCAGGCCCGTCGCCGCCGGCTTGGCGTCCGGCGACAAGTACACCAACGCCACGGTGGTTCCGTTGCGCAGCTCCTTGCCCAGCGAGCGGGTGAAGCCCTCCAGCGCGCGCTGTGCGATCCGCTCGTCGGTGCTTGCCGCCAAGTCGGGCGTGGTGCCGACCACCACGACGCGCGCGCTGTGGCCCAGGTTGCGCAGCAGCGGTGTGAAGAAGTCGTGCAGCGCCTTGAGTCCGGCCGGGCCCGTGATGCCGGTGGCGTCGAAAACCAGCCCGCCGAACTGGTCGGCCCAGCGGCCGCCAAGGTTGTTACCTACCAGGTCGTAGTCCCTTTCCAGCGCCGCACGCAGCGGCTCGACCACCCGGCCCGCACCTCCGATCAGCAGGGATCCGGCCAGGGGCGGATCACCGGGCCGGTAGCGGCGAAGGGTCTCGGGTTGCGGGACACCAAGTTGCTTCGCCACAAACGACCCGGGGCCGGAGTTGACGATCTGCGCGAACAGATCGGACGAACGATTGGGAGCCACTGAGCTGCCTTCCTCTTTCTTCCTAGGTCGAATGTGCCGTATAGGCCAACCGTATCGAGGACGAACTTACTGCAGAGTAAGGAGAGCAAGAACAGTGGGTAGTATGGCCCTCGACGGCCCACCCAAACTGACAACCGGAGATAAACGTGGCCCCTGCAGGTTCTGAGTCCAGGCGACGAGTCGCCGTGCTGGGAGGCAATCGCATCCCGTTCGCGAGATCGGACGGCCCCTACGCCGAGGCGTCTAACCAAGACATGTTCACCGCCGCGCTGGGTGGGCTGGTGGACCGGTTCGGCCTGGCCGGTCAGCGACTGGGCGTGGTGGTCGGCGGCGCCGTGCTCAAGCACAGCCGCGACTTCAACCTGATGCGCGAATGCGTGCTGGGTTCCGAGCTGTCGTCGTATACGCCCGCGTTCGACATTCAGCAAGCCTGCGGTACCGGCCTGCAGGCGGCGATCGCCGCGGCCGATGGCATCGCGGCGGGCCGATACGACGTGGCCGCCGCCGGCGGCGTGGACACCACCTCTGACCCGCCGATCGGCCTGGGCGACAACCTGCGCCGCACCTTGCTGAAGTTGCGCCGGGCCAAGTCCAATGTCCAACGACTGAAGCTGGTGGGCATGCTGCCAGCCACCCTTGGTGTCGAGATCCCGGCCAACAGTGAGCCGCGCACCGGACTGTCGATGGGCGAGCACGCCGCCGTCACCGCCAAGCAAATGGCGATCAAACGCGTTGACCAGGACGAGCTGGCGGTCGCCAGCCATCGCAACATGGCCGAGGCCTACGACCGCGGCTTCTTCGACGACCTGGTCACTCCGTTTCTGGGGTTGTACCGCGACGACAATCTGCGGCCCAACGCCAGCGTCGAAAAGCTGGCCACGCTGCGCCCGGTGTTCGGGGTGAAATCCGGCGACGCGACGATGACGGCGGGCAATTCGACTCCGCTGACCGACGGTGCCTCGGTGGCCTTGCTGGCCAGCGAACAGTGGGCCGACGAACATTCGTTGGCTCCGCTGGCCTACTTGGTGGACGCCGAGACCGCCGCGGTCGACTACGTCAACGGGCGTGACGGTCTGCTGATGGCACCCACGTATGCGGTGCCCCGGCTGCTGGCCCGCAACGGGCTGAGCTTGCAGGACTTCGACTTCTACGAAATCCACGAGGCGTTCGCCTCGGTGGTGCTGACGCATCTGAAGGCGTGGGAGTCCGAGGAGTACTGCAAGGAGCGGCTGGGCCTCGACGCCGCCCTTGGGTCAATCGATCGCTCCAAGCTCAATGTCAACGGCTCGTCATTGGCCGCGGGCCACCCATTTGCGGCCACCGGTGGCCGGATCCTCGCTCAGACCGCCAAGCAGCTTGCCGAGAAGAAGGCGGACGGCGGCGGGAGTGTCAGGGCACTGATTTCGATCTGCGCCGCCGGCGGCCAGGGCGTCGCCGCGATTGTGGAGGCCTGACCGGATCGCTCTAAGCGGGAGCCACGAGCGCGGCTGCCAGCGCAAATGATTTTCATCACAGCCGATTAGTAACGCCAGCCGTTGGGTATCCGAATTGCCGGATAGCCCCGTGTTGTGGTCTGACCCCCCGACCCCGACGGCAACACGGGGTATCCCATAGTCGGCCGCCGGTCAGCGACGTACGACGGGCGTACGAAACGGACCGCCGCTGGAGTGAGGGGATCCAGCGGCGGTCTTTTTCGTCTTCCCCAAAAACCGAGGTCCCCCGCTTCGCTGTGGAGGCGGGGGACCTTGGTCGAGCCCATAGAAGGCGGCCTAGAAAGCAGCCTCGTCGAGCTCCATGATGTCGTTGTCCAGCGTGTCGATCACCTCGCGGGTGCTGGTCAGCAGCGGCAGGAAGTTCTTCGCGAAGAATGCCGCCACCGCGATTTTGCCCTCGTAGAAGGACCGCTCAGCACCGCTGGCGCCGGCGTCGAGCGCCGCCACGGCCACCGCGGCGTGGCGCTGCAGCAGCCAGCCGATGATCAGGTCACCGACGCTCATCAGGAACCGCACCGAACCCAGGCCCACCTTGTAGAGGCTGGTCACGTCCTCCTGGGCAGCCATCAGATAGCCGGTCAGGGTGGCCGCCATGGCCTGGACGTCGGCGAGGGCCTTGCCGAGCAGCTCGCGCTCGGTCTTGAGCCGGCCGTTGCCGGACTCGCTGTCGACGAACTTCTGGATCTCACCCGACACGTGGGCCAGCGCCACACCCTTGTCGCGGACGATCTTGCGGAAGAAGAAGTCCTGCGCCTGGATGGCTGTGGTGCCCTCGTAAAGCGAGTCGATCTTCGCATCACGGATGTACTGCTCGATCGGGTAGTCCTGCAAGAAGCCGGACCCCCCGAAAGTCTGCAGGCTCTCGGTGAGCTTGGCGTACGCCTGCTCGGAGCCGACACCCTTGACGATGGGCAGCAACAGGTCGTTGACCCTGACCGCCAAGTCCGGTTCCACGCCGTGGATCGCCTTCGCGACCGGCGCGTCCTGGTACGTCGCGGTGTACACGTACAACGCGCGCAAACCTTCGGCGTAGGCCTTCTGGGTCAGCAGGCTGCGACGGACGTCCGGGTGGTGCGTGATGGTCACGCGCGGCGCCGTCTTGTCCGTCATCTGCGTCAGGTCGGCTCCCTGCACCCGGTCCTTGGCGTAGGCAAGGGCGTTCA
>DASZLQ010000005.1:0-3359 GCA_035552295.1 Mycobacterium sp. | reverse complement strand
CCGGGGAAGTTCCAGCCGGTAGCGGCGCAGCAGCCGGTGCAGGATCGTCTTGATTTCCAATTGGCCGAACGCCATCCCGATGCACTTGTGGGCGCCGCCGCCGAACGGCGTGAACTGGTAGCGGTGTCGTTTGTGCTCGTTGCGCGGCTCGGTAAAACGCTCGGGGTCGAATTTCAGCGGATCAGTCCAGAACTCCGGCAGGCGGTGATTCATCCCGGGATACGCGATGACGTTGGTGCCCTTGGGTATGTAGTAGCCGAGCAGATCGGTGTCGCGGACCGTCTGCCGCATCGCCCACTGCACCGGCGTCACCAGCCGGATCGACTCATTCATCACCAGGTCGAGCGACTCCAGCTTCTCCAGCGATTCGATGTCGAGCGGTCCGTCGCCGAGGCGGTCCGATTCGTCGCGGCAGCGCTGCTGCCACTCCGGGTTGGCGGCCAGGTGATAGGCCATCGTCGTGGTTGTCGACGTCGACGTGTCGTGGGCGGCCATCATCAAGAAGATCATGTGGTTGACGATGTCCTCGTCGGAGAACTTGTTGCCGTCCTCGTCTTCGGTTTGGCACAACACCGACAGCAAGTCTGTGCCGCCCTTTCCGCGTTGGTCCTTGACCCGTTCGCGGAAGTAATCCTCCAGCAGTTCGCGCGCCTTGAGGCCACGCCACCAGGTGAACGGCGGCACGCCGGTGCGGATGATCGCGTTGCCCGCGCGGGTGGTGACAGTGAACGCCTTGTTCACCTCGGTGACCAGCTCGCGGTCGGTGCCGGGCTCATGGCCCATGAACACCATCGAGGCGATGTCGAGGGTCAGCTCCTTCATCGCCGGATAAAGAAGGAAGCGCGCGTCGTCGGCCACCCAGTCGTTGGCGATCACTTGCGAGACGACCTTGTCCATCTGCTCGACGTAGCCGACCAGCCGGGAGCGGACGAATGCCTCCTGCATGATCCGGCGGTGGAACATGTGTTCGTCGAAGTCGAGCAGCATGAGCCCGCGGCGGAAGAACGGCCCGATCACCGGGACCCAGCCCTGCTGCGAGTAGTCCTTGTTGCGGTTGGAGTAGATGACCTGCGCTGCGTCGGGGCCCAGCGCCGCGACACCCGGCAGGACCGGCGAGTCCCCGAATACGACCGGACCCTTGGTCTGGTACAGGAACATCAGATAGTCGGGCCCACCGCGCAACATCTCGATGATGTGCCCGATGACCGGCAGCCCCGCGTCACCCAGGACCGGCTTGAGCCCGCTACCGGGCGGCGGATCGGCGAGCTTGTGCTCCGGGAATTCAGTGTTCAGCAGCCTACGTTCCACCAGGCCCATGCCGGGAAAGTTGTTGATCGACGGGGTGAACCGGCGCCGCGCCTGGTCGAGCAGGTAGCGCGGGGTGCTGATGGTGGCGGGCATGGACGCTCCTTTGCGGGCCCGGGACACGTGAGTGCTGTCGCGTGAGAATTATCCTTCGCGACAAACTTGACGGCTGTCAAGTTTGCTTTTCGGACGGCGTGGTGCAAGGTCGAGGGAATGAGCCGCCACGCCGCCAATCCGGAGCCGGACGAGCCGGCGCTGCGGCGGCGAGGTGACAAGCACCGGCAAGCGATCCTGCAGGCGGTGCGTGAACTCCTGCAGGACAGACCATTCGCGGAGCTGTCGGTCAGCACCATCAGCCTGCGCGCCGGGGTGGCCCGGTCCGGCTTTTACTTCTATTTCGACTCCAAATACGCCGTGCTCGCCCAGATCCTGGCCGAGGCCGTCGAAGAACTCGAAGAACTCACCCACTACTTCGCGCCCCGTCAGCCGGGCGAGTCGCCAGCGCAGTTCGCCAAGCGGATGGTGGGCAGCGCCGCCTCGGTCTACGTGCACAACGACCCGGTAATGGTGGCCTGCAATACCGCCCGCCACACCGATATCGAGATTCGCGACATTCTCGAGCAGCAGTTCGAGGGTGTTTTGCGCGCGATCGTCGCGATCGTCGAGGCCGAGATGAAGGCGGGGACCGCCAATCCGATCAGCGACGACATCCCGACGCTGGTCCGCACCCTGGCGGGCACCACCGCGCTGACGCTGACCGGCGACCCGATCCTGGCCGGCCGCGGTGGCAACGTGGATCGCCGCGTGCGGGTGCTCGAACAGTTGTGGCTGAACTCGCTGTGGAGCGGAGGCCCCAGGTAGCTCGCCGAAGTCGCCGTTACCGCCGGTATCGTCACGGCCATGGCGCAGAAGGCGTATTTCGCGGGGAAGCGGTGTCTTGTCACCGGCGCGGCGAGCGGCATTGGCCGCGCCACCGCTCTACGGCTGGCGGCACAGGGGGCCGAACTTTATCTGACCGACCGCAACCTGGAGGGTCTGGAACTCACCGCCGCCGACGCTCGCGCGCTGGGCGCGCAAGTGCCCGCGTACCGGGTGCTGGATATCGCCGACTATGACGACGTGGCGGCGTTCGCCGCCGACATCCACACCGAGCATCCCAGCATGGATGTCGTGATGAACATTGCCGGAGTGTCGGCCTGGGGGACCGTCGACCGGCTGACCCATGAGCAGTGGAGCAAGATGGTTGCGATCAACCTGATGGGTCCGATCCACGTCATCGAGACGTTCGTCCCGCCGATGGTGGCGGCCGGGCAGGGTGGGCATCTGGTCAATGTGTCGTCGGCGGCCGGGCTGGTCGCGCTGCCCTGGCACGCCGCCTACAGCGCCAGCAAGTTCGGATTGCGCGGTCTTTCCGAGGTGCTGCGCTTCGACCTGGCCTCCCACCGCATCGGGGTGTCGGTCGTGGTGCCCGGCGCGGTGAAGACCCCATTGGTCAACACCGTCGAGATCGCCGGTGTCGATCGCGAGGACCCCAGTGTCAGCCGGTGGGTCGAGCGCTTCAGTGGTCATGCCGTATCGCCGGAAAAGGCGGCCGAGAAGATCTTGGCCGGGGTCGCAAAGAACAGATACCTGATCTATACGTCGGCCGACATCCGGGCGCTGTACGCGTTCAAGCGGTTGGCGTGGTGGCCCTACAGCGTGGCGATGCGCCGGGTGAACGTGATCTTTACGCGCGCACTTCGGCCCAGCCCGGTGCCGCGCTGAAGTTACTTGGGCATCTCGAGTTCCAGCCGTACCCCGAGTAACCGGATCGGCCGGTCGAGCTCGAACAGGTCCAGGACGCGCAGAGCGGCGGCGATGATGGCGTCGGCGTCAGTGGTGGGCGTCGCTAGCTTGCGGATCTTGGTGCGGGTGTAAAACGTCGCGGTGCGCACGGTAACCGCCACCCGGGTAACGATCCGTCCGGCTTCCGCGACTTCATCGAGTGCTCTCTGGGCCAATCCTGTTACCGCCGAGTCCATTTCGGCGCGATCGGTGAGGTCGCGCGGGAACGT
>DASZLQ010000004.1:0-16926 GCA_035552295.1 Mycobacterium sp. | reverse complement strand
TGCTCACCCCGGCCGGGCGTCAAGCCACCAAGGACGGCCTCGCGCTGCTATCAGATGCATTCAGCAAGCGCCTGCAACGCCTTACCCTCACCCAACAAAAAGAACTCAAGAGCCTTCTCGAAGAAATTCTCTGACAGCACGATGATGAAGATCGCACCACCGATTCAGTCTGTCACCTGTTACGCCGCTACATCTTTGCGTCGCCGTACACGGGCAACAGGTATCGGGCTGTTGCTCACCACGCTTAATCCGCCGAGGCGACGCCATGAACGGATGGCGTTGCGGGTGACTTCCAGGATCCGGGCGGCGCCGGCATCACCGTGTGCCAGTCTGTGGGCGCGCAGGGCGTTGCCGGTCACCGCATCTAAGGTGTCCCAGTCGTCGGTCTCGACAAGTGTGGTCGATTGGTATGCGGCCCGGATGGCATACAGTTCGGCGCCCTGTGACGTCTCACTGACTGCGCGGGCTGCGCGGGCGGCGCTGTCCCACTCAGCGATCGGCGGCGTGTCGCCCGGGGCGAGTCTGCGATGTAGCTCGGCGATGTCGGTAATCGCTTCGGCCGCTCCGTCGTCGGCGTATCTGACGACGCCCCAGGGTGGGCTGATAAGCAATTTGGTTACCCAGATGTGCATGACGTCGTCGGCAACGTCGGCGGTTCCTACCGTTAGCCAACCGAGGTCGAGAACCGTGAGGCTGTCTTGGGGCGACAAGTAGCCATCCGGCCCGGCCAGCAAGTCGTTGCACAACTGGACGAACGAGGCCAGCGGCCGTGCGGAAGTGGCCGGAAAGTCGGTGATCTGCTCGTCGCCGTTGATGTATGAAATCGCATTCATGGCACACCCTTTGCCTGATCCCGGCTGGTGAGAGCCCCTGGCTAGTCGCAATGGGTGGGTGATGCGGTCGAGGTCCATTCGAGTTGCTCCCTAAGGGTTTTCGAGCTTAAGGGCCTATAAGTCGGAGATGGACATCTTATGGCAACTGAGGTCGCCAACAGTCGCGACACGACGGACGCGGAGCTTAGAGGTCGCCTGAGAAATCGGCGGTGAGCCAGCGGTCGGGGCGGATGGTGAACAGCACAGTGTTCTGTCCCTCCATGCTGCGGACGAACGCGCGTCCGCCTTCCTCGCCGAGATAGCGGATAGCGATGGCTTCTCGCACCTCCACCGGTGTGGGCGTGGTGTCGACGACGGTGCCCTCCACGACCACATATTGGTACGGCAGCTCCTCGTTCTGGACGACCAGCGTCACCGCGCCCACCTGCTCGATGAGCTTGGACTTGCGTGCGCCCGCGCCGGTGTTGATCCGGATGTTCCCGCCAGGGGTGTAGTCATACCACATCGGGACGCTGGCGGGCGGCCGGCCGTCGGCAGCCACTGACAGCACGGCGACATGCTTGGCGGCGAGGAATTCTTGACGTTCGGTCTCGGTGAAGGGTTTCATACGCGGCTCAACGTGCCAGCTCCGCGGAGGTATTCCCACTGCGTTAGTTCAACGCGAGGATCAGCTTGCCGGTGCTTTCGCCGCGGAACAGCTTGAGCAGCGTCTCGGGGAAATCAGCGATGTCGCCGTGCTCGATCTGCTCGTGTGATCGCAGTTCACCGGCGTTGAGCCACTTCGCCAGCTGCGCAACGCCTTCGGGGTAGCGATCGGCGTAGTCGAAGATGACAAAGCCGGTCATGGATGCCCGCGCCACCAACAGCTGCATGTAGTTCGCCGGTCCCCGCGGGGTCTTGTTGTACTGCGACACCGCGCCGCAGAGCACGATACGGGCACCGCCCGCGAGTCGGTTCAGGGCGGCTTCCAGGGTCGCACCGCCGACATTGTCGAAAAAGACATCGATACCGCCTGGTGCATGGGTTTTCAGCGCTGCCCGCAGGTCGGCGGTCTTGTAGTCGATTGCGGCGTCGAAACCAACCTCTTCGACGAGCCAGCGGCATTTCTGCTCACCGCCGGCAATGCCGATGGCGCGGCAGCCGTTGATCCGCGCGATCTGTCCCACCATGCTGCCCACCGATCCAGCCGCCCCGGACACCAACACAGTTTGGCCCGGCTCGGGTCTGCCGATGTCGAGCAATCCGAAATATGCGGTCAGACCGCTGATGCCGAGGGCCCCTAAATGCACGGTTGCTGGTGCCAAGGCGGTGTTGACCTTGTTGACGTCGACGCCGTTGGATAGTGCATAGCGCTGGACTCCAAATATCCCGGACACCTCATCCCCGACGGCGAATGCGGCATGGCGTGATTCAACGACGCGTCCGATGCCAAGCGCCCGCATCACCTCGCCGATCTCCACCGGCGGCACATACGAGCGGCCCGCGTTCATCCAGGTGCGCATCGCCGGGTCGATCGACAAGTGGTCGACCTCGACCACGAATTCGCCTTCGGCTGCAACGGGTTTGGGTTCCTCGACAATCGTCCAATCGCTAGCCTTTGGCAATTCCACTGGACGCGCGGCCAGCCTGCATTGAGTGTTAACAGCACTCACGAGACCGTCTCCCGCGCGGGTGAGGTGATGCGACAGCTGTCCGCGGCGCACTGAAGGGCGGCCCGGCCGGCGGGGTCCTCGGCGGTTACCGGTATCACCGCGACGGTGTCTGCGCCGGCTTGCAGGTAGGCCCGCAACCGGGCATCGACCTGTTCCGGAGTGCCCACCGCGGCCAGCTGCTCGGCCAGCTCGAGGGGAATCGCCGCCGCCAACTCCGACCGGCGCGCGCCGGTGCGGGCACGCTCGACAAAGTCGGCGAACCCGAGCTCGCAGAACATTTCGCCGTAGCCGGGTGGGGCGAGGTAGATCGACAGCTGGTTAGCCAATTGCCGCAACGCGGCCTCGCCGGGTCGCACGGCGACGGGTACCCACACCGTCAGGTGCGGCGGCGTGCGACCCGCCGCCGCGGCTTCGTGCTCTACCTGTTGGCGCACCTGCGTAACCCGCTGCGGCGACGCCAGATTGAGCACCACCTCGTCGGCGAGTCGAGCCGCCAGCTGCGTCATCATGGGGCCGAATGGGCCGACTCCAATGCTGGTGTGCGGCAGCGGGTGACGCAGCCGAAATCCATGACTACGGACGTAGCGCCCGTCATAGTCGGCGCGCTCGCCACGCAGGATCGGCCGCAGGCAGTCGATGGTTTCGCGCATGCGCGCCGCACTGTGTGACCACTCGCGGTCGTGCCAGCCCGCCACGATGACCGGGCTGGAGGCGCCCAGCGCGACGTCAACCTGGCAGCCGGTAAGCGAGGCAACCGAACTCGCTCCCAACGCGATTGACACCGGGGTCCGCACGCTGACAGGCAGCGGTCCCACTTTCAGCCGCAGACCTGGTGCCCGCATTCCGACGGCGGTGGCCAACGCGAAAGCGTCGAAGGTCGTCATCTCGCCGATCCACAGCCCGGTCAGTCCGGCGTCGCTGACCGCCTCGGCGATTTGCACCGCCTCCGCGTCAGGCGCGTCCAGCCAGAACGGCAGCACCGCCTCGATCGGCTCTCTCATAGCATTGCCACCTCGGCGGGCTGGCCCAGCAGGATCCGGCCCGGCAATTCTCGGGATGCCTCATTGACCTGAAAGTGCGCGGTAGCGGTGAAGGCGTCGCGGAAGCGCCGCTGCAGCGGTGCGCCGTCGTAGATGGCGCTGCCCCCGGCGAGGTCATACATCGTGCGCACCACGTCGGCCGAGATGCGCACCCCGTGCGTGGCGGCCAGCCGTAGCCGAGTACGGGCGTCTACCGGCACCGACGGCTCGTTTTCACTCGCCTGCCAGACAGTGTCAATGGCCTGGTAGTACAGCGCTCTGGCAGCTTCAAGCGCCGACTCGGCGGCGGCGACCGCCGCTTGGACGTTAGGCCGCTGGGCAAGTGTGCGCGACGAGGCGAGACCCTTCTTCGCGCCGGCCAGCTCGATGAAATCCTGAATCGCGCTGCGCGCGTTGCCCATTGCAGCCGCGGTGATGCAGGCCGCGAAGAACCCGAACGGCGGAAATCGGTACAACGACCGGTTGATCAACGGCCCGTCAAATATCGAGATCACCCGCTCATCGGGGACGAACACCTCGTCGGCCACCGCGTCGTGGCTGCCGGTGCCGCGTAGTCCAAGCGTGTGCCAGGTGTCGAGGATCTGCAGCTCAGCAGTGGGCAGCGCAACCACGCGGGGTTGATCCTCAAGCAGGCAGCCGGCGAACATGACGTCGGCGTGGGTGATGCCGCTGCAAAACGCCCAACGCCCAGACACGACCACCCCGCCGGGAGCCGGGCGGGCCCGTCCCTGCGGTGCCCAGACGCCCGCTGCCACGCCGCGTCCGTCACCGAACAGCTCGTCTCGAGCTACCGGCGGTAGATATGCGACCAGCAAGCTGCTGGTGATCGCGATCGACACACACCAGCCAGCCGACGCGTCCCCGCGCGCCACTTCCTCGGCGCAGCGCAACGCCGTCGCCGTAGGTAGCTCCAATGCTCCGACCTCCAGCGGCGCGCCCGCCCGCAGCAGACCAGAGTCCCGCAGCGCGCTAACCAGTTCAACGGGGAGTCTGCGCTCGGCCTCGATCTGAGCCGCCATGCCGCGTGCCGAGTCCGCTATCTTCCGAGCGCGGTCCTCGATGTCCAGCTGTGCTGCCGCGTGCGTCGCTGTTTCGGTGTTGGTCATGGCGTCCTTGTCTTTCCTCGAAAGCTACGGTGCTGTAGCTTAAAGCTACACTACTGTAGCTATACTGGTGTAGCTTCTGTCAAGACAGACCATCGCGACCGAGAGGATGAAGTCCCCGCATGACCGAGGCCACCGCGCGGCGTAACCGCCCGTATGCACCGCGGCTATTGCCCGATCAGCGGCGCGAACAGCTCCTGGATCTCGTGCTCGAAATCATCGACACCGATGGTGTCGGCGCGGTCAGCATGGACGCGGTCGCCCGGCGCGCCGGCGTCACCCGTCCCGTGGTCTACAGCCACTTCACCGACAGCAACCACATGCTGCGCGCCTCACTCGACCGCGAGGAACAGCGAGCGCTGGCCCAGATCCTCGACGCGATGCCCCGCTCAGGCGACGAGGACCTTGCCGCCGCGTTTCACCACCTGTTCGACACCTACCTGCGTGCCGTCGCCGAGGCGCCGCAGCGGTGGCGGTCGGTCTTCATGATCGCCGACAGCAGCACCCCGACATTCCACAGACGCATAGCGCGTCTCCGCGCCCAGATTGCGCGGGAATTCGAAGCTGCACTGCGTCCGTCATGTACGGCCCGCCAGCATGCCGATCCGGAACTGCTGGCGCATCACCTGCTAGCGGTGCTGTGGGAATCGGGTCGGCTGCTGCTGGTATCGCCGAAGGATTTCAGCCACGAGCGCTTGCTGCGCTCGCTCGACGCGATGTTCACAGCGGTTGCGGCACAACGGCGAAAGGGTTCTTGATGAGCGGTCTCTTCCCGCGGATCTTGCGTATCCATCAGTGGATCTACGAGCATAGCGACGGCTTGGCTGGCCATCGGCTGCTATTCGGCAACCCGACGTTGCTGCTACGCACCGCCGGCCGGCGCACCGGTCTGCTCCGCACGACCGCGCTGACCTATGTCCACGACGGCGACGATTATCTGGTGGTCGCCTCCAACGGCGGCCGCGCCAAACCGCCGACCTGGCTGGCGAACCTGAAGACGCACTCAGACTGCGAAATCCAGGTTGGCCGCGCCCGCCACCGCGTCATCGCCCGCCCAACCCTGCCTGACGACCCTGACTACGCGCGTCGCTGGACCATCACGGATACCAACAACAAGGGCCGATACACGCAGTACCAGAAGATGACCCAACGCCCCATCGCCATTGTCGAACTGCGTCCCACGTCTTGAGGTGACCGCTTCCGTTCAGCCGCGCACACGCGGCCGCAATCCAGCGACCGGGTCGCTGGTGCGCTCTGCCGGCTTGCAGAAGTTTCGCGAATGTGTGACCAGCCGTGGCGGCGACGCCGAGGTATACGCGCGGCGGGCGGGATTGCCTCTCGAGGCGCTCGACACCGACGAGCTCCTGATCGAGGCTCGCACACTCGCAACGGTGCTGGAGATCGCCGCAGCTGAGTTGCGCTGCCCGGATTTGGGATTACGCATTGGGCAGGCCCAGGAGTTGGGGATGCTCGGCCCGCTATCGGTGGCTATCCAGAACTCGTCATCGGTTTCGCAGGCCCTGGAGTGCACGTCACGCTACATGTTCGTGCACGCCCGCGACATGAGCGTCTCGCTGATCAGCGACCCCGATGCCGCGCCTGGCGTGGTCGCGGTGCGGTACTCCTTTGGGCCCGGCGTGCGGCCGTTGCCCCAGGCCACCGAGATGAGCATCATGTTTTTCCATCGGGCCGTCAGATTCCTGGTCCACGGCGACTATGGATTGCGGTCGGTGGATCTGCCCCACCAGCCGGTGTCGGCTGTCGAACGCTACGAGGAGGCATTCGGCGCCCCGGTCCGCTTCAATCGCGATGCGGCCCTGCTACGAGCATCGGCAAGCTTGCTCGGACGAACGCTCGACGGTGTGGACGGTATGCTGCGGACTCTCGCGTTGTCGTATCTGGAGCGTCAGCCCCGCGCGACAGGCCCGGTCATCACCGGCAGGGTTCGCGGCATCCTCGACCAGTCGCTGGGAACAGGCTCGACCGAGTTGGCGGACATTGCCAAGGTGATGGCGGTGCATCCGCGCACCCTGCAACGCCAACTCGCCGCAGAAGGAACGTCTTTCGCGTCGATCTTGGAGGGGGTGCGGCGCACCCGCGCGCGCATCTATCTCACCACCACCGACATGCCGCTGGCCCAGGTTTGTGCCCTGCTCGGCTTCGCTGAACCCGCGGTACTGACGCATTGCGCCCGCCGCTGGTGGGGACGCACACCCACCGCGCTACGCCAACAGGAGCGCGCCGCAAAGGAATTCAACGTCAGCTGACCCGAGCTGGTCAAAACCACATGTCGCGCATGTCCAACGTGGTGCGGTCCAGTCGCTCGAGCAGATCCAACTGGGGCGCGGTCTTGGGCAATTCATAGTTGAAGAAGTACCGGGCGGCCTGGCGCTTGCCGGCATAGAAATCGCCGCGCTGGGCGTATGCGACGACGAACTGCTCGAGCCACATCCACGCGACAACGATGTGACCGAGCGCTTCCAGATAGATGACGCTGTTGGCCAGCGCCGCTTCGACATCGCCGGAGGCGAACATGCCTGCGCTGACTGCGGTCAGACGTTGCCAGGCGGTTTTCAGCTGCGCGGCAAGCTCGCTCAGTTCACCACCTGCGGCGGCAGCGGCTTCGACCGTCTCACTGACGGCATCGCCCAGCGTGACCAGGCTCCCGCCAGCGCGCTGGACAACCTTGCGCCCCAACAAGTCTAGGCTCTGAATACCGTGTGTGCCCTCGTGGATAGGGTTGAGCCGGTTGTCGCGGTAGTGCTGTTCGACGTCGTATTCGCGGGTGTAGCCGTAGCCGCCGTGCACCTGGATGGCGAGGCTGTTGGCTTCCAGGCACCATTGCGAGGGCCAGCTCTTGCCGATCGGCGTCAAGATATCCAATAGCAGGGTGGCGCGGTCGAACTCCGCCTCCGATTCGGCGCTATGGGTGATGTCGACGAGACGCGCGCAGTACAACACTAGGGCCAGCGCGCCTTCCACATAGGACTTCTGCGCCAGCAGCATGCGCTTGACGTCGGGATGCTCGATGATTGGCACCTGTGCGATGGTGGGATCCTTGGCGATCACGGGCCGGCCTTGCGGGCGGTTACGGGCGTATTCCAATGACTTCAGATAGCCTGTGTAGCCAAGCGCGACCGCGCCCAGCCCCACCCCAAGTCGCGCCTCGTTCATCATGTGGAACATGTAGCTGAGTCCGCGGTGCGGCTGGCCGACGAGGTAGCCCACCGCGCCGGGCTGGCCGTTCGGCTGAAAGGTGCCCTCGCCAAAGTTCAGCACGGTGTTTGTGGTGCCCCGGTAGCCCATTTTGTGGTTAAGCCCCGCCAGCACAACATCATTGCGCTGCGTGACAGCGCCTTTGTCGTCGACGAGGAACTTGGGCACCATAAGCAACGAGATCCCTTTGGTGCCTGCGGGGCCGCCGGGGATCTTGGCGAGGACCAGGTGCACGATGTTTTCGGTGAGCTCGTGGTCTCCACCGGAGATCCACATCTTGGAGCCGAACAGCCGATAGCTGCCGTCGGGTTGTAGTTCAGCGCGAGTGACGATGTCGGCCAGCGATGACCCGGCCTGCGGCTCCGACAGGCACATCGTGCCGGAAAACCGGCCGGCCAGCATCGGTTTGACGAACGCGTCGATCTGATCCGGGCTGCCATATTTGGCAAGCAGATTCGCGTTACCCAGGGTCAGCAGCAAATAGGCGGCGGTGCTTACGTTGGCGGCGTGCAGCCAGACAACTCCGGCACTGGCCACCGTGGTTGGCAGCTGCGCGCCACCGATGTCATGGTCCATGCTCATGCTGAGCAAGTCGGCACGGGCGACCGCGTCGAGGGCTTGTTTGACTTCGGGAATGATTGTGACGGTGGTGCCGTCAAAAGTCGGCTCGTTAGCGTCGCTCTTTTTGTTGTGCGGGGCGAAGTAGCGCGCCGCGAGTTCTTCGCACAAATCGAGCACGGCGGCGAAAGTGTCGCGGGAATGCTCGGCGAACCGTTCACGCTTAGTCAACTCGTCGATGCGAAGCCACTCGAAGAGCAGGAAATCCAGATCGCGGCGAGACATCAGGTTCGACTTCATAATTTCAGCGCCTTTCGGTGCAGGTATTTAATCAGCAGGTCCTCCAACGAGTGCGTCGGCGACATGAGGCGGCATCCGCTCGGCGGCGGCGATGAAACGCTGACAGCGCCGTTGAGCCAGGACCACCCCGATGCCGAAGAAGCGGAACTGTTTGTTGGTGGTCTGCTTGCGCAGATAGCGTTGGTATACCTGCTGGGCGATCACCGCGACGCGAAACAGACCAAACACCTGATACCACGCCCATTGCCGGTTGGTGACGGTGGTGCCGGTGCGGTCGCAGTAATAGGCGACCACTTGTTGGCGGGTCATCATTCCGGGTAAGTGGGTGGGTTGGCGGCGAAACGCCTGCGCGTAGCGGGGATCGTCGGCCTGAATCCAGTAGCCCATGCTGTTGGCGAGGTCCATCAGCGGGTCGCCGACGGTCGCAAGTTCCCAGTCCAGCAGTCCGATGGGCCGGGTCGGGTCGTGCGGGTCCAGCACGATGTTGTCGAAACGAAAGTCATTATGTACCAGGGTGTGTGGCCGGTCATCGGGCTGCTTGTCGGCCAGCCACTGCATCACAGCCTCGAAGCTGCCGACGTTCCAGGTTCGCGCGCGCCGATAGCGCTCGCACCAGCCGCGGACCTGGCGAGCGACGTAACGGTCGCCGCGGTCGAGATCGCCCAGGCCGGTCGCCGCCAGGTCAACAGAGTGCAGTTCGATCAGCAAGTCGATGACATTGCGGCACAATTGCGCGGTGCGCACGGAATCGAGTGTCACCCCAGGTGGAAGATTCTTGCGGGAAATCAGCCCGTCCATACGCTGCATCACATAGAACGGGGTGCCGATGACGGTGGGGTCCTCACACAGCGCGACGGTGTGGGGAACGTATGGCAGGCCGCCGCACAGTTGGGTCTGGACCCGGTATTCGCGGGCCATGTCATGGGCGCTCGAATGGTGTGTACCCCGCGGTGGCCGACGCAGGATGAGATCGCCGTCGGGATAGCACAGCAGATAAGTCAGATTGGAAGCGCCACCAAGGAATTGCCGCACTTGCGGCGTGGCGGTTAAGTCGATATCGGTGCGTCCTGCGGCGGTGTGATCGGCCAGCCATCGGGCCACCGGTGCGATGTTGAAGACATCTTCGTCGCGTACCTGGCGTCCGCCCACCGCGGTGCGAGTGCTCTGCTCTTGGTCCGGCGGGGAGCTGCGCCGCTTCATGTGAGTCGTCGGACGATGCTCAGCGGTGCGACCCTGAACGCTGCCCCGAGCGGGGCCCATGGCCAGGGCGGAACGTAGGCTTTGGCGCGGCGTTTCTCAATGGCGCGCACCATTGCCCGGACCCCGGTTGGCGTGTCGACCATGAAGAGGGTGTCCTTCTCGACGTGGGCATTAAGTTCGGTGCGGATGTAGCCGGGGTAAATGACTGAGACCTCAACGCCGGGAATGCGTTCGCTGCGTAGCCCTTCGCCCAACGATGCGACCCCAGCTTTGGTGGCCGCGTACGTCGTCATGGTCTTGCGCATCCCGCGCAGCGCTGAGATCGACGAGATCAGGACGAGATGGCCGCGGCGTTGACGGCGGAAGATTTCCAGCGCCGCTTCGCATTGGGACAGGCTACCGACGAAGTTGGTGATGGCCGTGTCGTAATTGGCCGCAGCGCTGCCGGTTCCCAATGGCGCGCCCTTGCCGATGCCGGCATTGACGATGATCCGGTCAAGCGAACCGAATGCCTCGGCCAAGTCGTGAAAGACCGCTCTGACGGCCTCGGGGTCGGTCACATCGAGTGCGGCTGTCTCCACGCGCTGGCCGGTGGCGGCGTGAATGTCGTTGGCCAGTAACTGCAGCCGGTCGGTACGTCGGGCACACAACCCTAGGTCGTAGCCGAGCGTGGCGAATTGGCGGGCCATCTCCTCGCCCAGGCCTGAACTGGCACCGGTAATGACAACGACGCCGCGATGTGGCCGAGTCATCGCTCCCCCGAACGGATGCCAGCTCGCGGCTCCTTGTGTTCCGCGTCGGCGAGCTGAGCCCCGGCAGTGAACATCTCGCGGTCGTAGAGCGGCCGGGCCAGACGTTTCGTCCACGATGCGACGACCGCAGGCCGATCCGGGAGGATCAGGAATCGGCGACGGTCGATCCCGGCGATCGCCCGGGCGGCGATCTGGTCGGCGTCACGGGCGGCTCGTGAAATCAATTTGGCAGCCACGGCGTCGGTCAGCGGGTCTTCACCGCTGAGTGACGTCGTCAGCGCGCTTCGGAAAAACGAAGGACACACCACGCTGATGTCGATGCCCCACGAGTGCAGCTCGTGTCGCAATGTTTCGGAGAGTGCGACCACCGCGGCTTTGCTGGCGTTGTAGGCGCCCATCGCCGGCGGGTGCACTAGACCGGCCAGCGACGCGATGTTGACAATGTGGCCACGCCGCCGGGCCTTCATCAACGGAGTGACAGCCTGGCAGCCGTTGACCGCGCCCAGCATGTTGATGTCCAAAACCCGCCGCCACTGGGTCACGTCCACCGCATCGATACGCCCGCCGGCGGCGACGCCGGCGTTATTGATGAGCATGTCGAGGGGACCAACCTCCTCGCGCATCCAGGCCATCGCGTCGTTCCAGTCGTGCGGCGACGTGATATCCAGGCGCCGGAACAGCGAGTTCGGCGGTGGCTGCGCCGGCGGGTTGAGGTCAGTGAGCAACACCTGGTCACCGCGCGCGGCGTAACGGGCGGCCAACGCCGCCCCCAAGCCGGAGGAGGCGCCGGTGATCAGCACGGTCTGTCGTGTGCGAGAAGTACTCATCGGCTCGCTCCGTGTTTACCGAGTTCGATGCGTGCGATGACGTTCTTATGCACTTCGTCGGGACCGTCGGCCAGTCGCACGGCACGAGCGGCGGTCCAGGCTGACGCCAGCGGGAAATCGTTCGACAGGCCGCCGCCGCCATGGATTTGCATGGCAAAGTCGACGACACGCTGGGCCATGTTCGGTGCGGCGACTTTGATTTCGCTGACTTCACTCAGCGCAGCCAGTGGCCCGTCGGTGTCGAGCTTCCAGGCGGCGTGCAGAATCAGCAGCCGAGTCGAATCGATGGCGATGCGAGCCTCGGCGATGCGTTCGCGATTGCCGCCAAGATTGGCCAATGGCTTGCCGAATGCGGTTCGCGCCAAAGCCCGCTCGCAGGCAAGGTCCAATGCGTGTTCGGCCAATCCGACCATCCGCATCGCGTGATGGACACGGCCGGGTCCCAATCGGCCCTGGGCGATTTCGAACGCCCGCCCCGGCCCGGTGATGATGTTGGCAACGGGCACGCGCACATCGATGAACGACAGCTCGCCGTGGCCGAAGGGTTCATCGAAGAAGCCCATCGTGTCCAGCATCCGTTCGACCCGAACGCCCGGGGTATCGATCGGCACCAGCACCATCGAGTGACGGGCGTGTTTGGGCGCAGACGGGTAGGTCAGACCCATCACGATCAGCACTGCGCAGTCGGGATGTCCGACGCCGGTGGTCCACCATTTGCGCCCGTTAATGAGCACCTCGTCGCCATCGATGACCGCGGTGAGTTCCATATTGGTGGCATCCGAGGATGCCACCTGCGGCTCGGTCATCGCGAAGGCGGAGCGGATCTGCCCGTCGAGCAGCGGTTCAAGCCACCGGTCACGCTGCTCAGCGGAGCCGTAGCGCAGCAGGACTTCGGCGTTGCCCGAGTCAGGTGCGTTGCAGTTGAACACGTATGGCGCAAGATGCGACCACCCGGTTGCCTCCGCGACAGGCGCGTAATCCACATTTGAGAGTCCCGCCCCGCCTCGTGTTCCGAATTGCTGCGCATAGGGACCCTCGAGTCCGGCTGGCAGAAACATGTTCCACAGGCCCTGCGCTTTGGCCTTCGCGCGCAGCTGCTGCACTTGTTCGGGAACCTGCCAGCGGGTGTCGGAATCAACGGCGGCGGTGCTGTGCAGGCCGCGGCGCAGCTCCCCTTCGAGCGGACGGATCTCATCTCGGACAAACGCTTGCACGGCCTGGGTCAACTCGACAGCGCGCGCTGAGGGGGCAAAGTCCATGCCGCCCACCGTAGGCCGACCCCCAGCCATTCGGTTGATCCATGGCGACAACGTTTTGATCAGAGGCGACAAAATTCCGCTCGGCCCCTAACGAAGACGCAGCTCGATGTTGGCATAGATCTCACTTACTGAATGTAGACAGTGCTTACACTTCCCGCTAAGCGGCGCATACATTTAGCCCGATCGGTACCGCGAGACTCTGTCACCGATAACGCCAGCGGTACTTGGTCTTTCGCACGACGGTTGGAGGTGACAGCGAGATGGCCGTCAGCGCCGTCGAACGACACGACGTCTGTTTCGAAGCGGGCTACGGCCGGTGCGCGGCGTGGCTAACGCGCGAGACCGGGCGAGCCCAGCCTGAGCCATCGACACGCGACTAGCGGCGGTTGGGTCGAAGGCGCGGCACTGGCGCACGATCGTCACGTTTCGACCGACGGATGTTATCGCGGGTTACATTATGTGCGAGGTTGACATCAGCGGATGATGTAAACGGCGTCAACAGTTGTTAATTTGAAGACATGCCAACGTCGACTGGCTCGTACCACCACGGCGATCTGCCCGCCGCGCTGGTCCGTGCGGCCACGGAGCTACTGGAAGAGGGCGGCGCGACAGAGCTGTCGCTGCGGGCTGCGGCCCGCCGTGCCGGTGTGTCCCCCGCCGCGCCATACCGGCATTTTGCTGACCGCAGCGCACTACTGTCCGCCGTGGCCGCGGGGGGCTACCGCGAACTCGCGGTAAAACTGGCGACAGCCCATCCTGCGCCAACCACCGCTGATGATCTCGCGGCCATCGCTGTCGCCTACGTTCGATTCGCGTTGCAGCGGCCAGGGCTGTTTCGCGTAATGTTCGCCGAATCATGCGATCCGAGCAGTCTCGAACGGGTCGCCGCATCGGAAGCTATCGGCGAATACGTGAAAGGCATTGTCCGCCACGCATTTCCCGGTGCAGACCCGGACGCGATGGCCACCGCGGTGTGGGCACTGGTCCATGGATTGGCCTTCCTGTACCTGGACGGCAAGCTCGAAGCCTCCTCGCCCAAGGCCGTCGCCGACGAAGTACGCGGCGTTGTACTCGCAATGCTGTCCGCCTCGACGGCGGCAGCTCGCCGCCCGCGCTCGGCTGGTGCCGTGAGTAAGACCCGCGCAGGATCGAAGGCCGCCCGCCGCGGGTCGGTATCGAAGTCAGCTGGGCGATCAGCAGCCTCGCGCTGACGATTCGTCACCCGATCCTGCGCCCGGTGCGGCCGGTGACGTAAGTCACCTACGCCAATGTTGATGTCGCTTACATTCGACTTTAATGTAAGCGATGTACACATAGCGGTCGTGAGTATCGATGGAGGTGCATGTGCGGTGCAAGGGTACGTTCTGACACGCTACAAACATCCGATGGAGCTGCGGGAGGTCCCCGAGCCAACGGCTGGCGACGGTGAGGTGCTCATCCGGGTGCACGCCGCAGGGCTGAACCCGGTGGACTACAAGACTCGGGACGGGGTCACGCGGCTGTTCTGGCGCTATGACCTGCCCGCGGTAGCGGGTAACGAGTTGGCCGGCGTGGTAGCGGCGATCGGCGCCGGAGTCACCCGATTCGCGGTCGGAGATCGGGTGTACGCCAGAGTGGACCATCACAAGATGGGCGCCTTCGCCACGTACTCCGTCGTCGCCGAAGGCATGGCTGCGAAGATGCCCGAGTCGCTGGACTTCGAGGAGGCGGCTGCGTTGCCGCTGACCGGGCTAACCGCGCTGCAGGCGCTGCGCGACCACCTGACGGTCAGCGCAGGCGATCGAGTGTTCATCACAGGCGGAGCCGGCGGGGTCGGCACCCAAGCTATCCAGTTGGCCGTCTGGATGGGGGCAACCGTGGCCACCACCGCGTCATCGCGGGGCGAGAAGTTGGTGCGCTCGCTCGGGGCCGAGACCGTCATCGACTATCAGACGCAGAGGTTCAAGGAAGTCCTGCGCGATTACGCCGGCGCGTTCGACCTGATCGGTGGACAGGATCTGAGGGACTGCTTCGAGATCCTCAAGCCCGGGGGCAAGGTGGTTTCCGCTGGCGCCGGCCCACCCGAGCCGGTCATGGTCCGTGAGGATGTTGGCCTGGGCCCGCTGTGGGTCGCCGGCGCGTGGGCGATCAGTGCCAGGATCCGGCATCAGGCCCGGCGCAGGGGCGTTACCTACCGAGGCATGGTCATGCGCGAAAGCGGGGCCGACCTCGACCTGTTGTCTCGCTTGGTTGACGGCGGACAGCTCAAACCGGTGATCGATCGTGTCTATCCGTTCCAGCAGATTGGCGACGCGCTCGCCTACGTCGAACAGGGCCGCACCAAGGGCAAAGTCATCGTCCGGCTCTGACTGGTCACCAACGCAGGGCCCACTCAGGCGACCCGAAAGACTGGGTATTGATCCACAATTCGCTCGAAGTCGTCAATCGGCGCGTGCCGGGCGATCGGGAAAAACGGACGTGCTCCCGGGGCGAGCTCGAGATACCGCCGCAAAATCGCGGCACGGTTATCGGACAAGTCCTCCACTAGCGACACGTCTTCGCGCTGACCGCGCCGCAACACCGCACGGCCGTTGGCGCGCAGGTTGCGCACCCAGTTGGTCTTCTGGCCGAGCATGGCCACCAGGTAGCGCTGGCCCTGGTAGTCGGCGACCACCACCGGGAACGAAATCGTCCGCCCCGACTTGTGGCCCCGTACTTCAAGTGTGGCGGCCCCGCTGGGTCCGATGCCGGCCGCAAAACCCAAGGCGCCCAATCGGTTTGTGATACGCGCTGACCACCCAGGCCGACCACCGCGATACTGCCATCTTTGGATCGCGCTTATAACGCCACGCAGCATGTCTTTACATTACTGGGGCTGCCCTGCTACATCTGCGCCCAAACGATCTTCGTCTGCAAGTAGGTGTCGATGCCGGCCTTACCCGACTCGTAGCCCCAGCCGGACTGCTTGTACCCGCCGAACGGCATCGAGTGGTCGAACTGCATCTGACAATTCAGCCCCACGGTTCCGGCCTTGAGCCGCTTGGCCAGCCGGTGCGCGCGACCGAGGTCTTTGGTCCACGCAGTGGCCGCCAGGCCATAAGTGCTGTTGTTGGCCAACGCAACCGCTTCGTCGTCGTCGTCGAACGGCAGGATCGTCACCACGGGCCCGAAAATCTCCTCCCTGAACAGCCTGCTCGAATCCGGGTCGACCTTGGTGACCACGGTCGGGTGAACGAAGTAGCCCTTGCGGTCGAGGCGGTGCCCGCCGGTCACGAGTTCGACGCCGTCGGATTTCCCCTGCTCGAGGTAGCCCAGTACCCGGGTGAGCTGCTTCTGGCTGATCAGCGGACCGACCATGGCGCCCTCGTCTTTGGGCCCACCTAGTTGCATGACGTTGGCCATGTTGGCGATGCCCTCCACGACTCGCTCGTAGACACCGCGCTGGGCGAAGATTCGTGACCCACACACGCAGGCCTGGCCGGAGTGGATGAAGGTGGCGAACGACGCCATTGGGATGGCCAGGTCCAGGTCGGCGTCGTCGTAGATCAGCACCGGCGACTTGCCGCCGAGTTCAAGGGTGATCTTGTTGAGGTTGCTGTCCGCCGCGGCGTGCACGATGGCCCGGCCGACCTCGGTCGAACCGGTGAAGGCCACCTTCTCCACGTCGGGGTGCGCGGTGATCGCTGCCCCGGCGGTGTGGCCGTAACCGTTGACAAGGTTGACCACACCCTCGGGCACCCCGGCCTCGGCCAGGATCCTGTCTAGGACCAGCGCCGAAAGCGGGGTCTCCTCAGCGGGTTTGACCACACTGCTGCAGCCCGCCGCAAGCGAGGGCGCGAGCTTGGCGCAGTAGTTGAAGACCGGGCCGTTCCACGGGAAGATCAGCCCGACCACGCCGTAGGGCTCTCGCAACGTATAGGTGTGCATGTGCGAGTCGACACCAGTGAGGCCGCCGGCGTTCACATCGCGCGCGATGCCGTCGATCTTGGTGCACCAGCCGGCGTAGTAGCGGAACCACTCGGAACCGACCTTGGTGATGATCTGTGCTTGAGCCGACGGGATGCCAGCGTTGAGCGATTCGAGCTCGGCGAGGATCTCCGCGTTCTCGTCGATCAGATCGGCGACCCGCCACAGCACCTTGGCCCTGTCGTAGTCGGGAAGGCCGGACCACACCCCCGACTCGGCGGTCGCCTTCGCACGCGCGACG
>DASZLQ010000003.1:0-8730 GCA_035552295.1 Mycobacterium sp. | reverse complement strand
GGCGGGATCCCCAACCTTGGTCTCCTACGGTGCGGCCAAGAGTGGGCTCAACCATCTCACGCGGTCGCTGGCCGAAGAGTGGGGACCGAAGGTCCGCGTCAACTGCGTCGCACTGGGCCCGACCATGACCGAAAACTTCCGATCGTTTGTGCTGCCCAAAGACGATCCCACCGGCGAAAGGTACTTCGCCGCCATCCCACTGCGCCGCGCGGGCGAACCCGCCGAGGTGGGCCGCGTCTGCGTTTTTCTTGCGAGCGGAGACGCGGACTTCGTCAACGGCACCACCATCGAACACGACGGAGGCATGCTGCCAGGCGTGCTCTACGACGCGGGCCTGAAGACCATCACCGACCTGCTGTAACCGCCCGTCTGAGATGCTGCTAGCACGAAACTAGGGCAGGGAGATTCAGATGAGCAGCAGCTTGGAACCCACTCCCGAGCAGTTCGCGGCGCTGGCCGCGCGACCGGCCGACGCACCAGTGGTGATGGTCAACCTGCTGAAGTTCAAGACCCCGGGTGGCCTCGAGCGCTACGCGCAGTACGGCCGCGAAGTCACGCCACACCTCGAACGCGTCGGTGCCACGGTGCTCTACGCGGGAGGAGCGCCAGCGGTGGTCATAGGCGATGGCCAACAGCCTTGGTGGGACGCGATTCTCATCGTTCAGTACCCGACGCCACAGGCATTCATCGACATGGTGACGACTCAGGAGTACGCCAAGATTCACGAACATCGCGCCGCCGGTTTGGAGCGCGGAGACTTGATCGCGACCTCGACGTGGTCGGTCGCGCCGGAATGATCCCGGCCCTGCGGCGCTAGCGGGTTGCTTCCCGGTCGGGGTCTAATTGGTGGATGGAACTTATGACGCCCACCGACTCGGTATTTCTGCTGGGCGAATCCCGTGAGCACCCCATGCACGTCGGTGGCTTGCAGCTATATGAGCTGCCGGCCGGCGCCGATCAAGGGTTCGTCCGCGAGTTCTACGACAACTTGGTCGCCGAGCAAGATTTCCAGCCCACCTTCCTCAAACGCCCTGCGACCTTCTTGGGCGGAATCGCAAATCTCGGGTGGTCCTACGACAAGGACCTCGACATCGACTACCACGTCCGGCGCTCGGCCCTGCCCTCCCCGGGACGGGTGCGCGATCTGCTCGAGCTGACCTCGTTGTTACACAGCAGCCTGCTCGATCGGCACCGTCCGCTGTGGGAGGCGTACGTGATCGAGGGACTCAAGGACGGCCGGTTCGCGGTCTACACCAAGATGCACCACGCGCTCATCGACGGCGTCTCGGCCCTCAAGCTGATGCAACGCGCACTGTCGAACGACCCCGATGACCCCGAGATCCGGGCGCCCTGGAGCATGCGCAAACCCAAACGCAAGTCCCGCCCGTCGTCCCCGCTGAGCTCACTGAAACGTACGGCGGGAGCTGTTGCCGCACTGGCTCCTTCGACGGTGTCACTGGCTCGCGCGGCGCTGTTTGATCAGCAGCTGACGCTGCCGTTCGGAGCCCCGCGCACCATGCTGAATGTCAAGATCGGGGGCGCCCGACGGTGCGCGGCGCAGTCGTGGTCGGTGGACCGGATCAAGAACGTGAAGAAGGCCGCGGGGGTAACCCTCAACGACGTCGTCCTGACGATGTGCTCGGGGGCCCTGCGTTACTACCTGCTCGAGCAGAACGGGCTGCCGGACACGCCGCTGGTCGCGATGGTTCCGGTGAGCCTGCGCAAGGAAGACGAGGCTGACGCCGGCGGCAATCTCGTCGGAGCGCTCCTGTGCAACCTCGCCACCGACACCGAGGATCCCGCCAAACGGCTGGAGATCGTCAGCGAGTCGATGCGCAACAACAAAAAGGTGTTCTCCCAGCTGCCCCGGTTCCAGGCGCTGGCGCTGTCGGCGATGAATATGGGTTCGCTGGCCCTGGCGGCGGTTCCGGGCTGGGTGTCGTCGACGTCGCCGCCGTTCAATCTGGTCATATCGAACGTGCCGGGACCCCACGAGCAGCTGTATTACGGAGGTGCCCGGCTGGACGGCAGCTACCCGCTGTCCGCGGTTGTGGACGGTCAAGCGCTGAACATCACTCTGGTCAGCAACGCCGGCAATCTCGATTTCGGTTTGGTCGGATGCCGGCGCAGCGTGCCGCACCTGCAGCACCTACTCGCCCACCTGGAGTCGTCGCTCAAAGACCTGGAACGCGCCGCCGGGGTCTGAGAGTTCTTCAAAACGCAGATGCCCAAACTCAGCGCCGGTGTGCTGTTGTACCGGGTTCGCGACGGCGTCGTCGAAGTCCTCATCGTGCATCCGGGCGGTCCGTTTTGGGCCCGTAAGGATGACGGGGTCTGGTCGATCCCGAAAGGGGAGTACACCGACGGCGAGGACCCCTGGACGGTCGCGCAGCGGGAATTTTCCGAAGAGCTCGGGCTGCCGGCACCGCTTGGGCCGCGCATCGACTTCGGCCGGCTGAAACAGCCCAGCGGCAAGGTGGTCACCGGCTTCGGCGTGCAGGGTGATCTCGACGTCACCGACGCGCATAGCAACACCTTCGAACTCGAGTGGCCGAAGGGCTCGGGCAGGTTGCGGGAGTTTCCTGAGGTCGATCGGGTGGGCTGGTTCCCGGTAGCGCAGGCACGCACCAAGCTACTCAAGGGACAACGGGCATTTCTGGATCGATTGATGACCCACCCCCGGCTGGCGGGCTTGAACGAAGGGTCGTGAACCGACGGGCGTATGTTGCAGACATGCAGACAGTACGAACACCCGGCGACCGATTCGACAATCTGCCCGAATTCCCCTATGCCCCAATGTATTGCGACGTGGCCGACGATGACGGCGGTGTGCTGCGGGTCGCCTGGGTTCAAGACGGCCCGGAGAGCGCGGACCCGGTTCTGATGTTGCACGGCGAGCCTTCGTGGTCATATCTGTACCGCAAGATGATTCCGATACTCGCCGCCGGCGGGCATCGCGTCATCTGCCCCGACTTGGTCGGGTTCGGCCGTTCGGACAAGCCGACCCGCCGCGAAGACCACAGCTATGCACGCCACGTTGAGTGGATGCGGGCGTTGGTCTTCGATGTGCTCGACCTTCACAACGTGACCCTGGTCGGCCAGGATTGGGGCGGTCTGATCGGACTGCGGCTGGCTGCAGAGCATCCCGAACGGTTTGCCCGCCTGGTCGTCGCCAACACCGGCCTGCCCAACGGAGAGCAGCCGATGGCCGAGATCTGGTGGCGCTTCCGAGAGGCGATTACGACGGCGCCAAAGCTGAACATCGGCATGTTCGTACAGGGCGGTTGTCGCCGGCAGATGAGCGACGAGGTGCGCGCGGGCTACGACGCGCCGTTCCCCGACGACGAGCATTGCGCGGGACCGCGCGCCATGCCCGGCCTGGTGCCGACCTCACCGGACGATCCTGCGTCTGCGCCCAACAAGGCGGCATGGACCAAGCTGTCGGTGAGCCCGACCCCGATGCTGGTCGCCTTCAGCGACAGCGACCCGATCACCGGGCCGATGCGCGAGATCTTCCAGCACGCGATGCGCGGCGCGCAGGGCATCGACCACCCACTGATTCGCAGTGCCGGACACTTCTTGCAAGAGGACGCCGGCGAAGACCTGGCCAACCACATCGTGGAGTTTTTGCGCCGCTAAGGCTTTCTGCCGCGGCAGGCAGAATGTGCAGATGACGACTGCGCCCCCTCAGCCCACCGAGCCCGCCGCGAAAGCCGAATCGCAGGGGTTGCTGGTGCAGCTGCTAGACCCGGCCAATCGGGCTGACCCGTATCGGCTTTGCGCCCAGGTGCGCGACCACGGACCGTTGGTGCTGCCCAAGGCCAACCTCGTCGTCTTCGCGACGTACCGAGATTGCGACGAAGTTTTGCGGCACCCATCGTCGAGCAGTGACCGGACGAAGTCGGTGCTCGGGGAACGACGGATTGAAGCGCAGAGCCAAGCGCTGATTGAGGCCGGCGCAGACCTATCCCAGCCAGTCCCGCCGGGATTCCTTTTCCTCGATCCGCCCGATCACACCCGGCTGCGCAAACTGGTCAGCAAGGCGTTCGCGCCGAAGGTGGTCAACGCGCTGCAGCCCGACATCCGCGCATTGGTGGACGGACTGCTTGACCGGATCGCCGAGCAGGGTCGGTTCGACGTTGTCGAAGATTTCGCCTACCCGCTGCCAGTGGCGGTCATCTGCCGCCTGCTCGGTGTCCCGATCGAGGACGAGTCGCAGTTCAGCCACGCGTCGGCGCTTCTGGCGCAATCGCTGGACCCGTTCGTCACCTTTACCGGCGCACCGTCGGACGGTCTGCACGAGCGGTTGCAGGCCGGAATGTGGCTCCGCGAATACCTGCGCGGTCTGGTCGAGCGGCGCCGATCGCGGCCTGGCGACGACTTGATGTCGGGTCTGGTCGCGGTCGAGGAGTCCGGCGATCAGCTGACCGAGGACGAGATCATCTCGACTTGCATCTTGCTGTTGGTAGCGGGCCACGAGACGACCGTGAATCTGATCGGCAACGCCATCTTGGCAATGCTGCGCCAGCCGTTGCAGTGGGCGGCGCTGGGCGCCGACGCCACTCGCGGCCCCGCCGTCATCGAGGAGACCCTCCGCTTCGACCCGCCCGTGCAAATGGTCGGCCGGATTGCCGCCGACGACATGACGATTGGGCAAATCGAGGTGCCCGCGGGTGACGTGATGATGCTCCTGCT
The DNA here is from genome assembly GCA_035552295.1 of Mycobacterium sp. GTDB lineage: Bacteria > Actinomycetota > Actinomycetes > Mycobacteriales > Mycobacteriaceae > Mycobacterium. The sequence goes on along the minus strand of DASZLQ010000003.1, from coordinate 4,035 downwards.
GGCCGCGGCCCACCGTGATCCCGCCGAGTTCGACCGCCCGGATACTTTTGACCCGAATCGGGGGACGTTGCGGCACTTGGGATTTGGCCGTGGAGCGCACTATTGCCTGGGGGCACCGCTGGCGCGGCTGGAAGCCGGCGTGGCCCTGTCGGCGCTCACGGCAGGTTTTCCCAACGCGCGACTGGACAGCGAGCCGCAGTACAAGACGAACGTCACGCTGCGCGGGTTGTCGGCGTTGGCGGTCGCGGTCGGCCAGCGGCAGATCCTTGACCGCTGTCACTGAGATGTCGGTCGCGTGCCCGCTCCAACCCCGGACTAAACGCCGGTCCTCCGGCTATCCACAGTTGGAAGTTTCTCCACAGATGAGCTTTCGGACTCCGCGTGTTGCGGGGACTCAGAATAAAATCGAAACTATGTGCGATCGCGCGTTGCCGAGTGTCGAGGAACTGACGCATGCCGATGACGCGGCGTTGGTGGTAGCAATCACCGAGTGCGCACGGGTGGAGGCGGCCGCCGCGGCGCAGCGGCTCGTGGCCACCGCCGAGTTGGTGGCGCGCCGTGCCAACGGACCCACCGACTGGGCCCAGTGGTCGTGCGATAACTGGGATGCGATGGCCGCCGAAGTTGCTGCTGCACAAGGTATTAGCCATGGCATGGCATCGGGGCAGATGTATCTGGCTGTGGCGTTGCGGGACCGTCTGCCACAAGTGGCGGCCCTGTTCGCCGATGGCAAGATCAGCGCCCGGTTGGCGGCGGCGATCGTGTGGCGCACCGATCTGATCAAAGATCCGCAGACGCTGCGGCTGGTCGATGCGACGCTGGCCGAGGACGCGGCGCGATTCGGGCCGATGTCGGTGAACAAGACAGCGCAAGCCATCGACGAAGTGGTGGATCGTCATGACCCGGGCGCGCTGCGCCGCACGCGTGTCAGCGCGCGCGGCCGTGACGTGGTGATCGCCTCCGCGAACGGCCAGTCAGGCACAGCTGACCTGTGGGGCTCTTTGTTCGAGACCGACGCGGCCGTCTTGGACCGGCGGCTGACCCAGATGGCCCACGACGTGTGCCACGACGATCCACGCACCGTCGCCCAGCGCCGCGCCGACGCGCTGGGGGCTTTGGCCGCCGGGGCCGACCGGCTCGCGTGTGGGTGTGGGAACGCGGATTGCCCGGCCGGCGCGGGCGCCGACGAGCGGGCCGCCGCTGTGATGATTCACGTCGTCGCCGACGCGGCTGCCCTCGATGCGAAGCCCGACCCGCACTTGGCAGGTGAACGGGCGCGGCGGCCCATCACGCCGGATATGACGCTGAAGGAGGCGCTGGCACCCGACCCTGAGCCCGACCTTCCGGCTGAACCCAAGCGGCCTGCGGCACGGCTCACCAACGGCGGTTTGATACCCGCGGCAGTGCTGGCCGAGTTGATCCGTGGTGGTGCGAAGGTCCGGCCCGTGCGTCATCCCGGCGATGCTCCACCAGAGCCCAGTTACCGCCCGTCGGCCGCGCTGGAGCGATTCATCCGGTGCCGCGATATGACCTGCCGGTTCCCCGGCTGTGATCGACCCGCCGAGTTCACGGATATCGACCACACGGTGCCCTATCCGATGGGGCCGACTCACCCGTCGAACCTCAAGTGCCTCTGTAGAAAACACCACCTGCTGAAAACCTTTTGGGCGGGCGTCAACGGTTGGCGCGATGAGCAACGGCCCGACGGCACTGTCATCTGGACCGCTCCGACGGGGCAGACGTACGTCACTCGTCCGGGCAGTCGCTTGCTGTTCCCCGCCCTGTGCTTGCCGACCGGCGAATTGCCTTCTGCCCCAAGGCTGAATCAGTCACCCGGCGTCCGCGGGGTCATGATGCCCATGCGCCGACGAACTCGGGAGCAAGACCGCGCGTGCCGCATCAATGCCGAACGCGCGCTCAACGACGCCCACGTCGCCGAACGCAACAAACCGCCACCCTTCTGATATCTGGTGCTGGCTTGTCACGGGCCGGGTGACGCAGTGGCCACAACCGTCGCTGGAGGCGCAGGCTGGGGTTTGAATCTTGTTCCCTGCGGCAAACCGGCTGTGACGGTGGTGGTCACGGTCTAGCCTGCGCCGCGTGGGGTGCCTGAGGTGGACCAGGACGAGAGGATGGGGCTGAGATGCATGAATCACGGTTGATGGGTGGTGTGCGCCGGGCCCTTGTCGTCGTCGGCGCGGTGGTCGGTGTCGCGGTGCTAAGCGCTGGTGTGGCAAGTGCCGCCGACCCGGTTCACTTGAAGAGCCGATTGGAGGGCAATTGGTGTCTCGACGCACCGGATGGGAACAACGCGGCGACGATGGTCAACCCCTGTGATGGGTCGAAGTCCCAGCTTTGGGTTTTCAACTCGCCCGGTCAGATCCAGAGCGTGGCCTTCCCCGGGCAGTGCGTAAGCATCAGCGACGCAGCGGATGAGACCCCGGCGATCCTCTCGCCATGTCAGACCAATGCGGACAACCAGCGTTGGACTCACCAAACCGACGGCCATATCACGAGTGCACTCGGTCCCTGCTTCTGCGTTTCAAGCAACGTGGCGAACCCTGGGACTCCGGTGATCGCCTACCATTGCATTGCCGGTATACCCGACAAGGAGTGGGATATCGTTTCGTGACCGGGCTCGCTGGGCCATGTCTCGACGAGGGCGTGGCCGGCGCTATCGACGATGAGGTGCCGCCCACGTCATGGTGGATGTGTTCCCGTTCCTGTGAAGGGTTCTTCATGGGTCCGGTGTCACCACCTCTTGAAGACCTTTTGGACGGGCTGGCGCGACGAGCAATGGCCGGATGGCACAGTCGTCTGGACTTCTCCGAGCGGGCAGAAGTACGTGACCCGTCCGGGTAGTCGCCTGCTGTTTCCGGCGCTGTGCATGCCCACGGGCGAATTACCCGCTGTCCCAACGGCATATCGGCCAACCTGCGGCCTCATGATGCCCAGACGCCGGCGAACCCGAGAGCAAGACCGCACGTCCCGCATCAATGCCGAACGCGCCCTCAATGCCGGCCACATGGCCGAACGCAACCAGCCACCGCCCTTCTAGGCACCGAGGCCCGGCACGATGTCGCCCAGGCTGAAGGTGAGCGGCTGCTCAAGTTGTTCGTAGGTGCACGAGCGTGGATCGCGGTCGGGGCGCCACCGGCTGAACTGGGCGGTGTGGCGGAATCGTCGACCTTCCATGTGGTCGTAGCGCACCTCGACGACCCGCTCGGGTCGCAGCGGGACGAACGAGAGATCCTTGCCGGTGTTCCAGCGGGAGAACTCGTTCTTGCGCGGCGTGCGCTCGCCGGCTTCGTGGGCCGCCCAGTTCCACGGGTGGTCGTCGAAGCTGGTGACCAGCGGCTGCAACTCGGAAAACAGCCGTCGCCGTTCGGCCATCGGGAAGGCGCCGATGACTCCGACCGACGCCAGCTGGCCGTCGTCCTGATAGAGCCCGAGCAGTAGCGACCCGATGGCGTCGCCGCCGGACTTGTGGACTCGATACCCGGCGACCACGCAGTCCGCCGTTCGCTCGTGCTTGATTTTGAACATGACGCGCTTGTCCGGCTGATAGGTGATCGTCAGCGGCTTGGCGATGACACCGTCGAGGCCGGCCCCCTCGAACTCCTCGAACCATTGCTGAGCGGTCTGCAGGTCGGTGGTGGCCGGCGTGACATGAAACGAGGGCCCGGAATCGGCCAAGGCGTCAACGAGGGCGGCGCGCCGCTCGCTGAATGGCCGCGATGTGTAGTCGTCGTCGGCCAAGGCGAGCAAGTCGAACGCGATGAAGGAGGCCGGCGTCTTCTCGGCGAGCATCCGCACCCGCGAATCGGCCGGGTGGATGCGCTGCTGCAACGCCTCGAAGTCCAGGCCGTGGTCGGTGGCGACGACAATCTCGCCGTCGATCACGCAGCGCGGCGGCAGCTCGGCCTGGACCGCCGCGACCAGCTCGGGAAAATAACGGGTCATCGGCCGCTCGTTTCGGCTGCCCAGCTCGACTTGGTCCTGGTCACGGAAGCAAATGGACCTGAAACCGTCCCA
>DASZLQ010000002.1:0-7391 GCA_035552295.1 Mycobacterium sp. | reverse complement strand
GTCTACGCCGACATCGCGAAGACTTTCCATCAGAGCAAGGCTGAAGTCGCGTTCGTCACGACGGCCACCCTGGTCATGCGGCCCGTCGGCGCGCTGCTGTTCGGGCTGTGGGCGGACCGCGTCGGGCGGCGGCTCCCCCTGATGGTCGACGTGATGTTCTACTCCGTGGTGGGTTTCCTGTGCGCGTTCGCCCCCAACTTCACCATCCTGGTGATCCTGCGGCTGCTGTACGGCATTGGCATGGGTGGTGAGTGGGGGTTGGGAGCCGCGCTCGCCATGGAGAAGGTTCCCGTCGAACGACGCGGATTCTTCTCCGGGCTGCTGCAGGAGGGTTACGCATTCGGCTATCTGTTGGCGAGCGTCGCGTCGCTGGTGGTGATGAATTGGCTGGGGTTGTCGTGGCGCTGGCTGTTCGCTTTGAGCATCATCCCGGCGCTGATCAGCCTGATCATCCGATACCGGGTGGAGGAGTCCGAGATCTGGGAAGCCGCGCAGGACCGGATGCGGCTCACCAGCACCAGGATCCGCGACGTGCTGCGCGACGGCTCGATCGTCCGCCGGTTCATCTACTTGGTGCTGCTGATGACCGCGTTCAACTGGATGAGCCACGGTACCCAGGACGTCTACCCGACCTTCCTGACGGCGACCACCAACCAGGGTGCCGGCCTGTCCAGCGTGAACGTCAAGTGGATCGTCGTGCTGTACAACGTCGGCGCCATCATCGGCGGCCTGTTCTTTGGGACGCTGTCACAGCGGTTCAGCCGCCGCTACACAGTCGTCTTCTGCGCGGTGCTGGGCCTGCCGATCGTGCCGCTGTTCGCCTATTCGCGCACGGCGGCGATGTTGTGCCTCGGCTCGTTTCTGATGCAGCTCTGCGTGCAGGGCGCGTGGGGGGTGATCCCCGCTCATTTGACCGAGCTGTCGCCGGACGCCATCCGCGGCCTCTACCCCGGGGTGACCTACCAGCTCGGGAACCTGCTGGCCGCATTCAACTTGCCCATTCAGGAACGCTTGGCCGAGTCGCACGGCTATCCCTTCGCGTTGGCAGCGACGATCGTGCCGGTGCTGATCGCCGTGGGCTTCCTCACGCTGATTGGCAAGGACGCCACGGGGATTCGCTTCGGCACCTCCGAAAGCGCTTTTGTCCCATCCGAAATGACGTGAACTTATTCGGTGCTGCCGAGCAGGCGTCGCAGCAGGTGCATCGCCACCGTCGTCGAGCGCTCCCGGATGTCGGAGCGGTTACCGGGCAGCCGCAACGTCCGGGTGTCCTTGCGGCCGTCGGCAAGCATCACGCTGAAGCAGACGGTACCGACCGGCTTTTGCGTCGATCCCCCGCCAGGACCGGCGATCCCGGTGGTCGCGACGGCGGTATCGGCGCCGAAGCGCTGCAGCGCGCTCCTCGCCATCGCCTCGGCCACCGGCTCGGACACCGCACCGTGTGCCTGGATCAGCGCCGGGTCGACGCCGAGTAGCTGTGCTTTGGCCTCGTTGGAGTAGGCCACCACGCCCCCGGCCACGTAGTCGGACGAACCCGGCCGGTCGGTCAGCCGCGCCGCGACCATCCCGGCGGTGCAGGATTCCGCCGTCGCTATCCGGCGACCGGCCAGCAACCGCGCGACCAGATCGTCCACCTGGGAGCCGTCTTCGGAAAAGAGCTGGTGTCCGTGCCGGTCCCGCAGCAGCTTGGTCAGCTGCGCGTACACGTCGGCGGCGTCCGGCTCGTAGCGGGTGACCATTTCAATCTCGCCGCGCCGCAGGCATGTGGTGATCTCCAGCGAGTCGAAGCCGGAAATGGACGCCTCGGCGCCGCGCAGGGTTTCGGCCAGCCCAGACTCGGGCAGACCGAACATCCGAATCGTCGATTGCCGGTAGATCGTTCGGCCGGCGATCGCCTCCTGCGCCGCGGGGGTCTCCACGGCCCAGCGCCACATCGGCTGAAGCTCGCGCGGCGGCCCCGGCAGCACGATCACCGCCGGCTTACCGGGGACCACCACACCCGGCGCGGTGCCCACCGGATCGAGCACCTGCGAACCCGCGGGAATCATCGCCTGCTTGCGGTTGGCGGCGCGGACCGCATCGAAGCTTTCCGTATCGAAGTGCGCCATCAGGCGCTTGAGGATGTCGGCGATCTTGTCCTCGACCTCTTCGTCGAGCACCAGCTCCCGTCCGCAGAACCGCGCCACCACCTCGACCGTCATATCGTCGGCCGTGGGTCCCAGGCCGCCGCTGGTGATAATCAGGTCCACGCCTTGCTCCGCCATGAAGCGCAGTTGCGCCTCGATGTCGGCCGGGCGGTCACCGCAGATCGTGATGTGCGCCAGTTCCACGCCCAGTTCCAAGAGCCGGTCGGCAATCCACGGTCCGTTTCGGTCTTGAATTCGGCCGGTGAGGACCTCGGTCCCGGTGACCACGATGCCTGCACGTGCGCTCACCGGCATGAGCCTACTGGCGCGTTGTTCGTCGGATCATCGAACTAGCAATGGGCTCCCTGCGAGACAATGAACCGATGAACGAGTTAGAGGTAGTGCAGGCTGACGTGACCAAACTCGAACTCGACGCGATCACCAATGCCGCCAATACAGAGCTACGACATGGTGGCGGAGTCGCCGCGGCGATCGCCCGCGCCGGTGGGCCCGACGTGCAACGTGAATCGACCGAGAAAGCGCCGATCGGTCTCGGGGACGCCGTCGAGACCACAGCCGGCGACATGCCGGCTCGCTACGTGATCCACGCGGCGACGATGGAGCTGGGCGGTCCCACCTCGGCCGAGATCATCGCGCGGGCCACCAGTTCGACGTTGCGGAAGGCAGACGAGCTGGGTTGCCGGTCGCTGGCGCTGGTCGCGTTCGGTACGGGTGTAGGCGGCTTCCCGCTCGAGGACGCCGCACGACTGATGGTCGACGCGGTGCGGCAACACCAGCCGAGTTCGCTCGAGCGGGTAGTGTTCGCGGTCCACGGTGAGGCGGCCGAGCAGGCGTTCCGGGACGCAGTGCGGGGCTAGCCGGGGGACAGATGGCGCTCGACGGACGCGACCTTCTCCGTCATCGCGTCGGTGGCTCCTTTTCGCCAGTCCGCCTTGATCACCGTGCTGACCCGAGGTGAGCGAGCGGCGACAGCCTCCACCGCGCGCTGCACCACCAGCATCACTTCTTCCCAGGTCTCGCCTTCGATCACGGTGAACATCGAGTCCGTCTCGTTGGGCAGGCCGGACTCGCGGACCACCCGAACCGCCTCGGCAACGATCTCGCCGACGCCCTCGCCCACCCCGAGCGGGGTAACCGAAAATGCGACAAGCACAGACACCCGATGAGCGTACCTAGCCGGCCTGGCAGCATCGAGCCCCATGCGGGTTCTGGTGCAAAGAGTCTCATCAGCGGCGGTGTCGGTGGATGGCCGGGTGGTCGGTGCCATTCGACCGGATAGCCAGGGACTGCTCGCATTCGTCGGTGTTACCCAGAGCGACGACGCTGACAAGGCGCGGCGGCTCGCCGAAAAGCTATGGAATCTGCGGATTCTCGCCGACGAACGGTCGGCGGCCGAGGCCAACGCGCCGATCCTGGTGATCAGCCAGTTCACCCTGTACGCCGACACCGCGAAGGGGCGCCGGCCGTCATGGAACGCAGCCGCTGCAGGGCCGGTCGCCGAGCCGCTCGTGACGGCGTTCGCCGAGGCGTTGCGAGGGCTGGGAGCCCAAGTGGAGACGGGAGTGTTCGGAGCGAACATGCAGGTCGGATTGGTAAACGACGGCCCGGTGACGGTGCTTCTCGAGCTCTGAGGCCGCCACCGCCGGTACTTTGGACCGATGAGCAGGACACCCGAATTTGGTTCGCTTCGTTCCGACGACGACCGCTGGGACATCATCAGCAGCGTGGGCTACACCGCGCTCCTGGTGGCGGGCTGGCGCGCTCTGCACGCCGTGAGCCCGCAACCGCTGGTCCGCGACGATTACGCGAAGCTTTTCATTGCTGCTGCACAGGACCCGTATCTCGTGGGTGTACTTGCCAACCCGGGTACCACCGAGGACGAGACCGCTTTTCCCCGCCTTTACGGCGTGCAGACGCGATTCTTCGACGATTTTTTCACTTCCGCCGGCGACGCCGGCATACGCCAGGCGGTGATCGTCGCCGCTGGATTGGACTCCCGGGCCTATCGCCTTGAGTGGCCGGAAGGCACAACGGTTTTCGAAGTCGATCTACCGAAAGTTCTGGAATTCAAGGCACGCGTGCTGAACGAGCAGGGTGCGGCACCCAAGGCCCACAGGACCGAGGTGGCGGCCGATTTACGCACCGACTGGTCCACGCCGTTGAGAGCGGCCGGGTTCGATCCGCAAAGCCCCAGCGCCTGGTCGGTGGAGGGAGTGTTGCCCTACTTGACCGACGACGCGCAAGATGCTCTCTTCACCCGGATCAGCGAGCTGTGCGCGCCGGGCAGCCGAGTTGCCGTGGGCGCGTTGGGATCGCGCCTAGACCGCGCGCAGCTCGAAGCTCTGGAGTCGACCCACCCCGGGGTCAACATGTCGGGCGACGTGGACTTCTCCGCTCTCACCTACGAGACCAAGACGGACCCCGCAGATTGGCTGGCTGCTCGTGGTTGGGCTGTCGAACCTGTCCGCAACACCCTTGAGTTGCAGGCCGGTTATGGCATGACCCCGCCGGACGTGGACGTCAAGATCGACAGCTTCATGCGCTCGCAGTACATCACGGCAACTCGGTGAGCTACGGGGTAAGCAGAATTTTCACGTCCTCACCAGACCGCGACTCCGCGGTCGCGTAACCCTTGGCCGCTTCATCCAAAGGCAGTGTCGTGGTGAAGATGCCGTCGACATCGAGCCGGCCGGACTGAAGCAGTGGGATCAATTCCGGCCAGGTGCGCTGCACCGGCGCAGTGGTCATCCGCAACGTAATGCTGCGAATCAGGCAGCCCAGGGCGTTGAGTGGAAACGGATTCATATCGTGCACACCGACAACCGAGACGGTGCCTCCCGGCCGTACCGCGTTGAGCGCGTCGGTCAGGGATGCGTCGGTCGCGACGGCGTCGATCACCGCGTCGGCGCCGCGGCCTCCCGTTGCGGCAAGTATGGCGTCGACCGCTGGCGCCTTGATCGGCGTTGCTCCCCACCGGGCAGCACGGTCCAACCGGCCGTCGACCCGATCGACAGCGAAAACCGTTGCTGCACCCTGGAAAAGGGCGCTGCGCAGCGAGCACAAGCCAACCGCTCCCAGACCGATGACCGCTACGGTTCCGCCGTATGGAATATCGGCGCGCTGTGCCGCAGCCCAGCCGGTGGCGAGGTTGTCAGTAAGTAGCAACGCCTGTTCGGTGCTGATCGCTTCGGGGATCTTGAGCAGCTGGAAGTCGGCGGCGGGCACGGCGAGAAGATCCGCCTGTGCGCCGGCAAGCACGCCGCCGCCGAAGATCTGAAATCCGGAGTAGCACATGACCGGGTCGCGGGTCGCGCAGCCGGGGCACGCGCCGCAACCGGTCACGGAAGACACCATGACCTGATCGCCAACCTCGACGGTGCGCACCTCCGGTCCGATTTCGACGACGGTGGCCACCGCCTCGTGCCCGAGCGTCATCGGCTCGGCGAGCGGAAAATCGCCTTCGTAGAAATGCAGGTCGGATCCGCAGATGCCCGCGGCGGTAACCTCGACGATCGCCCCGTCGGGACCGGGAAGTGCCGGATCGGGTCGGGTGTCGACCCGGATGCTGCGGGGCCCATCGACAACTACGGTGCGCATGCTGGTGTGCTCACTTTCTTTGTCGCACAACGAATCGGGACCAATCGGGTTCGCGCACCGCAGCCCAGTACTCGTTGAGCCGCCACGGGCTGACGGTGTGGATCTCCCCGTCGGCATTTTTGAAGTACGAGTGTTTGACCGCGGGATGTGACCACACCATCTTCTTGATTTGGGTCTGAGTCCGCTGATGCCAATCGGTGGCCGCTTCCGCGCACGGTTCCACGGAATGCACGTCCGGCTCCGCCAGCCGCCTCAGGCATTGATCGATGTAGCGCATCTGCAGTTCGGACTGGAAGATCAGGCTGCCCCCGTGGGCGAGATGCGTCCCGGGCCCGTAAACGATGAAGAAGTTGGGAAATTCCGGAACGGTGATGCCCAGGTAGGCATACGGTCGACTCCCCCACATGTCGTGCAGGTTGATTCCGTCGCGGCCAGTGACTTTCAGCGGCCATAGCACATCGGTGTGCCGGAATCCGGTGGCGTATACGATGATGTCGGCGTCGTGGGTGACGCCGTCTTCGGTGACGACGCCGCGCGGGACGATCTTGCGGATCGGCGTACGCACCAGTTGGACATTGTCCCGTTGCAATGTCTGCAGCCAGCTCCCGTTGTCCTGCAATGTCCGTTTGCCAGTAGCAGGATAGTCGGGCATGACCTTGGTCAGCAGGTCGTCATTTGCGCCGACTTGGCTGGTGATCCATTGGCTGAACATCATTCGCGCGGCGGCATTGATGTCGCTGACGGCATAGTCCTGATCGGCATAATTCGGGTCGCCCTGCGCGGCGTCGAGACCTTTGTCCGAGCCGGGCCACAGCACGAGGAACCGGTACCACCGGCCGTAGAACGGCAGGTGGCGCATCGCCCAGCGCACGCCGTCACCGACTTCGTCGTGGTACATCGCATTCGGGAACATCCACTGCGCAGTCCGTTGAAAGACGGTGAGCCGCTCGACGTCCTCGGCAATCGCGGGTGCGATCTGGAACCCGCTGGCGCCGGCCCCAACGAGTGCGACCCGCTTGCCGGTCAGGTCGACCGAGTGATCCCAGGCCGCGGAGTGAAACGACGGCCCCTCGAAGGTGCCGGCACCGTCGAATTCGGGGACATGGGGCCGATTTAGCTGACCGACCGCGGTAATGAGGGCCCGCGCACTCAGCGTGCTTGTCTGCCCGTGAGCGGAGCGGAGGGTAACGCTCCACATGCCGTCGTCATCGTGCCACTCCGCCGCGAGAACCTCGGTGTTCCACCGCACGTGCTCAGCCAGGCCGTGCTTGGTCATCACGTGGGTGAAATAGTCTTGCAGCTCGTACTGCTCGGCGAAGAAGTGTGTCCAGTCGTAGTTGGGTTCGAAGCTGTAGCAATAGAAATGGTTCGCCACGTCCACACGGGCACCGGGATAGCTGTTCTCCCACCATGTTCCGCCCGGACCGGCGTTTTTCTCCACGATGGTGAAGGGAATGCCGGCTTGTTTGAGGCGCACTCCGGCCAGAATGCCGGATTCGCCGCATCCGACAACGAGGACCGGGACCTCGGCCGCGCGCTCGGTTGGCAGGGTCACCGGGCGGCGGGGGTCGGCCCCGTCGAGGTCCAGCTCCTCGGAGAGCAGGGCAAGGTAGTCGTCGGGAACGTGCTCGCAGGCCGCCCAGTCCA
>DASZLQ010000001.1:0-2236 GCA_035552295.1 Mycobacterium sp. | reverse complement strand
ATCTCATTGGACGGGAAGGCATCACGATGCTGCCCGGCCCGCCGACGCTGTACCACTCGTTGCTCACAGTTCGCGACAAGGCCAAGCTGTCGACGTTGCGGGCAGGCGTCACCGGCGCCGCTGACATCCCAGTCGAGCTGGTTCGTCGCATACACGGCGAATTGCCCTTCCAGACGTTGATGACCGGTTACGGGCTGACCGAGGCCGGCAACGTCACCTTGTCTCGACCTGGCGATTCGTTCGAGGATGTGGCCACCACCGCGGGCCTGCCCTGCGAGGGGGTCGAGGTGCGCATCGGCGACGACGGCGAGGTGCTGGTCCGCGGCTACGGCGTCATGCAGGGCTACTTCGATGAGCCGGAGGCCACCGCGCTGGCGATCGATGACGACGGCTGGCTGCACACCGGAGATCTGGGCAAGTTCGACGACGCAGGCCGCCTCCGCGTGGTGGGCCGCAAGAAGGACATGTTCATCGTTGGTGGGTTCAACGCCTACCCGGCGGAGATCGAGGGATTTTTGCTCGAGCACCCAGCGGTGGCGCAAGCCGCCGTGATCGGCGTTCCGGACGATCGTCTTGGCCAGGTGGGTAAGGCCTTCGTGGTGGCTAAAACTAAGGTGTCCGAAGATGACCTGATCGCGTGGTGCCGAGAGCGGATGGCGGGATTCAAAGCGCCGAGATCCATCCAGTTCCTCGACGCGCTGCCGCTCAACGCCACGGGGAAAGTGATGAAGGACCTACTGCATTGACTACCGGCGATATTCACTCGATGGTGATCGCATCGGATTATCGTGTCCCGGACCCGACCCGAGTGTGGCCGCTGCTCGAGCGCAACAAGGCGGCACTCGCCGATATCGGCGCACACCACGTGCTGGTGTACACGTCCACCCACGACGACGGCCGCGTACTGGTGATGATCGGAGTGCACAGCCGTGAGCCCATCGTGGAACTGCTGCGCTCGCGCGTCTTCTTCGATTGGTTCGATGCCGCCGGTGTCGAAGACATTCCCGCCGTCTTCGCCGGCGAGATCGTCGACAGGTTCATTCCGGCGCCGCCGACGGCAACTCCCGAGGTACCTGGCGTCGTGGTCGTCACGATCGCGTCCGTCCACGACGTGTCAACCCTCACCGCCGAAGTGGCCTCGGCGATGGACAGATTCACCGCGGCCGGCGTTAGGAAGACCTGGGTCTTCCAGGCTTTCGATGATCAGCACGAGGTGCTGATCATGTCGGAGTTGCCCGATGAAGAGAGCGCGCGGCAATGGATCGATCATCCTGACGCGGTGGCCGAGTGGATGTCCGGTGCCGGAGTGGGGCCGTACCCGCCGATATTTGTCGGCCGATTCTCCAACATGATGCGCATCGAGGCGGACTGAGCGGCGGCCTCGATGTTCGTGTGCCTCTGTAACGGAATCACCAGCCAAACGGTGGGCGAAGTTGTCGCGGCCGGGGCGTCGACGACCAAGGATGTCGCCCAGGCTTGCGGAGCAGGCGCCGACTGCGGGCGCTGCCGGCGGACTGTCCAGGCGATACTGCGATCATCAACGCCGGACCGAACGGCGTGATCGATCTAGGCTTCCTCAGCGGTGCCGGCCGCCGTCCGGTGACATGGGCCCAACGAGTTGACCGAGCAGGGGCGGGATCTCGAGCCGCGGCAACACCACCTCGACGAACACCATGCGATCTTGATGCTGTGCGGCGGCGGTGAACGCGTCGTCGAGCTCACCGTAGGTCTGGGCCCGAAACGCCAGATGGTCGCCCGCGCCCAGCGCATTGGGGATGTCGGTCCACTTCCAGCTGACGATGTCATTGTAGGGCGCCGTCTCTCCGTGAATCGCCCGTTCGACGGTGTAACCGTCGTTGTTGACCACCACGATGACCGGGGACAATCCTTCGCGGGAGAAGGTGCCGAGCTCCTGGACGGTCAGTTGCGCGGCCCCATCGCCGATCAGCAACACCGTCCTGCGGTCCGGATGCGCCACCGCGGCTCCGACCGCCGCGGGCAGCGTGTAACCGATTGAGCCCCAAAGCGGTTGACCGATGAAGGTGACTCCGTGCGGCAGCCGGTGATCCGCCATGCCGTAGAACGACGTTCCCTGGTCGGCGAGGACGACATTTCCCGGGGTGAGCGCTACGCAAAGGCGATCCCACAGCATCTTTTGGGTAAGCGGTTGATCGGGCGGCGGGGGCGGCGGCAGGGGTTCGGCGGGCGGCGCCGCCACGGGCGGTGAAGTGATCCC